>JBCCLJ010000105.1:0-23243 GCA_039026915.1 Acidobacteriota bacterium
ACTGACGTCGAGGAGCTCGTCCGAGGGGTCGAGGTTGCGATCCGCAGACAGGTAGACGCGCTCTCGGTACGACTCCGTGAGCAGGTCTTGCCCCGCGTTGACGATTTCCCAGGAGACGTGAGTCTGCTGTCCCGCAGCGAGCCTCGAAGGCTCGACCTTCGTGCCCTGAATCCTGAGATCCTTGTCGCCGGGCGTTACCGACAGGGTCGTTACCGTCAGGTTGTTGGCTTCGTTCACCTCCGGGATTTTCTGGTCCGCGTCGGCGAGCACCAGGATGCGGTACGTGCCTGAAGCGGTGTCCGAGGGAATCACGATCTCCACGGTGGCGGCGTGAGACTGCGCCTGCAGCAGGTCGGCGGTGTGCAGATGACTCTGGGCGAGCTCGAGATCGGTGGCGTCGAGCGCGCCGTCGTCCGAGAGGTAGATGCGCTCCCGATAGGACGCCGTGATGGCGGAGTCACCGTTGTTCTTGACGTCGTAGGTCACGGCGACTCGGTTGCCTGCCGGGCTCTGCGTCAGAGAGAGCGCCAGCTTGCCCACGGTGAGGTCGGGCTCGCCGCCCGCGACGACCTGCAGAGGGACCGCGGTCAGGTTGTTCGAGGGCTCCTCGTTGAGCACGGCCGCGTCGCTGTTTGCCAGAAAGAGGACGAAGTAGTCACCGTGCGCGGTCTCGGGTGGAATGACCGCCGTCACCTCGCTCGGGTGGAAGTCGAAGGTCTTGAGATCGTAGGTGTGACCGTGGCTCCTGCCGATGATGACGTCGCCGGCATCCAGCTCGGCGTCCTGCGAGAGATAGAGGTGCTCGCGGTAGGTCTCGTCGACTCGAGCGCCGTGGTTCCCGACCGAATAGCGCGCTACGAAGCTGCTGCCCGCAGGAACGACAGCGCGGCTCAGCACGACGTCCGTCAGGTAGAGGTCACGCTTCTGCGCCGCTGCGGGAGAGGCGAGGACGGAGACGACGAGCAGCGCCGCGGCGAGACGTCGGAAGAGGGGCGATGGGTGGCGGAGCATGGGACCTGTGTGGGTTGCTGGTTTGAAAGAAACGGATCAGAGACGGATCTTCGGGCTGGGCCGAATCGGCGCGCCTCTCTATAGAGCAAGCCGCTTGCCAGGATTTCCCGAAGCAGCTCGCTTCGGGGCAGAGCAGGGTTTCGCCTGCGGACAACTCCTCCTTTTCTGACACTCGTCGTCAGAATCCTCGACACCGCGTGCCGGTCGTCTGCTGCAAAGAAGCGAAACAGAGGGTGGCGAAATCCGAGATTCGTGGCGCCGCGACCGCTTCTAGAACGCCCAGCGAAGGGCGGCCCAGACCGTTGCCTGGGTGGCGCCGTACTCCGACGCGATCTCCGTCTCCGATGAGTCGCCGAGCCCGAGGAAGCCGCCGAAGAGCAGGTCGCCGTTGTTCGTCAGCGACCAGACGCCGCTGGGCTGCAACAGCACCGATCCGTCGCTCCAGCTCACCAGCGCCGCTCCGGTGAGACCGAGAAGGGGGTGGGTCTGCCAACTGACGGCGACGCCCGAGGCGATGCGCCCGAAAGACGTGATCTCTCCTCGTCGGACGCGCTCTCGGCCGAAGAGGCCGAGGATGTCGGCGGGCTCGTTGGTGCCGTAGCCGTTGTAGGTGGTCTCGAAGACGAACGACAGACTCTGAGTCAGCAGGCGGTCGAGGCCGAGGGTCGCTCGCACGAAGTCGTCGGGATCACCCTCTTCGCGGGCGCGGTCGCTCGTGCTGGTGAAGGAGACTTCGGCGCGCAGAAGCGAGCCACGGACGTCCCCGGTCAGGAAGGCGCCGAGAACGCGGTCGCGGTGAAAGTCGCCGATCATGAAGCCGACGTCCGCGTTGCCGAGATGAAAGCGGCCCAGCGCGGCGAGGCTCCGGTCCTCGCGCGTTTCGCGACCCTGAAGGGCTCCGATGACTTCGATCTCGGAGAACTGCCCGACCGGAACGGTGAGTCGCAAGGCGTCGACGCCCGGTTTGTAGTCACGGTCGATGCGCTCGGGTGAAAAGGGAGCGAAGAGGTCGAGCACGGGCCAGAAGTAGTTCACGCCCCAGGTGATCGCCTGACGACCCAGCGTGAGACGCAGATGCCGGCCGTCGAAGCGCACGTTGAAACGATCGATGTCGCTGACGATGGTGCGGTCGTCGTTGGCGTCGAGCTCGGCGTCGACGTCGAAGTAGCGAGTGGCGCGCCCCTGGCTCAGCGAGAAGCCGCCGCCCAGCGCCGGCGGCGAGGCTCCCTGGAGGAGACCGTGGCCCTCGAAGCGCCAGCGCTCACCGAGCTCGGCGTCGAGCTTGAGCCGCAGAGCGCCTCGCTCGGCATGCTCTTCGCCGACCGAGCCCTCGAGCCCGACGAACTGGAAGTAGCGAACGTCTCCGCCGAGTTCGGCGCGGAGCAGAGGCTCAGCAGTTGGCTCCACGACATCGTCTTCCGGCGCCTGGCCGTATCCAGCGACGGCGAGGAGCGCTGTCGCCAGCGTGAGGGCGACGCGACCTCCTCGCGTCATGCGCTGGCGCGGCGCTCGTCGGACGCAATGGTGCCGTCGACGAGCCGAACGAGTCGCTCGGCGCGCTCCATGACGAGCGGGTCGTGTGTCGAGAAGACGAAGGTCACTCCGTGGTCCCGGTTGAGCGACTGCATCAGGTCGAGCAGGAGCTCGGCGGTCTCGGAATCGACGTTGGCCGTCGGCTCGTCGGCGAGCACGAGCGCCGGGTCGGCGGCGATCGCGCGGGCGATGGCGACGCGCTGCTGCTGACCCCCCGAGAGCTCGTTTGGTCGGCGATCCTCGAGTCCCTCGAGACCGACGGCGTGAAGGACCTCCATGGTGCGTTCGCGCCGCGTCTCTTCGTCGACACCCTGCACCCAGAGCACCATCTCTGCGTTCTCGTAGGCGGTGAGCACCGGCATGAGGTTGTAGGCCTGGAAGACGAAGCCGATGCGGTCGCGGCGCAGGTGACTCAGCTCCTTCTTGCTCAGCGTCGCCAGATCCTTGTCTTCCAGGACGATGCTGCCGCGGGTCGGTTGATCGAGCGCGCCGACGAGGTTGAGCAGCGTCGTCTTGCCGGAGCCGGACGGGCCGCAGATCGCGAGGAACTCGCCGCGACGGATCTCGAGATCGACGCCGCGCAGCGCCTCGACCTCGAGCTTGCCTTGTCGGTAGGTCTTGCGAACGCCGCGCGCGGCGAGGAGGGTCTCTGTGCTGTCAGCTGGCGCCATCGCCTTCTCCTTGCAGCTGAAGAGGTCTCGACTCAGACGAGTCGAATCGTCTCGATCGGTTCGACGTGCCCCGCTCGCCACGCCGGATAGATGCCGGCCAGCAAGACTGCCAGGAGGGCAGCAACGAGGATGACGGCCAAGCTCTCGGGAAAGATGCCGAAGTTCAGGTGCATCTCCATGGCGACGCCGGCGACCTCGGTCTGCTCTTCGGGAATCAGGCCCGTCAGGTCGAGGCCGTTGCGAGCCAGGTAGTAGTAGGGCAGCGCCGTGAACAGCAGCGCCGCCCCGAGGCCGACGAGGCCGAGAAGCAGGCTTTCGAGCATCACCAGTCGGAAGAGCCGGGCGGGACTCCAGCCGATCGCCACCATGATGCCGAACTCGCGCAGTCGCTCCATGACGCTGACGAAGAGCGTGTTGAAGATGCCGGCCGCGACGAGCAGGGCCATGAGGATCTCGAAGACGCGCGCGCCGCCGACCTTCATGGCGATGAAGGCCGCGAGCTCTCGACGAGCCTCGTGCCAGCCGAGCACCTCGGCGCGCTCTCCGATCACCGGGCGCAACGCCTCTACGGCGACGTCGGTGGCTCTCTGGTCGCTGAGGAAGACGGCGAGCTGGGTCGCTTCGTCGTCGGCAAAGCCGAGCGTCTTGCGCAGCGCGGAGAGCGGCAGCAGCGCCAGGCTTGCGTCGGCCGACGGTGCACCGGTGCGGATGAGCCCGCGGACGCGGCACAAGCCGCTGGTGATCTCGCCGTCCTTGTCGGTGCCGGTGTAAACGACCTTGTCGCCGATCTCGACGCCGAGGTTGCGCGCCAGGATCTCGCCGAGCACGATGCCGCGCTCGTCTCCGGTTGCGAGCGTCTCGCCGACAGCGATGTTGCCGAGGAGGCGTAGCGTCTCCTCCGTTTCCAGCTCGGGCTCGTAGGCGATGAAGCCGGCGCCGAAGCTCTCGCCGGCCGTGTTGAGGATGAGGCTGCCGGTGACCCGTGCTCTGACCGCCGTCACGCTCGTCGTCGACTCGACCGCCGCGCGCAACGTCTCCGTTCCCAGAATCGTTCGCTTGAGGGAGGGCGTCTCGCGGTACTCCGGGTGCTGGAGCGTGACGTGGCCGCCGCCGCTGCGCGCGGCATTGTCGATCATGTCGGCCCACTGCTGGTCCTGCATGCCGGTCATCAGGATCGCGAGAAAGACCCCGAAGACGATGGACGCCAGGGTGATCCCCGTGCGTCGCCGATTGCGCCACAGGTTGCGCCAGGCGAGTGACAGAAGCGAGCTGCGTCGGTGCTGCGAAGAACTCATGTCAGTTGTGTCGCATCGCCTCGACGGGCGAGATGCTGGCGGCTTTGTAGCCCGGATAGAGGACGCCCAGCAGGACGAGGAAGAAGAAGACCGAGAGCGGGCCGAGGAATGTGCTCGTCTGTACAGCGCCGCGCCAGAGACTGGGAAAGTTGGCGCCGCCCATCGTGATGTTGCCGAGGCTCCCCACGTCGATGCCCCGGTTCACGAGGTACCAGAGAGCGGGAGCGGCGAGGGCCACGGAGAGAGCGACGGCCGCGAGCGCTTGCAGTAGGGCCTCGGTCAGGATCAGCAGGAGGATCTTGCGCGGACTCATGCCGATCGCCTTGAGCACGCCGAGCTCGCGAATGCGCTCGAAGACGGCCATGAGCATGGCGTTGAGGATGAGGATCGCGATGGCGATGTAGATGACCCCGGAGACCATGAAGATCGCGGAGCTCGCCGTGTCGATCATCGTCGCCATGAACGGCATCAGCTCGCGCCAGGTTCGCGGATCGTGCTGGCTCGCCGCGCTCTCGGCGAGGGCCGAGGCCTCGTTGAGAGTCTGCTGCGGCGTCCTGCGCACGAGGATCTGATGTGCTCCTTCGGCGATCCCGAAGAGATCGCGGAAGGTCTGTTCGGGAAGAAAGACCGCCGCGCGGTCGGTCGCTTCCGAGACGCTGCCGAGCACGCCGCGCACGCGAAAGAGATCGTTGGCCATGCTGCCGTCCGTCGCCTGGCCGAGCACGACCAGCTCATCGTCCAGGTCGACCTCGAGAGTGCGTGCGAGAAGCCGCCCGACGACGACTCCTCGAGGGTCGCTTTCGGCGAGCCACTGTCCGGTCTCGATTCGGTTGGCGACCTGCGTCACACGCTGCGAGCGCTCGACGTCGACGCCGCGCAGGAGAGCTCCGGAAGAGTTGTCCTCGCCGGCGACGAGCGCGCCGGAGAGCAGGCGAGGGGCTGCTGCGAGCCCGTCCTCCTCGAGCGCAGCGACAACGGCGTCGGCGTCTTCCATCAGCGCGTAGAGGGAGGGTCGCTCCAGGTAGCCCGAAGCGTGAATCTGCAGATCGCCGATCTCGACCTCGACGACGTCACGTTCGAGGTCGCGCAGATAGCCCTGCATGAGTGAGGTGTAGACGATCATGAAGAACGTCGCCAGGGTCATGGCGGCGAGCGTCACCGACGTGCGCCGCGGCGTGCGCCAGAGATTGCGCCAGGCGAGGCTTAGAATGCGTTTCACGGTGCTCTGACCTGGCTCAGCGCTTCAGCGATTGCAGAGAAAACAGCCGATCGTCGAGGTCGACGTCGAACTCGAGATCGGCGTAGACGATCTCGGTGAATTCCCCGGGCTCGTCGGCAGGAATGGCGCGCAGGCGCGTCGGGAACTTGCGGCTGCCGACGGAGCGTACGTCGTCGTAGAGCATCGTGCGAATCAGCTCGCCGTCCTCGTCGAAGAAGCGGGCCTCGCGGGGAAGCTCGTCGGACTTGCTCAGGACGAGCAGCACGCGACCCCAGACAACGGGAGCGTCTTCGTGCGGAATGCAGGTGACGCTCCAGTCCTCTTCGTCGCCGGCGAGCGTGCAGTCGAAGTCCTCCGAGTAGCGTGACTCCTGCACCAGATCGTCGTTGGTGAAGTGGCTGCCCATCCAGCTCCCCGACATCATCGAGCCAGGAACCTTGATCGTGCGGTCGATCTTCGGCAGGTAGTTCCAGATCTTGTCGCCGACCTTGAGCGTTGCGGTGCCTCGCTCCTTCACCGGCTCGAGAATGCGGATGAGGCTCTTCTCGCTGCCCTTGGACCAGCTCTCGAGCGTCATCTCGCGCTCGAAGCGCTTGGTCTTGACGCGCATCGTCATGCGCCCCTGGCTGGAGTCGCCGCGCATCAGATCGTCGACGCGCTCGAGGAGCCGGTTGACGTCCTCGGCGACGGCGGCCGGGGCTGAGGCCAGCAGCATCGAGAGAGCGAGAAAGAAGCTGAGTCTCATGGGGCCTCCGGGACGGGGGAGCCGTTGGTGATGCCGGCGACGAGCATGCCCACGATGTGGCGGTGGAAGGTGTCGCGGTCGAGGCCGAGAGCCAGCTCTTCGTCATAGAAAAAGCCCGAGCTCTGAAAGACGCCGATCAGGACCTGCGCTGTGGTTCGATCCTCGTCGTTCGGTTCGGAGCGGCCTCGGGCCTCGGCGACGAAGGGGGCGAGAAAGCCCACTTTGAGGTCGAGCATCTGGCGGACCAGATCTTCGTCGAGGTCGTCGAGCACGGCGGCGATCTCGTGATCTCCCTGCAGGAGGCGCCGCGAGAGGGGCAGCTTGGAGATACTCTGCAGCACTGTGAACAGCCACGTCTCCAGTCGCTCGGCTCCCTGGAGGCCATCGCGGAAGACGGGCTCGAAGTCCTGCAGGATACGCAGTCGCTCCGACTGGAGCGCAGCGACGAGGAGGTCGGCCTTGCTGGGGAAGTAGAGGTAGACCGTGCCCTTGGCGACACCGGCCCGGGCGGCGACGTCGTCGAGGCTGGCGCGCCGATAGCCGTGCTGGATGAATAGCTGCGTCGCTGCGCTGAGAATGCGACTGCGCTTGCGTTCACGGCGTGGATCGAGCGCTGGCTCGCCGTGAGCCTCGGCAAGGCGCAGCAGGTCGTCGAAGGTTGGGACGGAGCTCGATTGCATGAACTGACCGTATCAGAGAATCGGGTCAGTTCGTCAGTCCGAGACGGTGCAACTCCTCTCGCAGGGTCACGTATACTGTTTGGGTCGCGCCAAACAGTTGGCCGCGAACGATCCGAGACCTCATGGCCGCAACCCCCGACATTCCCCTCACACTGCGTCTCCAACGCGGCACCGGAAAGGCCGTTCCGGATCAGGTCGCTGAGCAGGTGCGCGGCTGGGTCCGCGAGGGTCGCATCGAGTCGCTGCAGAGCTTGCCTGCCCTCCGTTCCTTGGCGCGCGGCGCCGGAGCTCATCCGTCTCTCGTCGCGCGCGGCCTGGAGCGGCTCGAGCGCGAGGGCTGGATCGAATCTCACGAATCCGGATATCGAGTGCCGGCCGCCCTGCCGCTCGTCGACGGTCGCGAGTCCCTCGACTCGCAGATCGCGAGCGCTCGGGAAGCTCAAAGGCGGCTTCTGCCCGAGGCGCTCGTCTCCGACGAGCTTTCGATCGTCGCCTACGGCGAGCCTCTGCACGAGGTCTCGGGCGACTTCTACGACTGGTTCAGCGACGCGAACGGTCGGCGCTGGAGCGTCACCGTCGGCGATGTCTCCGGCAAGGGCCTCGCGGCCGGTCTGGTCATGGCTTCGGTACAGACGGCGTTGCGTATGAGCGCCGGTCACGCCGACCCGGGACGCGTGATGACCGATCTCAACGTCGAGGTGGGGGAGCGCACGCGCGATCGCGACTTCGTCGCACTGTCGCTGCTCGAGATCGATCTCGACGAGCGCGTCGTCAACGCCTGTTCTGCCGGGGCACCCGACGTGCTTCACTTCGGCGCCGAAGGACTTCGCTCGGTGCAGCTGGCGGGGCCGCGACTGCCTCTGGGGCTGCGGCCGGCGGTGACCTACGAGACGGGACGGCTCGAACTGACTCCGGGAGACCAGCTGCTCATCGTCTCCGACGGACTGCCGGAGACGCCGACCGGTGACGGTGAGCTTCTCGGCTACGCCCGCTTCGAGGAGCGCGTGACGTCTCTGCTCTCGGGCGACGAGTTCGGTGAGGAGACGCTGCACCGATTCGTCGAGCAGCTCGACCTGGAGCTCGGCGGCCAGCCGAGCGACGATCGCACCGCGGTCTGGGTGCGCTTCGGTTCCTCCACTGGGGGAGCGATCCGGTGATGATGGCGTTTCAGGTCCACCTGCAGCTCGACTCGAGCAGTGGTGTGCCCGCCTACCGACAGCTCATGGATCAAATCCGTTACTACGTGGCTTCCGGGTCGATCGCCGCCGGCGATAAGCTGCCCTCGATTCGCGACCTCGCGCGCGGTCTGGGCGTCAACCCGACGACGGTCATCAAGGCCTATACCGAGCTCGAGAGCGCCGGGGTTCTCGACCGTCAGCAGGGGCGCGGCGTCTTCGTCGCCGAGAGCGCGAGCCCGATGTCGGCCTCCGACGTCGACAAGGCGCTGCGACAGAGCGCCCGTCAGCTCGTGGTCGAAGCGGTACAGATGGGTGTCGATCTGGAGCGCGTCGTGCGCCTGGTGCGCGACGAGTTCGACCGGATGGAACGTCAAGAAGGAGACAAGAGTTGAGCGACGAGTACGAGAGCCACACGACCGACGTCGTCATCGAGGCCAGCGCGCTGTCGAAGGACTTCGGTGAAGGCCCGGTGCTCGACGGACTCGACCTCAGCATCGAGCGCGGCTCCTTCTACGGCCTGCTCGGCCGCAACGGTGCGGGCAAATCGACGCTTCTGCGGCTTCTCATGGGACTCCAGCACCCGACGAGCGGCGAGGCCCGGGTCTTGGGCCTCAATCTCTCTCAGGCTCCCGAGGCGCACCGCGCCCGCGTTGCCTATGTCTCTCAGAACGCCAAGCTGCACCCTCAGCTGACTGCCGAGGAACTCGCGGACTACGTCGGTCACTTCTACCCGAAGTGGGACAACGAGCACGCGCGCCGCGTGGCGCGCCGACTCGAGGTGCCGTGGGATCGCCCCTGGGCCGAGCTCTCGGGAGGTGCGCAGCAGGGAGTCGCCCTGGTGCTGGCTCTCGCGTCGCGTCCGGAAGTCCTGCTGCTCGACGAGCCGGCGTCGAGCCTCGATCCCGTGGCAAGGCGCGACCTGCTCGAGGAGTTGATCGACCTGCTGCTCGAAGGCGATGGGAGCACGGTCGTTTTCTCGACGCACATCCTCTCGGACATGGAGCGCCCGGCCGACACGATCGGAGTGCTGGCGGACGGCAAGATGCTGCTCTCGCACTCGATCGAAGAACTGCAGGGGAGGGCGCGTCGCGTGCAGGCGGTCTTTCCGGAAGACGTGCCGGCAGGCCTCGACGTCGCCGGAGCCTGGCGCTCCCGCAGAGAGGGGCGGGTGCTGCAGGCGATCGTCGGTCTCGACGACGACGCTCAGCTGAATCCGCTGCGTGAGGCGGGCGCGAGCGTCGACGTCTTTCCCCTCGACCTGGAAGAGCTCTTCGTCGAGCTGCTCGGCGAGCAGGAGAGCCGGTCGTGAGCCTCGGCTCCGACTCTCTCTGGCTGCGTCCTCTGCCTCCCGCTGCGCGCGGTCTGGTCAAGCTCGAGATCAAGATCCACGAGCTCGTCTGGGGCACCGTGCTCGGCGTGTGGATCATCTCGCTGGTTCTTGGGCTGCTCCTGGCGTGGGGGCGCGCGGCTCCGCCGGAGTTGATCTTCTGGGCGATGCCGACGCTCTTTGGCGCGATTCTCTTTGCCGGGCGCCTGAGCGGCTCCGATCGGCGGCAGGGCACGGAGGAGTTCAGCCTGGCGCTGCCTGTCTCGCGGACGCTGAAGTACTGGGTCCACGTCAGCCTGACGATCCTCGCCTGGCTCAGCCTGTCGCTGGGAGGCTGGTTCTTTCTCAACCTGCCGACGTATTTCCGGGAGCTGCGTGAAGACGGCGACCGCTACGCGCTGAACCTCAACCAGCAGGCGCTGATTCTGGCGCTCTGTTTCGTCGTGCTCTGCCTCACCTTCCTCGCCTTCGGCACGTGGCGCCGCGCCGGTCACTTCGAAACCCTGGCGAAGCAGTGGCCCTGGGCGTTCTTCGTCTTTGCCTTCGCTGGAGTCACGCCGGTCTCCTGGGGAAGCGGCTGGCCACTCCTTTTCAACGTGCCGATCGTTCTGGCCGGTTGCGCGCTTCTCTGGGTCGGTCACCGGCTCTCTTTCGAGATGCTGCTGCAGCCGCCGCTCGAGAAGACGCGGCCCGTGGGCTACCGCATTCTCGGTCCGCTCTTCAGCCGGCCGGCCTTGCGCAGGACCCTCTGGTACGGCGAGCTCCGTTCGCTCGACGGCTCTTGGGGCATTCTCGGCCTGACCTTCGTGATCCCGTCGGTGATGCTCGGTGTCCTCGGCGACGGCATTCCCAGGGCCTACCTGCCCTGGGTCTTTCTCGGCGTCGCTCTCCTCTGCTTCAGCGGCCTGGCTACCTGGGTTGCCGGCACGCGCACGGACTTCGACGTAGAAGAGTTTCTCGGAGCCCTGCCGCCCCTGCGCAAGAAGCGCTTCCGCGTGCGCTTCTTTCTCGGCCTCGGCATCGCGATCACTTTTTTCAGTCTCGTGGTTGCGGTGCTGCGCAGCGGCGCCGTACCGTGGCTCGTCGCGCGTCTGCCGGATCTTCTTCGTCGGACGCCTCTCGGAACCGAGTCGTTGCCGCCGCTGTTCAATGCGGAGACGGCCGTCCTCCTGGTACCCCTGGTCCTCTATGCGTACACGGCGTCGTACTTCTTCTCTCAACGACACCGGGAGCTGGGAAAGGACTACTCGGAGAACGTCGCCGGCAACGCTTCGATCGTCGGTCCGGCCCTCACCGTGATCTTCGCGCGCTACCTGGGTGCGCGAATCGACGTTCTCTGGCCACTGCACACCGCGTTGGTCCTCGTCGCCGTCGCTCTCATGGTGTGGTTCTACCTGCGTGCCGAAAGACGAGCCCAGTCCGTCGATCTGCCCGAGTCGAGGCAGAAGTGCGGGCCGCTCTTCTGGCAGCTGTCGGCCATGCTCGGCGGCATGTGCACCATGATGTTCGGCTTCAGCTACCTGTTGGCCGTCGGCGAGGCCGATCGTCTCGGTCGCTTCCACGCCGCGGGCTCACTCGAGCCCGAGCAGTTCCTCGAACGAACGCACGTCTCGGGTGCGCTCGGTCCGTGGCAGTCCTTTCTGCGGCGCGCTCGAGCCGAGTGCTACGCGCTCGCCGAGGACTTCGAGGACTGCAAGACGCGTGAGTCGCGGCGCCTCGTGCGCAACAGCGGTCAGGGACGGGCGGAGATCAACCGTCGCGAAGACGCCTATCGGGCATCGCCCGAGGTTCCATGGCGCTTCGTTCGCTACGTAGAGGAGTTCGGTTCGGACACGGTCAGCATCGAGGAGTTCGTCGAACGGTTGCGCGTGGCCGAGTCCGACCCCGAGCTGGAGGTGGCGGACCGCGGCTGGTTTGCACGTTCCGGACGCACCCTCGAGGACTTCAAGGCGCGTCAGAATCAGATCCGAGAGCGCCTCGGACCGGTCTATGGCGGCCTGGCCGAAGCGGGCCCCTGACGTCGGCGCCGGCCTCTCAGGATCGCAGAGCCGTCAGCGCCATGAACTCGTGCGCGAGGTTGGCGGCGAGAAGTGAGGTGACGCCGGTCGGGTCGTACATCGGCATGACCTCGACGAGGTCGAAGGAGCGAATGTCGAGTCCGCGCAGACCTCGGACCAGCTGCAGCGACTCGTAGCCGGTGAAGCCGCCAACCTCGGGTGTGCCCGTGCCGGGCGCAAAAGCCGGGTCGACGAAGTCGATGTCGAAAGTGACGTAGGTGGCAACGCCTTCGACGCGAGCGCGAATGCGCTCGGTCGCTGCGGCCATTCCCACAGCGTGCAGCTCGGGACCCGTGATCAGCTCCATGCCGACCTCGGTCGTCATGCGGGCGTCGGCGGCGTCGTAGACCGAGCCGCGCAGCCCGACCTGAATCGAATGGTCGACATCGACGAGGCCTTCCTCGACCGCGCGGCGAAACGGGGTCCCGTGCGTGTCCTTACCGCCGTAGTAACCGTGCCAGAGATCCGAGTGCGAATCGAAGTGAACGAGGGCCAGGGGCCCATGCTGGGCGGCTGCGGCTCGCAGAAGCGGTAGCGACACCGAGTGATCGCCGCCGAGGAAGATCGGGACCACGTCAGCGGCGAACAGCGGCTGCGCCGCTTCGGTGATCTGAGCGTGCGCCTCGGGGAGGTAGCCCGGCACGACGTCGAGATCGCCGAAGTCGATGCAGGAGATGCTGTCGAACACGTCGACCTCGAGCGCGGGGTTGTAGGGGCGCAGCAGTGCGGAGGCGCTGCGGATGGACTCCGGACCGAAGCGCGCACCGACGCGGTAGGTGCCGCCGGTATCGAAGGGGACGCCGACGATCGCCAGATCCACCGACTCGAGGGTCGTCACGTGGGGAAGTCGCGCAAACGTGCGCACGCCCGCGAAGCGCGGTGACTTCATCGAGTCTGCAGGCTGGTACTTCGGCGTCATGGCGGTTCTCCCGAGTGCATCGCCTCAGCATAGGCCGAAATGGACCTCTTTCGCTTCCCGCCTTCCATGGCGACAAAGCGGCGATCCAGCACGCTCTGGCGGCTGCCCGAGAGAAGCAGGGAACGACGGCTCGGCGTCTGCGTAGCAATGAAAAAGCGCACAGTCGGCTCCTGAGAGCCGCGTTCCATGGAGGGAACGAAAATGCTGGACTGGATCTTCTGGACCGGCGGCCTCGCGGCGCTCTTCGGCGTCGTGGCGAGCGAGGGAGCCGAGGCTCCCGCATGCACAGAGCTGCCCTCGACGAGTCAGTTGGTGAGCGGCACGATCGGGCTGCTCTACGAGCCCAGCGAACGCCTGAGCCGCGTGGTCGAGGGCGCGATCGATGCCTGGAGCCGTTGCAGCAACTACTCCTCGGACTTCCCTCGACTGCTGAACGGGATTCCCGGCGATCAGTCTCTGCACATCGAGTATGACCACGGCTCGAGCGGCAACGACCACTGCGGCACGATCGTCGGTCGGAAGGTCAAGCTCTTCCGCTTCGCGCGCGACTCGAAGGGGCGCAACGTGCCCTGCGGCTCGAGGGGACTCAACCTCGCACACGAGATCGGTCACGCCCTCGGGCTCGAGGACAGTCCGAGGACGGCGGCTTGCGATCGCGGTCTGATGGCGCGCCTCAGCAGGACGAACCCGTTCCACCGTCGCGCTTCGCCCCACGAGTGCCTGCTCGTCGGTCGTCGATGGCTGACGTTCGCCGAGGTGGAAAGAGATGCGAACGGCGTCATTCACCATCTGCCGAGGCCGCCGGTGACGCTCGAACGGGCCGAGCCGGCTGAACAACCGGATCGCTGAAGGCGCCGCGATCAGCCTCTGAGCTTCTCGAGCAGACGCCTCGTCGCCTGAATCCCCTCGAGCTCTTCGAGCTCGGTGCCCTCGTACTCGATCCCGACGTAGTCGTCGTAGCCGGCGTCGAGCACGATCTGCAGCATGCGCTCGTAGTCGATCGTGGTCTCGGAGCCGTCGGCATCGAAGGCATAGCTCTTGGCGCTGACTGCCCGGGCCGTCGGCATCAGCTCGGCGACACCTTGGTAGCGGTCGTAGGTCTCGGTCTCGGAGATGGTGAAGTTGCCGAAGTCGGGAAGCGAGCCGCTGCGCGGGTGATCGACGAGCTCCAGCGTGCCGGCGAGCCACTGGCCGTTGGACGAGAGTCCGCCGTGGTTCTCGACCAGCACGTCGAGCCCGAGCGGGTCGGCGATCTCGCAGACGCCGCGCAGCCCCTCTGCGGCGAGCTTCTGCTGCTCCTCGTAGGAGCCGCTGCTGGCGGCGTTGACGCGAATCGAGTGGCAGCCCAGAGCGGCGGCGCATTCGAGCCACTTGCGGTGGTTCTCGACGGCTGCGGCGCGCCGTTCGCCGTCCGCGTCTCCGAGGTCGCCTTCGGCGTCGCACATGATCAGGAGACTGCGTACGCCCTCGCCGTCGGCCCGGCGTACGAGCTCCGCGATGTACTCGTCGTCCTGAGCGCGGTCGAAGAAGAAGGTGTTGACGTACTCGATCGCCGAGACGTCGAGCTCCCGGGCCATCTGGGCGAACTCGAGAGGTTTGCGCTCGCCCTGCAGGGCCGACGGCGGGTCTTGGAGCAGCCCGGTGAAGAGCTCGGTGTAACCGTTGTCGAGAGCCTTGCCGAAGAAGGTGCGGTGCAGCGACCACTGGGCAAGAGAGATTTCGAAGCGCGGCCGGGCGACCGGCGGCGGAGCCCCTTCGGACTCGGTGGACGTGTCCGGTCCGTCAGCGCAGCTCAGCGGCAGCGCGGCGGCCGCGCCCAGAGCGGCCAGGAAGTCTCTGCGATCCATGCCTTCTCCCTTGTCGATGGTGGTGGTCGACGGAGATTTGAACACATGGCCTTCCGCCGTCTCAGGCGAGCGCCGCGCAGCGCTCCTTCTCGACCAGAGGAATCAGGGCGACAACCGGATAGTGGTCGGAAACCCTGTACTCGAGGAGCGGTGTCGGAGAGTTGACGGCGAGTTGTTCGAAGCTGGGGCCGAGCTCCTGCCAACGCTCGTGGTAGGTGGCGAAGACGTAGTCCACGGTGTGCGTGGGAGGGTTGCCAAGTCCCGATGTCTTGTTGCCTTCGCCCTTGTGCGGCGAAGCGTCACGGAATCCGAAATCGAGAATGCGTGCGACCTCACGCGAGTCGGGGCTCGTGTTGAGGTCTCCCGCCAGAATCCAAGGGGGAGCAGCGGGTGGCCCTGCCTTGTCGGGGAGGAGCTGGCACCAGGCCGTGTGACGAGCGACGATACCTTCGAGGATGATGCGTAGCTGGGCCATGCGAGTCTCGTATCCGAGCTCGTCACGGGCCGGATTCCCTTCGCGCTCTCCGTGCAGCGTCGACAGATGGGTGTTGACGACGAAGAAGCTGCGGGGCTCGTCGCCTTCGTACTGGAAGTGAGCCACGACGGCCGCTCGTGGCTCCGTGTCGCGGTCGCCGACGAAGAGGCCGGTCTCGATCGGAATGGACTCGGCGCGCAGGCTGGGACCGGGCCGACTCGCCTCGAAGTCCCACAGTGCGCTGTGGGGAAGATCGTCGCGCCAGAGCATGCCCTGTCCCTGCCCGATGAAATCGTCGGACATCCAGTTGCCGTTGTTGCGGTAGCGGTTCCAGCGGGTGGGGTGACTGTGCCGGCCCGTGTCGAGGATCGGAAAGAACTGGAAGTGATAGCCCGGGGGCGCGACGATCAGGTCGCGAGCCTGGCCGTCGAGCCCGACGTAGCGGATCACCTCCTGCAGGCAGAGCACGTCCGGCCGGTGCTCCGCGCACAGCTGCGCCAGCGCCGTGTTGAGCCCCTCTCGGTACGGGCGCCGCTGCTCGGCGGCGAGACCGAGGAGCTTTCCACCGCCGACGTTCCAGTTGATGATGCTCAGGTGCGTCATGACGTCTCCCGTTCGTCCCGGACCGTCCGAACGCCGAAGAGCTCAGCGTCGAACGACGAGAGAGACGCTAACTGTGAGGTGTCGTCCGCGCGGTCGGGCGAGGCAGCAAGGTGCTGTCGGACGACGCTGACAGCCTGCCGGCAGGCTCCGACCTTCGGCTCTGCCGAGTCCTTGAGCGAGCGATGTGTCAGGGCGCGGGATCGACGGAGCTCAGCTCGACACGGACCTCGTTGACGGCGAGGCGGAGCTCGCGGGCTCGAATCTCGTCGAGGATGTTCGCCTGCAGGTTGTTCTTGACGGTGAGGAAGTTCTCGCGCGCCGCCCAGACGAAGACCGCCAGCTCGAGCCCCGACTCGCCGAAGCCCGAGTAGGTGACGACCGGTGCCGGCTCTTCGAGGAGGAGCGGATCGCGATCGGCAGCCGCGAAGAGTGCCTCGGTGAGCTTCTCGACCGACTCGTCGAATGGCAGCGTCAGGCTGAGTTGAATCCGACGGATCGGATACCGCGTCAGAGTTTCGACCTGCGTCTTGATCAGCGTCTCGTTGGGGATCCGGACGAGCACGTTGTCGAACTTGCGCAGCTTCACCGACAGTAGGTCGATGCTCACGACTTCTCCCGTCGTGCCGCCGACCGAGATCACGTCACCGATGCTGAAGGTGTCGTCGCCGATCAGAAAGATGCCAGCAATGAGATTGGACGCTGACGTCTGGGAGGCGAAGCCGAGCGCCAGCGTGACGATGCCGGCAGCCCCGAAGAGTACGGAGAGCTGCATGCCGAGGTTCTGGAGAGCCGAAGCGAGCGTCAGGCCCAGCAGCGTTGTCGTGACGAGGCGGCGCAGAAGGAGGGAGTGGGCCCTCGACAGACGGTCGGCGGTGACCCGCTTGAGCACGCTCCGCGCGACCCGCACGGCGATCAGCCCGGCGATCACCAGGAAGGTCGCGCGCACGATGCTCCAAGTCGTTTCGTTCAGCAGGATCGCCTGCCAGTCGACGAGGCTCAGCGTCGTCATCGAAAGAGCCTCTCGAACGCCGTTTCGACAAGGGTGCGGTCGCTGCTGGAATTCCGAGGCTCGCTAGCCTTGGTGAGTCCCTGGAAGAGCGCGTCTCCCGAGGACGGAGCCTGGACGTCGATCTTCGTCAGTCCGCCGTCGGTCTGCGTCATGCGCACCGGCTCGGTGAAGTGCTGACCGGCCTCGTTGCGCAGCAGGGAGAGCGTCGCCACGGGCAGCTTGATCTGCGTGAAGCGCAGCGGCGCAGCGCCGTCGTTGCGCAGGGTGACGCGGGTGATGGCGTAGTCGGGGAGAGGCGGGAAGTTCTCGAGGTGCAGGCGCGCCGAGGTCGCCGTGGAGTAGCAGACTTCGCCGACTTTCATCGTCTCCCCGAACCAGGTCAGCGAGAGTCGTTCTGCCGAGACCTCCGCCAACACCTCGCGATGGCCCGACTGCAGCAGCTGGACCCACAGCGGTGTGCCGACGTAGACGGTGGCTCGGTGACCGATCGGCACCGTGATCGGATTGCGCGGACGAGCGATGACCGGTCGATCGGCGAGCGCCGGGCGCAGCTCCAAGGCTTCCGCGGGGCCGTCGAAGAGGAAGCGTCCGGCACCAGCGAGCGTCTCGGCAGAGACGGTTCCGAGCTCCTGCCACGAGGCGATCTCGTTGCGCTCGGGCACATGCTCGCTGTGCACCATCCACTCCGGGCCCTCGCGCTGTACGGACAGCACGAGATGTCCCAGGCGTCCCTGCCGCCAGACTCTGCTGTCCGGCTGCAGCGACTCCCACCAGTCCTGCGACGTCGTCGCTGTGCCCAAAGCGATCCCCCTGATCCAAGGCGAGGCCCGAACTGCTCGAGCCCTCGCAAATCTACACCCGCCGTTGGCGTTTGCGGTACCGAGGTCGTCCTGCGAAGCTCGCGTCATGCGTGCCCGTAGCTCGCTCCTCCTTCTCGCGGCCTTCTGCCTGCCCGTCTCGGCGCGGCAGGAGCCGCCGCCGTCCGGCGCGGTCCTCTTCGAGGGGGCCACCGTCGTCACCGACCCCCAGACGGCGCCCCTCTTGCGGGGACGCGTGATCGTCTCCGACGAGCGGATCGTCTGCCTCTCCGATGAGCGAGGCTGCCCCTTCGACGGTGAGGAGCGCCTCGATCTCCGGGGGCTCTGGATCGCCCCGGGGCTCATTGACGCCCACGCCCACGTGGAGCTGCGGCGAGCTCCCGAGCGCGCTCTCGACGAGCAGCGGCGTCGCTTCGCCCTGGGCATCACAGCGGTGCGCGATGCTGGAACCGATGCTCTCGACGAGCTCCTCGCGGAGAAGAAGGTCGCTGCCGACCCGGAGCTCTTCCGTCCCCGTCTGCTGGTGACGGCGCGTCTCGCGCCGGATGAAGATCCCTGGGAGGCGGTACCGCGCCTCGTGGCTCGAGGAGTCGACGGCATCAAGCTCAAGGATCCGGCCGACGCGCAGCGGCTCGAAAAGAGCGTCGAGGCCGCACGTGCGGCGGGCACGCTGATTTCGGGGCACACCTGGAACGGCACGCCGCCGCGTAGCTTCACCGTCGAGGCGGTGCGTTCCGGGGTTCACGGCGTCGTGCATTTGGAGTCGCTTCCGCCGCTGGCCGTCCCGCCGTCGATGCTCGAGCGCTTTCCTAACCCGGACCTTCGCGCCGGCGCCTTCGATCGCTGGCGCAAGGGGCTCTGGGCTCATGCCGAGCTCGATCGCCTCGAGCCGCTGCTGCGCGAGATGGTCGATCGCGACGTCTGGCTCGAGCCGAGCCTCGCCTTCGAGTACTCCTTCGGTCGCCGCCTCGAGGTCTCCGAGTCGCTGCGCTATCTGGCGGGCCCACCCTTCTCGGTGCGCGGTTGGCTGCGCTCGCTTCCGGCTCGCGGCGAAGGGCCACGGTTTCCCGAATCCTACGAACGGATGGAAGAGTTGGTGCTTCGCTTCCACGCGCTCGGCGGAACCTTGGTGGCTGGAAGCGACGGAGTGCTCGCGGGTCTCGACCTCCTCGCCGAGATCGACTTGCTGAGTCGTGCCGGCCTCGGGGAAGTCGCCGCCTGGGCCGCCGCAACGCAGAACGCCGCGCGCGCTGTCGGTCGCGCCGACCTCGGCACGCTCGCCGCGGGCCAGACCGCGGACTTCGTCATCTACCGCAGAGATCCGCGAAGCTCACGCGCTGGACGGCTCTCCGTCGATCGCGTCGTCAAGGGCGGAGTCGTCCACGATCCGCGTCCCTATCTCGCGGCGACGGAGAAGGCTTGGCAGACGCTCGACGCGGAACGCTGGGCTCGTCGCTGGCAGCGGCTCGGGTTGTTGGCTCTCGCTCTGTTGCTCGGCGTCGCCGCTCTCTTCTGGCGACGGCGCCGAAGCTAGAACTGAAGGACCAGGATGCGCCCGTTGCTCCAGCGAACGCTGGGACCGGTGAAGACGTCTTCGATTCGGTCCAGCAGCGCCGTGTCACGTGAGCGGAACATCAGCCCGCCCGTGATGCCGCGCGCGATGAGGCCGCCGTTCGTCCGCGTCTCCCGGATGAAGTACTTTCGAAGGCGGCGATTGCCGGTGCCTTCGTTCCACTGGATCTGCTGACCCTGGAGGTAGGGTTGGAGCTCCTCCGGCATCGCGTTCGAGATGCGTCGGGCGGGCGTGTCGCCCGTGTCCGTGCGATAGGAGAACTCGGCGTTCTGCAGGAACTTGTACTCGGTGACGAGCCGGGTTGCCTTGGCCTTGGCGAGCTGGGACAGCACGGCCGGGATCGCGACGTTCGCGATGATGCCGATGATGGCGACGACGATGAGGACCTCGATCAGGGAGAAGCCCTGCTCCGACGCTCTCGCAGGAAGGTGCGTTCGAGGCCCTCTCGTGTTTCGCAGCCAAGGCTCTCGTCCCTCGGCGGGGCTCTTGTCGTTCTTTGGTTTTCTCTCCATCACTGCCAGTCCTCCTCGGCGTTGTCCTCTTGTTCGGCTCTGGCCTGACGAGCAAGCTCTTTGGAGTTGAGCGTGACGGCGACGCCGTCGCTCTCGAGGGTGAGCTCGAACTCGTGGGGTGAGAGCCTCAGGTAGTACATCCCTTCAGGGTCCAGGCCAGCCTCCTCGGGATCCTGGGGATAGGCACCGTAGGTCTCGTAGTGACTCTGCAGGAGCGTCGATTCGACGGTCGCCAGCGCGGCGAGATCCGCTTTCGCCGCCTCGGGCGTCGGTGGCGGTAGCTCCTGCGTTGCCCACACGGTGCTCAGGTTGTAGAGCGTCAGAGCAGCGAAGACCAGAGACGTGGCGAGGGCAACGATCGGCGCGGGGATTTGGGCCTTGTTCACCTTCCCCTTCGACGAGGCTCGCTGCGGTTTCGGTTCGGGAGACGTCGTTGCGGTTGCGTTTCCATCGTCCCGCGCCGCGACCTGCGCGAGCTCCGCGATGACCGCGTCGACGCGATCCCTGGACATGTTCTCGTTCACGGATGGCTCCTTTCTGGATCAGGCCGTCGCACGCGCTTCGACGTCGACGGGTTCGTTGGTGGCCTCTTCCGGTGGGTGACCGGGCACGTCGAGAACCCGCAGCAGCTCCTCCGCGCTGAGGACTCCGGCGTCGACCTTGCCGATCGCGTCGTCCCACATTTCTCGGTAGCCGTCGTTGTGAGCGGCGCGAGCGATCGTCTCGCGGTCGGCGCCCGCGGTGATGAGCGTCGCAACGTCGGGGCTCGTCGCCAGCAGCTCGTGTACCCCGGTGCGCCCGGAGTAGCCATTCGTGCAGTGCTCGCAGCCGGCGCCTCGGCGAGCGCACCCTTCGAGGCGCTCGGTCCAGGAGCCCAGAAGCCATCGCGAGTTGTCGTCGAGCTGGGCGTCCTGCGAGCAGTGGGTGCAGTTGCGGCGCACCAGTCGCTGGGCCATGACGCCGAGGAGCGCTGCAGAAAGCAGGTAGTTGGGTACGCCGAGGTCGGTGAGGCGCGCAACGGCGGAAGGCGCGTCGTTGGCGTGCAGACTCGCCAGAACGAGGTGGCCGGTCAAGGCCGCCTGCACTGCGATGCCCGCGGTCTCTCCGTCGCGGATCTCGCCGACGAGGATGATGTCGGGGTCCTGGCGCAGGATGCTTCGCAGACCGCTGGCAAAGCTGAAGCCGGCCTTGTCGTCCACCTGACCCTGGGCGATGCCGTCGAGCTCGTACTCGACCGGATCTTCGAGGGTGACGATGTTCACCTCGGGCTGGTGAAGCGCGCGAAGCGTCGCAAAGAGGGTCGACGACTTGCCGGATCCGGTGGGGCCGGTGACCAGAATGACGCCCTCCGAGGAGCGCATCAGCCGTTGCCAGCGCCCTTGGATCGTCTCGGAGAGTCCGATGCTGTCGAGCGTGAAGTTGGTCCGCTCCTTGTCGAGCACGCGCAGGACCACCTTCTCGCCCCGGATCGTCGGATAGGTCGAGACGCGCAGGTCGACGTCTCGTCCTTCGTGGCGGAGACGAATCTTGCCGTCCTGGGGTCTGCGCTGGATCGCGATGTCGAGCTTCGACAGCACCTTGATGCGCGAGGTGACGGCACGGGCCAGGGAGATGGGCACGCCGTAGTTCATCTCTGCGAGTCGTCCGTCGATGCGAAAGCGCACGGTCAGCTTCTCGTCGGTCGGCTCGATGTGAATATCGGTCGCTCTCTCCTGCACGGCGCGCATGAGAATCAGGTTGACGAGCTTGACGACCGGTCGGCTGTCCTCTTCGGGCTCTTCCTCTTCCTCTGTGTCTTCGGTCGGCTCGTTCGGGGCGAGATCGAACGCGTCGAGAGCGTCGAGTGACGGCTCTTCGGGCTCCTCGTCCGGCGGCCCGTAGATCTCGAGAAGGTACTGGCGCAGCTGCTGGGGAAGAACGACCACGGGCAGGACGTCGAGACCGGCACTGAACTGCAGCTGGTCGATCGTCTCCAGATGGCTCGGATCGGCGATCGCGAGCGTGAGCTGGCCGCGGACCCTGAAGAGCGGAGCGGCCTGCAGTTCCCAGGCGATCTTCTTCGGCAGGCTCGTCAGAACCGTCGGGTCTCGCAGGATGATCTCGAGGTCCGTCGAGGGAACGTCGTAGACCTCCGCCAGCAGGTCGAGCATCTCGTCGATGGTGACCTGGCCCGTCACCGTGAGCTCCTCCTGAAGCGTTCGGTCGTTGGCGTCAGCCGACTCGATCGCGGCGTCCAGGGAGTCCGACGTCAGCAGCTCGCGCTGGACGAGGAGGAGGCGAATCTGCTGTGCGGTGTTGTTGCGTCCCATGGCCTAGGGGCCGCAGAGAGTGAGTCTCTTCGGCATCTGAACGCTAGCCGCTGGGCCGAGGCCGTCGGAATGGCCGGAGGACCCGTCGAGTCGTAGGCAAATGCACCTCGCGCTGTAGGAAGTTTGCTCAGTCGGGAGCGGGCAGTCCGAGAATCCAGCCCTCGATCTCGGCGGCCGCTCGAAGCTCCTGCGTGAGACGGGGTGAGAAGGCGTCGCCGAGAGTGCCGCGCTCGTCGGCCTCCCGCAGCGTACGAGCGATGCTGTAGGCGTCGTGCTGATCGGGGGTCCGTCCGCGCCGTGGATAGCCTCTCGAGAACAGACTCGGATACGCCTCGGCCAGGACCGAGCTCCCGCGCGGTGGATCCCAACCGTCGAACGGCCAGAAGTGAGGCCGCGGAGTCAACTGCCGCAGCTTGTGAAGCAAAGGAAGGCCCGCGTGGGTCGATTTGGCGACCGAACCCGGCACGTCGAAGTGGAAGGGCGACTTCGCTCGGGCCAGAAGATCGGTGTGGCGGCGCCACTGGGCTTGGCCGGAACGCCTCGTGCCTCGTCCCACACGTCCCCGGCGTACGTCTTCGACGGTAATCCCCGCCCGGTTCGTCGGCCAGTGCTCGGCAAAGTCCGCCAGCCAGGAGGTCCAGCTCTGCTCGAGCCGATGCTCCTCGAAGTAGCGCAGCGGAAAGGAGAAGGCGTGATCGATGCCGACGAGCAGTGAATCGGCTCCCGCGAGTTCGCCGGCCAGCCAGTCGGTGAGGGCGCGTCGCGACCAGTGCCTGCCGCCGTCGCGGGGTTGCAGCTCGATCGTGCGCGAGGCGCGCGCTTCGTAGACCCTGAGCCCGGGCAGTCGCGACTCGGGCGTGGCCGCTCCGGAGTAGTCGATGCCGAGATAGCGGTCGAACCGAAGGGGGTGGGAGATGGGACGGCGCTCCGAGGACACGACGCTGCTTTTCTTCTTTCGCGGAGTCTCAGTCCGCGACCGTCGCCGTCCCCTCGTCCGACGACTCCTCTGACCGGTCGAGGCGAAGAACGAGCAGGAGCAAGGCGATCACCAGGATCCTCGCACAGAGACCGACCACCCCACCCTCCGGACCGTAGTCTCCTCCCGTCCACCATTCCGGACCCTCGACCTGGACGCCGAGTGCGCTCTCGAACGAGCGCCCGCTCATGGGGAATCCGAAGACCAGTGCCTGGGTTGCGTTCCAGGCGAGATGGAGGCCGATGGGAGCCCAGAGTCTTCCGGTGCGCAGGAAGGCGACGGCGTACATCACGCCGCCGAGTGCCGTACTGACGACGGACAGCGCCGTGGCGTTGGGCGCCGTAGCGTGGGCGAGACCGAAGGCTGTCGCCGTCACGGCCACGGCGACACCGGGTCGGCGCGTCAGGTGAATCACGCCGTTGAGTCCGAAGCTGCGGAAGACGAGCTCTTCTCCGATCGCTCCGGCCGACAGCATCAGCCAGACAT
>JBCCLJ010000106.1:0-23227 GCA_039026915.1 Acidobacteriota bacterium
AGGCATGGCGCCGAGCTACGCTGACTTCACGACTTACGGGACGGACTCGAAGCCGGGCGCCCGCGCTTGGGCGACGGCCATCGAAGAAGAAGTCCTCACGGGCCGAATGCCCGCCTGGCACGCCGACCCGCGCTACGGCAAGTTCAGCAACGCGCGCACCATGAGTCAACGGGAGATGGACATGCTCGTCGCCTGGGTGCAGGGCGGCGCTCCGCAGGGTCCCAAGCGCAATCTGCCGGTGCCGCCGGAGTTCCTCGACGAATGGCAGCTCGGCGAACCGGATCTCATCGCGCTTTCCAACGAGCCCATGGTCCTCGCAGCGGAGTCGGAAGCGGAGTCTTTCGAGCGCACGGTCGAGCTCGACATCACCGCCGACACCTGGATCACGGGCTACGAGCTCAAGGCGGAGCATCCGGACACCCTCTACAGCGTGCGCGCCTGGATCGAGGGGCCCGAGGCGGGCGCGCCGGAGAGTCTCGAGGTCGAGATTCAGATTCCCTACGATCCCTTCCGTGACGAGGACGAGCCCGAACCGACCCGCCTGCGAACGTCACCGAGCGGACCACAGTTTCTCGGTCAGTGGCTGCGCGGCGACCGCCCGCTGCTCTTTCCCGAGGGCTCCGGACGTCGGCTGCGTGCCGGCTCGAGACTCCGCCTCGAGATCGAGCTCCGGCGGCGCGGCACGAGCCCCCGCGGCGAGATCGTCGAGCAGCCCGCGCTCGGACTCTTCCTCGCGGCGACCGAGGACGAAGTCGATCTCATCGCCGAAGCCATCGCGCTGGCTCCGAGCGAACCCGCGAAGAAGCGCAGGAAGAGGCGCGGCCGCAAGAGCACCGCTGCAGAAGAGCAGCTGCGCACTGCGGCGTCCGTCACCTTCGCCGAGGACGTTCGACTCATCGGCTTCAGCCCGCAACTTCCGACGGACACCGAGCGTGCCGAGCTCGTCGCAGTCTGGCCGGACGGTCGCAGCGGCACGCTCCTCTACCTTCCCGAGTACGACGCCGACTGGCCCGCATCCTTCGTTCTGGCGGACCCGATCGAGGCGCCGGAGGGGACACGTCTCGAGCTGCGAACCCGCGGCAACACGGCTCCCGCGACGCTGATGGCGGACTACACCCTGACGGACCATCTGGTCCTCCCCGAGATCTTCGTTCCAGAGGAGAAATCGGGGGCGGGCGGCGGCATGATGAGCGCGCTCTTTGCCGGAGATGCAGGCACCGCCGCTCCCGCTCCGGGCGCCGCCCACATGGACCACTCGCCGCTGCACGGCGGACAGTTCTTCATGGCGGCCAACCAGTACCACCATCTCGAGGGCGCACTGCCCGAGCCCGGGCTCTTCCGCCTCTTCTTCTACGACGACTACAAAGAGCCTCTCGACCCTCGCAACTTTGCTGGCGAGATCGTCTTCGAGCACTACGACTCCGAGAGCGGCGAGTTCACCGAGGAGCGCTTTCCGATGAGCGTCGCCGAGGGCACGCTCTATCTCGAGGGGAGCATCCCGGAAGCGCTGCCCGCCGAGTTCTATGCCTCGGTCTGGCTGGCCGGCGCGCAGAGCCGCTACGACTTCTACTTCGAGGAGCCCAGCGTCGAGCCCGTGGGTGGCTCCGCGCTCGTCTCGCGAGCCGCCAGTATCGACCCCAACCACGAGCACATCCGTCCGCCGCTGACGATTCCAGACGACGCCGTTGGCATCGTTCAGGAGCTGGTCAACCGCGCTCGACAGATCGACGCCAAGATGCAGCAGGGCGACTGGGTGAAGCTCTACGTGCCTTCGTTCGACGGACGGGACCTGGCTGAGGCTCTGCTCGAGAAGCTGGACGGCCTCTCGGCAGGCGACCGAGGCAAGGTGCGCAAGGCGGTGGGACGCGTGATGCAGAGTGCCGCCGATCTCGACCGCGCCGGAGATCTCGCCGACGCCGGCCGCGCTCGCAAGGCGCTCGATCGCTTCCGCGGTGGCGTCGCGGACATGATCGCCGTCTTCGATCCCCGCTGATCCTGCGCGCGGCCGCCGTTTCTTGCGTTCTGCCGCGAGTCGCGGAGGATCGACGCTTCGAGCGCAGACTTTTCGTCTGCTAGCTTGAGGCGTCCCCCAAATTTCGTCTGCAACAGGAGGAGTTCGTCATGGGTCTCATGAGCGAGTTCAAGGACTTTGCCGTCAAGGGCAACGCAATCGACATGGCCGTCGGCATCATCATCGGAGGCGCTTTCGGCAAGATCGTCTCGTCTCTCGTCAACGACGTGATCATGCCGGTCGTCGGCACGTTCACCGGCGGCGTCAACTTCACCGACCAGTTCGCCAACCTCGGTGAAGGCACTTTTGCCACAGTCGCAGAAGCGAAGGAGGCAGGAGCACCCATCCTCGCCTACGGCAGCTTCATCCAGAACATCATCGACTTCGTCATCGTTGCCTTCGTGATCTTCATGATGGTGAGATCGATCAACAACCTGAAGAAGAAGGAAGAGGCGAAGCCCTCGGCTCCGCCCGAAGACATCACTCTTCTCCGCGAGATCCGCGACAGCCTCGCTTCCGGCAGCTGATCCCAACTCGGCCGCCACGCTCACAGGGCGCCCTTCGGGGCGCCCTCTGCTTCTCCGATCGGCCGCAGGGGGCTACTGGACCGAAGCCCACACCGCCGCGCCGAAAGCCGAGATCGCGGTGGCCGTGCGCGCCCAGTGCCAGGTCGCCCAACGTCGGAGCTCGAGCTTCAACTGCTCTTCGCTCAGAGAGCCTTCGGCGAAGGAAGCGTTCGCTCTGCGGAAGTAGAAGAAGAACGTGGCGAGGACAGCGAGCGCTCCGGCCCCAGCCACGAGCCGAGCCATCGACAGGCCGGCGTCTCGAAGCGGCACCGCCGAGGCCACGGCCAGGGTCACCGTCACCGTCGTCAACGGCGCGAAGAATCGGAAGAGCCTGGGGCCGACCTCGCCGTGCTGCTGGAAGAAGTCCGCACGCGCCATCCGCCTCCAGTAGGGAACGAGGATGAACCCTTCCGTGAAAAGAGCTCCAGCGAAGAGGCCGAGTGCCATGGTGGACGCGAAGTGAAGCGATTCAATCATGAGGGTCTCCCGGTTCGTTCCTTGTCGATATGATTTAATTATACGCGTTCCATTTTAAACCTTCGAGAACTCCTTGTCAGCAGAATCCAAAGAGCGAAGAGGGCGACCCAGGACCAGTCGGGCGGAGCGCGAGCGGATGCGCTCCAAGATCGAAGCCTCTGCGGTGGCCCTCTTCCAGTCGGAAGGCTATGCGGCCGTCTCCATGCGCCGCCTGGCCAAAGACGTCGGCTGCTCGCCGATGACTCTCTACAGCTACTTCGACAGCAAGATCGACATCCTTCGAACTCTCTGGGCACAGGTCTTCGAAGAGCTTTTCGCGGGACTACAGCCGGTCCTCGACTCCTCGGACGAGCCGGCGCTGAGGCTCGAGCGCCTCGCTCACGGGTACGTCCAATACTGGGTCGACCATCCCGAGCACTACCGGATGGTCTTCCTGTCGGAAGGCGTCTCCCAGCCGGATGTGGACGTCTTTCTCGACTCCACGGAGGTCGCCCAGCGCTTCAGTGCGTTCTACGAGCTCTTGGGCGCAGCCGGCGAAAAGGGGCCTTCCGGGACGAAGACCAGCGGCGACTACCTGATCGCGGCCCTTCACGGCATCGTCCACTGCCGCATCACCATGAGCGGATATCCGTGGTCGAGCGTCGAAGACCTCGTCGCACTCGCCGTCACCTCGACGAAGCGTTAGGCCAGAGTCCTCAAACGGACCGCCACCCGCGCCTCTCGCAGCCGTGAGGAGCCTCGCCGCCGACCGCCACCACGGTCCGTGAGGCGCCCGAGAGACTCGGGCGCCTCGTTGGGGTTCGACGAGGAGTTCGGGTTCCTGGGACTCGGTCCGAGGACGCGCTCAGTTCGGGAGTCGAACCCCGCCCAAGCCGGCCGAAACGAGCCTCTCGTTGAAGCTCTCCAGCTGCTCACCGAGGATGGAGCGCGCCGACGTCAGCAGCGGCTCGACCTCGGACTCGAGGTCGGCGAAGCGCTCTCGAGCCCCTTCCGTGGGTGCCCCGTAGTCTCCCATCAGGTGGGAGTACAGGTAGGCGAACTGGTTGTCGATCTTCGGCGGGAAGTTGATCGGGTCCTGACCCACCTCGTTGCGCGTCTGAATCAGCGTCTCTTCGACCTCGTCGAGATCTGCGATCATCGTCGTGCGCACCTCCTCGAGTTCCGGATCTTCGGAGTCTGCGAGGCCGGAGACGTCGCCCAACTGCGCGCGAGCACTGCGGATCGCGGCGATCACGTCGTGCACCTCGGAGAGGCGATCGCGCACCTGAATCATCAGTGCCTGCTGCGCTTCCAGGTCCGCGATCGAGACGCCCTCTTCGAGCCGAGGATCGACAGCGACGACGAGCGTTGCCTCGCGTGTCTCCTCACCGTTCTTCAGCACCACCCGGTAGCCGCCCGGAACGACCGGCATGCCGCCAGTGTAGGAGAGCGACATGATCGCGCCGTCGACGATGCGCGGCCCCGGCTGCTGCAGGTTCCACTCGATACTGTTGAGTCCGGACTCGAAGCGCTCGGTCCAGTCGACCTCGGCCGAGTCGCCCGACGGCTTCTCGTCCTCGCCGACGCCGGTCCACCGCCGCAGGACCTCGCCCGCCGGTGAGACGATCTCGAGGCTGGCGGTCTCCTCCGCACCTTCGGGCAGGAGAAAGCGCACCGTGGCGCGGCTCGGTCCGCCGCGAAATCCCGCATCGTGCGCCCGAACGACGGTCGCCGGCTCGAAGAGGTGCATCTCTGCCGTCGGCTCAGACGCAACCTGACGCAGGTGCTCCAGATCGTCCAGGATCCAGAAGGAGCGCCCCTGAGTCGCGACGATCAGGTCGTCCCGATGCACCGCCAGGTCGGTGATCGGAGTCACCGGCAGATTGAGCTGCAGCGGACGCCAGCTCGCACCTCGATCCGTGCTCCAGAACATGCCGAACTCCGTGCCGGCGAAGAGCAGATTCTCGTTCACCGAATCCTCGCGGATCGCTCTCACGGGAAAGTCCTCGGGAATGCCGTTGTCGCCCGAGGTCAGCGAGCGCCACGTGCGCCCGTAGTTCTCTGTCACCAGAATGTAGGGCGCGAAGTCGTCCATGCGGTATCGGTGCACGGCGAGATAGGCACGCCCCGGCTCGTGCACCGACGCCTCGATCTGATTGATCGTGCTGTCGACCGGCAGGCTCTTCGGCGTGACGTCCTGCCAGTTCTCGGTCCAGTCTCGCGAGAGGTGCACCATGCCGCCGTCGGAGCCCGCCCAGACGACGCCGGGCTCGGTGCCTTCGGCGAGAGCGAAGACCGTGTTGTACACCTCGACACCCGTGTGGTCGTACTGGATCGGCCCGCCCGGCAGCTCCTGCTTCTCCGGATCGTTGCGCGTCAGGTCGATCGGCGACGTGCGCCAGGTGAAACCGCCGTCGCGGCTCAGGTGCACGTAGTTGGAGGCGTGGTAGAGCACGTCGTAGTCGTGCTTCGAAAGGAGGATCGGTGCGTTCCACTGAAACCTGTAGTGGAGGTCGCGCGGCGCGGTTCCGTCCTGCATCTCCGGGTAGAGAATCATGTTCCGCGAGTGGCCGGTGCTGCGATCCAGGCGATCGATCCGACCGAGGTAGTTGCCCGCGAAGACCAGGTCCGGATTCTCAGGATGCACGGCGATGTGACCGCTCTCCGCGCCGGCGACCGCGTACCAGTGCTGCGTCGGCGTGAGACCCGGCAGACGGCGCGACGGCACCGAGATGGTGCTGTTGTCCTGTTGCGCACCGTACAGGCGGTACGGGTACTGGTGATCGACACTGACGCGGTAGAACTCGGCCGTCGGCTGATTGTTCTGCGTCGACCAGGTCTTGGCCCCGTCGAGCGTGACGGTGCCACCGCCATCGTTGCCCTGGACCATGATCTCGGGGTGCTCAGGGTTGATCCAGAGATCGTGATGGTCGCCGTGCGGAGTCCTGATGGACTCGAAGTTGCGCCCGCCGTCGATCGACTTGAAGAAGCCGGCGTTCGAGACGAAGACGACGTCGGCGTTCGTCGGACTGGCGTGCACCTGGCTGTAGTACCAACCTCGGGTCAGCAGATCGCGATACCTGCTGACGACCTCGAACGACTCACCGTAGTCGTCCGAGCGAAAGAGAGCGCCCTTCTTCTCTGGAGCCGAGACGAGAGCGTAGAGCCTTCCGGGCTTCGCCGCTGTGAGACTCAGACCGATGCGTCCCAGCGGTCCCTCCGGGAGATCCGCCTCCAGCCGGGTCCAGCTCTCACCGCCGTCCGTCGACTTGTAGATGCCGGACTCCTCGCCGCCGTCGATCAGTGTCCAGGGCTTGCGCTCCACCGTCCAGACGGCCGCGAAGACGTTGCGCGGATTCGAGGGATCGACGACCAGGTCCACCGCCCCCGTCTGGTCGGAGACCTGTAGAACGGCACGCCAAGTTTCTCCGCCGTCACTCGACTTGTAGACGCCGCGCTCTTCGTTGGGGCCGAAGATCTGCCCCAGAGCAGCGACCCACACCGTCTCGGGATCCTCGGGATGCACAGCGACCCGCGGAATCAGACCGGCACGATCCAGTCCGATGTGCGACCAGGTCTTACCGGCGTCGGTGGAGCGATACATGCCGTCACCGATCGAGATGTTGCCTCGCGGAGCACCCGAGCCCGAGCCGACGTAAATGACGTTCGGGTCGGTGGGCGCCACGGCGACGGCGCCGATGGAGCCAACGCCGAAGAAGCCGTCGGAGATGTTCTCCCATAGGGCTCCCGCGCTCGTCGTCTTCCAGACGCCGCCGCCCGTCGTACCCATGTAGAACGTCTGCGGGTGCTGAACGACGCCCGTCACGGTCGTCGAGCGACCGCCCCGGCTCGGACCCACGGACCGGTACTCGATTCCGGCGAGGAGCGGCTCGCCGGTCTCTTCTTCATCGGCGGCGAAGGTCGGCAAGGCCCCCAGCTGACAGGCAAGCAGGGCACAGGTCAGCCGTGCACCCCGCAAGGAAGGCGCGCTGCGCAGAAAGGTCATCACATCAGCCCTCTGCCGGAGCGAGCGTCACGGTGCGGGTGACGGAGTTGAACGGTCCAGGAATGCCGTTGCCTTCGGCGTCGATCAGTTCGAGCGTGACTTCGACCTCACCCATCTCCAGACCTTCGATGATCTGGGGAGCCCAGGCGTCGATGAGGAACTCCTGACCGGCGATCGTCGCGCGCACCTTGTTGCCCTCGGGAGAGAGCTCGGTGTTGAGCAGGTAGAAATCGAGCATCAGCCGCTCGGTGTCCGCCCCCGTGTAGGTGCCCTTGGGGCGGCTGTAGAAGAGGTGCGGCGCTGCCGTGTCGACCTCGCCGCGCTCGGCTCCACCGACGGTGAAGTCGGTGAGCACGGCCGCGCCGAAGTTCTTCAGGCTTTCGTGGTACGAGCGCGACAGGAACGCCAGCATGACGTAGTGTCCCGCCTCGAGCTCCTTCTCGAAGGGAGCTTCGTAGTGCGCCGAGTACGGACCGTTGTTGAGGATCAGATGGATGTGCTGACCCTGCCCCGAGTTGGCAATCCCCTTGGTCGCGGCGTCGCTCGTCTGCGCTCCCAGCTCGTAGTCGACGACCTGAAAACCGAAGGGCACGGCGCCCGGCTCGAAGTTCTGCCCAGCCGAAATGTCCGTCAGCGCCAGAGCTGCCGTCTCGAACTCCGGTGAAGCCGGCATCGGCGTCAGCGTAATGGCGGGGGCCTCTGCCGCTTCCGCGGGCTCCTCGGCGGGGGCCTCGTCGGCCGCGGGCTGACAGGCACCGAGAATCAAGAGTGAGAAGAGAGCGAGAAGAATGACTCCAGCGGTTTTCGGGGCTGGACGAAAGGCCTCGAGGCTCATGGTGGTCTCCTGAGTCATCCTCGAAGCGGGAGCGCTCGAGGGAGGGCGCCGACCGGGCGCCGTAGTTCGCAACGGGTGGGCGGGCAGCCTATCAGCGCTCCCGGCCTCCACCAGGCAAATTGCCAGCGCCCGTCAACGAAAAAGAGCGCGGACCCGAAGGCCTCGCGCTCTTTCGTGTCCTCGGGCCTCGAGGCTCGGGAGGAAACTGCGGATCACCAGCTGGACTTGGTGACTCCGGGCAGCTCTCCGCGGCGAGCCAGCTCGCGCAGGGCGATGCGGGAGAGGCCGAACTTGCGGTAGTAGCCCCGCGGACGGCCGGTCAGGGCACAGCGGTTGCGGATGCGCGTCGGGCTGCTGTCGCGCGGCAGGCGGTTGAGGCGTTTGAAAGCGTCCTCACGCTCCTCAGGGCTGCGGCTCGTATCGGTCCAGATTGCTTTCAGTTCGGCGCGCTTCTCGCGGTACACCTCGACCAGACGCTCACGCTTCCGGTTCTTCGCCATCATGCTCTTCTTGGCCATGTCTCTAAATCTCGCTCTCGATCCTTGGGATGACTTCGCAGATATTGATCTTTCGGAGAGGTCCAGGCTTTGGGGGCCGACCCGCAGTCATTGTTCCGCTGCGCTCGCTCTCCGGAGCAGCAAACTGTAACAGAGAATGCTCGTCGGGGCAGCCTCCGAATCGGAGAAATCTCTCGGGCACAGTCGGTTACACGATCAGCCGCTCCGCGGCGCACCGGGCGCTCAATTCCAGCGCACCCCCAGACCGAGTTGCAGGGCCCGGCCACGCGCCGGCAGGGCGCGGTCGTCGGCGGACGGCAGGAAGGTCTCATCCAACAGATTGCGGCCCGCGAGGGTCAACGTCAGGCCCTGAGGCAGATCGACGGCGAGCCCGACGTCCGCGAGCCAGGCGTCCTCGAGAATCACCTCTCCGGGGCCGGGATCGTCCTTCGCATCGCGCCAGCGCAGCCTCAGATCCCCGCGCCAACGTCCCCGTTCGAACCCGAGGCTGCTCTTGAGCTCTGCCTGGGGCACATCGGCCAGCGGCTCCCCCACAGCGCTTCGGCCTTCGAGCCAGTGACCGCTCAGATTCAGATCCCAGACGCGCGACAGCCGCAGAGCCATCTCTGCCTCGACGCCTTCCAGGGTCCCCGAAGTCAGGTTGCGGAAGGTGCGCTGGCCGGTCTCGAGATCGATACGCTCGATGTAGTCGTCGATCTCGTTGCGAAAGACCTGTGCCAGCAGGTAGCCCCGCGGCAGGCTCCAACGTCCCCCCGTCTCGAAGTTCAGCGAGGACTCCGGCTCCAGATCCGGCTGACCGAGGACCTGACCACGCCCTGTCGTGCCGACGAAGTAGCGCTCCGAGAGCGTTGGCATGCGCACACCCCGACCGACGTTGGCAATCCACTCGAAGCGCGAGCCGAGAGGCAACGCAGCACCGAGAAAGCCCGTCAGCGCCGTCTCGTCGACCTGAGCGCGTCCACCGTCGTCCTGACGCAGCAGGGTCAGCCGACCACCGGCCTCCCAGCGCAGGCGACGCCAACGACCGTTGACGACGGAGAGAACGCCCAGCTCGTCGGCCTCGGCGTCCTGAAGGCTGATCGCCTCCGAAAGCGTCTCGTCGGAGGCGAGGGAGCTGATGCGCTCCTCGAGGTGGACGCCGCGGCGTCCGAAGTACTCGACCCCGATCCGCCCATCGAGCTGTTCGCCCAGGGACAGCGAGCGCTGCCACGCCAGCCCCAGATCGAACGACTCGTTGTCCACCACGGAGACGGAATCGCCCTGCCGTTCGACCCGCGTCGTCAACTCCTGCGGATGAAACCAGAGACGCGCCGAGCTGTCGCCGTCGGGAGACTCGACGGCGAGTCGCACGAGCAGATGGCGCTCGTCGGGATAGGACGTGCGCCGCTCCGGATCTTCGTTGTTCGGCTTGCCGATGTCGGAACTGACGCTCGGAAGGACGAGCAGTCCCCAGTTCCAGCCGCCCAGAGAGCCGCGGCGCTGGAGCGTCGCCGAGACCTGCTCGTACCGGTCGAAGAGCCGCTCTCCATCGGGCGTCTCGCCGTCGTTCGTCGTGCGACGCGCGATGCCCAGCGACCAGCGATCACCTCCCCAACCGAACACCTGAGCGTTCTCGTCGCCGATGCTGCCCCATTCGAGCTGCACCTGGGCGCCAGAGAAAAGGCGCGGATTGAGGAGAAGAGCGCCTCCTAGAGCCCCGGGGCCATAGTAGGTGGAAGCCGGGCCCCGCACGACCTCGAGATCGCCGAGCAGAGACGGGTCCACAAAGGACGCGGCGACACCGGCCCGCCGCTCGCTGGTCAGGCGAACGCCGCCAAGGAGAGCGAGAACGCGCTGTCGCGAGGCCCCGCGGATCGAGAGCACCTGAAAGAGGCCTCCCTGCCCGTTCTCCGCGACGCCCGAAACGTCCCGGGCCGCTTCGGCGACCGACGCGGCAGCCACGACGCGATCGTCGACCTCGACCACCGACGAGACGATGGAGTGCGGCGAAAAGCGATCACCCACCGAGCTTCCGGCAACGAGCACGGTCTCCTCCACCTCCACCGCGCGCATCAACACCACGTCCGAACGGCCGACCTCGCTCAGAGCCAGCTCCAAGGGCAGAAACTCGGGATGCTCGAAGCGGACCGAGGCCACCGACGAAGGTACGACAAAGAGACCCTGGTCGTCGGACGTGGTCGCTTCCGCGCCTCCCTCTGGAAGGGGCTGCACGCGCACCCCGGAAAGCGGGCGGGCGAAACGGTCGACGACTCGACCCTGAGTCTCCTCGCCGACGGCAGGTGCCGAAGAGCCGACGCAAAGCACCGCGAGGCAGAGGAGTCTCTGCAGAACGCAGCGTGAAAAGAGAACTGAAGAGCGCATGGGGTCGATCGGTATACGTGGGGTTCGAGGCGGTCGGACTCGCCTCTTGGCAGCGGAGCCCGTTGATCTCAGGAGGGTCGATCCAGGGTTCCGCCAGTGGGGTCTGGTGCTTGGGCTCGAATCCTCGGAGCCGAGACTCGTCAGGCCGACTTCACGGGCCCGTCCGGGTGGAATTCACTGGCTCGACTTCATCGGGCTCAGTTCAGGGTCCGAGCGTTCGCGAGTGTATTCCCATTGTGTTTGTCATCGAGGCACGGCACCTCTATCCTTCGAATGAAACGCTGAAACGCTGAAGGACGGCCGGTCTTCTGGGCAGACTGCCCGCAAGCGCGGACTGTTTCGGCAACAGAGGAGGCCAACGATCGATTCCGCAGGCCGTGCCCGTTCGAGAGTTCGTCTGTGCTGTGCCATGGCGTCGCTCGTTGCGATGGTCGGGGCCACCTCCGCAGCACACGCCTCAGCGGGCTGCAGGGTGTTGCGGAGCCTTGACGAGGCGCCGGCAGCCAGGGGGTTCTTCGAGGTCCCGCAGGTCTCGATCGAAGAGCACGAGGATCGAAGGATCAGAACCGTACGCGCGGTCCGTCGGGTCGACGCTCCCCTGGCTGCCGTGCGCGACATCCTGACGGATCACGAGAGGCTCAGTGACTACTCGTCTTCGCTGCGCCGGGCACAGATTCTCGAAAGCGAAGCCGAGACGCCGGGCGCTCAACTCCGCGTACGTCAGGAGTTGAACTTGCCCTTTCCCCTGCGCGACCGCTTCTACATCCTCCATGTCGAGGACGTCCTGATGGCATCGGACTGCTTCGAGTCGCGCTGGACCTCGGTGCCTGGCAGCGGAAACATCGAGTACACCCAGGGCCGCTGGGAGATTCTCGCACGGGGCAGCAACGCCGTTCTGCTCGCCTACGTCGCCGAAGCGGATCCAGGCGGCTGGGTTCCCGCTTTCGCGGCGAACTGGGCCGCTCGCCGTGCCGTGCCGGAAGTTCTCGAGAAGGTCGCGGCCGCCGCAGAAGCAGCCGCCGACCGCTGATGACGCCGGGGCCGAGCGCGCCAACGCGCCGTTTCTTTCGGCTATTATCGAGAAATGGACATTTCTCTCATCGCCATCTTCTCTGTTCTCTCCGTCCTACTCATCGCCGTTTTCGCGCACCTCGTGGTCTTCGGCCGTGCGCTTCGTCGCCATTCCGAGCAGATCGATCTGCTCGAGATCGGCTTGGATCAGGAGCAAGAAGCGACGCGCTCTCAGAACATGCTGCACGCCGTCGCTCTCCTCCGTGACAAGGACTTTCGCACCGCCATGATGGTGCTGCGCTCACGGTTGCGCGATGTACCGATGGAGTCGTGGGGCTCGGACTCGCACCATGTCCTGCAGATCTGCTCGACCTTCAACCTGGTCGGACTGCTCGTACGCGGCAACCTGGTTCCGCAGCAGCTCTTCGTTCAGCACTGGGGGCAGTCCGTGGTCGATGCCTGGGAAGTCCTGGGTGATTTCGTTTCACGCAAGCAGCGCACGACGCCCGAGTACTGCGCGGACTTCGCGTATCTCTACACGCTCTGCGCCAACGCACAGCGAAGCGCCTCACCGAGCAGTGAGATGCAGCTGCCCGCAGACGAAGACGGCCGACAGATCGTCGGTCTCTGAGAAGGGGCCCCGAGAGCGCCTGGCCGCCCGGCTGCGGGACTCACCCGTCGATCGGACGAAGCGCTCGAAGGCGCTCCGCGAGCGCCTCGTCGGTCGCGAAGAGCACACCCCGGTGATTCATGAACGTAGAGTCCGCACGGTTCAGGTCCAGAGGGGCTCCCAGAATGTCGGAGGCAACAGCGCCGCTCTCGCGCAACAGGCAAGACGTCGCGGCAAAGTCCCACAGGCTGCCGCCGCCCGAAGGCTTCGGGAACTTCAGGTAGCAGGCCGGCGGCTTGCCGAGAACGCCGCAGCCGTTCATCACCGCTCCGGCACCGACGCGCATGTGCACCCCGCTGAGTCCCAGTTCGTGCGCGATGCCTTCCAGTCCCTGGACGATGCCTTCGTCGGTCGCCGGGAAGCTGCGGTCGGCGAAGACAGTGAGGACGTCCCCCGTGCCTTGTGAGTCGCCCGACCAAGGGCGCCCGTCCCGGAACGTACCCGCTCCAGCGACCGCGTGCAGCACCGTGCCTTCCAGGGGATCGCACACCACACCGATCTTCGATGCGCCGTTGCGCGCGACCAAGGCGATCGAGACCGCATAGCCGGGCACGCCTTCCGTGAAGGGCAAGGTGCCGTCGAGCGGATCGACGCACCAGAAGTACTCCGCGGTGAGACGGCTCCGATCGTCGTCTCGTTCCTCAGTCAACAGCCCGAGCCCGTACCGCTCGCGCGTCGGTTCGAGGTGGCCCAGTAGGAGCGTCTCGCTGCGGCGGTCGACATCGGTCACCAACTGAGACGCCAGGCTGACTCGTTCTCTCTCGCCACCGGTGTGCTCCTTGCGATCGATTCGGGTCGGTCGCGACCGGGCGATCATCGCGCCGGCCTCCCTGGCGGCCGACGCGGCGACCTCGGCCAGGTACTGGAGGTCCGCGTTCGTCAGGCTCACCGGCTCTCCGTCGGGTCCGAGCTCTCCGTCAAGCCGAGAGACTCGAGGACTTCGCAGGCCAGACGCTCGCTGTAGCGATGCAGCTTCCAATGGCCGGGGCTCCAGCCCTGCAGGAACCGGTAGAAGTCCGTCCACGCCAGCGGGTAGAGATCGCGCCAGTCCGCCTCGAGCGCCGCGACATCGACGGTCCTGCCCGTCCGGCGCAGAGCCTCTCGGAGGCGCTCGAAGTAGAGATCGAGGAGTTCCGGAGCGCGGCGCTCACTCTCGTCTTCGTCGAGGCAGCTGCTGAAGAAGTAAGCGACATCCTTCATGCCACAGCCCCCACCGACGTACTGGAAGTCGACGGCCGCGGCGGCTCCCTCCGAGAAGCAGAAGTTGGCCACTTTGGCGTCGCCGTGAACGAAGGTCTGAAAACGGCTGGCGCTGAGGCGACGATCGATGACCTGAGCAGCCTCCTTCAACGGCCCGTCGTCGAGGGCTTCGAGCTCGTCAGGCCGCGTGGCGAGATGCCAGTAGGTGCCGGTTTCCCAGAGCCCCTCGGGGCGCTCTCCCAGGAACGTCGCATGAAAGCTGGCGAGCCACGACAAGCAGGCCTCCAACTCCGCCTCGTCGAGCGTCTGGCGTCGACCCGCGAAGCCGGCCGCGTCGAGATCCTCGATGACCATGACGACTTCGTCGGCTGTCGCTTCCAGCGAGAGGCAGGACGGTACGCGGCAGGCCTCGGAACAACGCCCTGCGTAGCGCTCGTACCAGAGGGTCTCCACCCGGTAGGAGTGCACCTTGCGTTGGTGGGAACGATCGGTCGCCCAGCCGCGCGGGTGCCAACCGCTGGAGCGCCCTCGCTCGCCGGGCCAGTGCACGTGTTTGACGATGACGCTGGCAACCGGTGCATCGGCCAGGTGGCACCGGACGATCTGCCCGTAGCCGCTCCACAGGCTCTGCACGACCTCCGTGCCGACGATCCTCCGGGCGCCGGTCGCTGCCATCACCCGTTCGCTCGCCACAGCATCCAGCGGCTCGGCTCCGGTCACGTTCGCGCTTCCTTGTCGAACGCCTTCGAGGCTCGCCGGTCTTCGTCGGTGTGCACTTGCCGATCCTTCCACCGCGTGACTTCGAGGGTCAACGCCGACTGTCTTCTCCTCGTGTAGGGTCGGCTGCGGAGGAACCGATCGATGAGCAAGAGTCCGCAAAACAGCACCGACCTCGCACTTCTCGTCCTGCGCCTCGGCTTCGGAGTGAGCATGTTCGCCTTCCACGGCTGGGGGAAGATCAGCGGTGGCCCTGAACTGTGGGAGAGGCTCGGCGGCGTGATGGCGCTCTTCGGCATCAGCTTCGCCCCGGTCTTCTGGGGTCTGCTCGCGGCTCTCGCGGAATCGGTCGGCAGCGCCCTCATCGCGCTCGGCCTCTTCACCCGTCCGGCCGCCGTCGTCCTCGCGGGCACCATGGTGGTGGCCGCTTGGCGACACCTCAGCCTGCCCGCGGGAGCCGACGGCGCGGGATTCTCCGGCGCTTCCCATGCCCTCGAGTACCTGGTGGTCTATGCCGTCCTGATCCTGGCGGGAGCCGGCAAGTACAGCGTGGACGCCAAGCGTAAGTAGCTCGGAACGCCGTGTCGTCCGTGGCGATCGACGAGGCACTCGTTCGCCGCCTCGTGGCGGAGCAGTTCCCGCAGTGGCAGGACGAGACCGTCGAGCAAGTCCTGCCCGGAGGACACGACAACCGCACCTTTCGGCTCGGTCGCGAGCTCAGCGTGCGCTTGCCGAGCGCCGAGACCTACGCTGCACACGTCGGCGTCGAGCACGAGTGGTTACCCCGCCTGCGGGCACAGCTCAGCCTCCCGACCCCCGAGATCGTCGGTACGGGATCGCCCTGCAAGACCTTCCCCTGGCCCTGGACCGTGCTCCGCTGGCTGCCGGGCCAGCCGCTCGGGGACGCCGCCGCGGATCGCGAGCCGCTGGCGGTCGATCTCGCCGCCTTTCTGGTCGAGCTGCGCAGCCTTCCCTGCGTCGGAGGCCCTCTCGCCGGCCGGCACAACTTCCACCGCGGCGGCGATCTTGCGGTCTACGACGCGCAGACGCGCGAGCAGGTCTCACTCCTGCTCTCGGAAGACCTTCGAAGAGGTGCCGTCGAGCTCTGGGAGGCAGCGCTGGACGCCCGCAACGAGGGACTCCGCACCTGGATCCACGGCGACGTCGCTGCGGGCAATCTGCTGTTCGAGGACGGACGCCTGGCCGCGGTCATCGACTTTGGGCAGCTCGCCGTCGGCGATCCCTCGTGCGACTACGTCGCCGCATGGACAGTTTTCTCGGGGCGCAGTCGCGAGCTCTTTCGCTCGGCCGCCGACGTCGACGAAGCAACGTGGACCCGCGCCCGAGGCTGGGCGCTCTGGAAGGAGCTTCTGCAGGTCGACGCGGCAACCCCGGCGCCGAGCGCCCACCTGCTCGATCTGCTGAGCGCGGCGTAGCGCGACAGAGAAGCTCACCGACGCGATTCGACGACACCGAGCCCGGCCGTCGAGGCCCCGCGGGCTGACACGCGTCGGCCGCGTCCTCCCGGCGCGCCCCCTCCCGAAGAAGCTGAGTGGCTCTCGAGAGCCCGTCCGTTGAAGCCGACGACGAGGGGCAAGATAGGGTCCAGCCCAGCACCGACCGACCAGCTTTCGAACCGGAGTCCCTCTTGAACGCCCTCTCGCCCGTTCTGCGCCTCGCCTTCATCTTTGTCCTCGTCGCAGGCTTTCCCGCTCACGCGAGCGAGACGTTCCCCTTCGATGGGCTTTCTTTTCGGCATCTCGGCCCCGTCGGCAATCGCGTGCCTGCCGTCACGGGCGTTCCCGGCACCAGGACCCTGTTCGCCGGAGCCGCCTCCGGAGGTCTCTTCCGAAGCGTCGACGACGGACTCACCTGGAAGCCAGTCTTCGACGACCAGGACGTCGCCTCGATCGGCGCTCTCGCCGTCGCGCCCTCGGATCCCAACGTCGTCTGGGTCGGTACCGGCGAGTCCTTCATCCGCAGCAACGTCTCCATCGGCAACGGGGTCTACCGCTCCACCGACGGCGGCGACAGCTGGAGCCACCTCGGACTCCAAGAGAGTGGGCGCATCGGCCGCATCGTCGTGCACCCCGACGACGCGGACGTCGCCTGGGTCGCCGTACAGGGTCACAGCTACGGTCCTCAGAAAGAGCGGGGTCTCTACCGCACCGTGGACGGAGGCCTCAACTGGGAGCAGGTGCTCTTCGTCAGCGAAGACGCCGGCGTCATCGACGTCGCACTGAAACCAGGCAACCCGCGCATTCTCTACGCCGCCTCGTGGGAGTTCGTCATGTCGACTTCGGGGCGCACCAGCGGCGGCCCCGGGAGCGGGCTCTTCCGGTCGAAAGACGGCGGCGAGACCTGGGACCGCCTCGAAGGCAGCGGCCTTCCGACCGGACCCTGGGGCAAGATCGGTCTGGCGGTCAGCGCCGAGCGCCCCGACCGGGTCTGGGCGCTGATCGAGACCAGCTCGAACAGCGACTTCGCCGAGGTCGGCGAGTTTCAGGGCGTGCTCTGGCGATCCGACGACGCCGGCGACAGCTGGCAGATGATCAATCGCGACAACGCGCTCTCCCAGCGACCGCTCTACTACACGCGCGCCGTGGCGGCACCCGACAACGGCGACGAGATCACCTTCATGGCGGTGCGCCAGAGCCTCTCGATCGACGGCGGCCTCACCACCGTGACGCAGAACTCCGGCTGGGATCATCACGATCTCTGGATCGATCCGTCGAATCCAGAGCGGCGCATCTCCGGCCACGACGGCGGCGTCTCGGTGACCCACAACCGCGGCGAGTCCTGGCTGAGGCCTCAGCTGCCGATCGCTCAGCTCTACCACGTCGCGACCGACGATGAGGTGCCGTACAACGTCTACGGCAACCGCCAGGACGGTCCGACCTTCAAAGGGCCGTCGCGCTCTCTCGGCGGCGGCTCGATTCCGATCTCGGCGTGGACCTCGGTCGGCGGCTGCGAGGTCGGCTTTGCCCTGCCCGACCCGCGCGGCGACGGCACCGTATGGAGCGGCTGCTACGACGGCATCCTCGAGCGCTTCGACGCCAACACGGGTATCTCGCGCGACGCCAGCGTCTGGCCTCTGGCGGTCGAGTCGTGGGCGGCGGCTGACCTGGAGTACCGCTTCCAGTGGAACCACCCGCTAGCGATCTCACCACACGACCCGGACGTCGTGCTCGCCGGATCGCAGTACGTGCACCGGACGCGCGACGGCGGAGCCAGCTGGGAGCGGATCAGCCCCGACCTGACGACGGCGGATCCGGTGCTGATGCAGCGGCGCGGCGGCTTGACGCTGGACGACGCCGGACCGACGATCGCTCCGGTCGTCTTCTCCATCGCCTTCTCTCCTCTGAACGAGGGCGAAATCTGGGCGGGTACGAACGACGGCCTGCTGCACCTGAGCCTCGACGACGGCGTCACCTGGCAGCGACTCGAGCTGCCGGACGTACCGCCGTTGGGCACCGTCATCCAGATCGAGCCGTCGAAGCACAGCGCAGGCTCTGCCTACGTTGCCGTCGATCGTCATCAGGAGGGCGACGCAGCGACATACCTCTTCAAGACGGAGGACCACGGTGCCACCTGGCGATCGCTGCGCTCCGACCTGCCGCAGTCGGTCTTCTCCTTTGCCAAGACGATCCGTGAGGATCCGCGGCGCTCCGGCCTTCTCTACCTCGGCACGGAGAACGGACTCTGGGTCAGCTTCGACGACGGCTCCAGCTGGCATCGTTGGAGGGCCGGACTGCCGCCGGCACCGGTCTCCTGGATCGAGGTCCAGGAGCGCTTCAACGATCTGGTGCTCTCGACCTACGGCAGAGGCTTCTGGGTCCTCGACGACCTGACGCCTCTGCAAGAGATGACGCTCGAAGGACCCCTCGAGCTCGCACCTCCGCGTCCGACGTACCGTTTCGTCCGACGGTCGCGCCCGATCGTCGATCGGCCCTCGGCCGCCGACGGCAAAAACCCGGACTCCGGAGTGCCGCTAACGTACTTCGTACGCGGTTCGGCGAGCGATCGAGAGGACGACGAGGAGAGCGAAGTCACGCTGCGCGTTCTCGCTGCGGACGGTCACCTCGTGCGCGAGTTGAAGGGACCGAGCTCGCCTGGGCTGCACCGCGTCTCCTGGAACCTCCTGGAGACGCGGACTCCGGCCGTGAAGCTACGGCTGCCGCCCAAGGAGAATCCCTACCTGCCGCCGGGCAAGGATGGCCTCCGGAACCTCCCCGACGGTGGACGCTTCGCCCTCAGAGCGCTACCCGGCACGTACACCGTCGAGCTCACCCTCGGCGAGCGCACGGTGAGCCAGTCCCTCCAGATCCTGCCGGATCCGACGAGCCTGATCGAGGAGATCGAGGAGCAGAGAGAACTGCTGCAGCCGCTGCGGGCCAGCATCGAGGAAGCGGCGAACGTCATCCATTCCATCGAGGCCCAACGTGAGCAGATCGTCGGCCTCCTGGCTCGGCTCGAGGACGTCGCGGAATCCGGCCTTCTCGAAGATCTCGACGGCGTGCGCGTCGAGCTCGAGGAGATCGAGAACCGCCTGTTCGACCTTCGGCTGACCGGCGCCGGACAGGACACGCTGCGCTGGCCGCGCAAGCTCTACGCGCGCCTGACCTACCTGGCGCGAAGAGTCCAGATGAGTGACGCTCCTCCCACGCTCCAGCACCGTCAGGTGGCGGAGCTCCTCGAAGACGAGCTGCGCCAGCTCTCCTCTGACTACCTCGCTTTGCAGGACCGCATCGGCGGCGTCAACGACGATCTCGCCGCCGCCGGTCTCGCAGGTATCCTGCCCTGACCTTCAGGAACTCGGCCGCGCCTCGCACATCGCGAAGGAGACCATCATGACCGTCCAGGACTTCACCCTCTACGACGCACTCGACCGCAACGCCCGGGCCTTCGGCGAGCGCACCGCGCTGATCACCGAGACCGGCACTGCGGTGAGCTTTGCAGAGCTGCGGACGCGCGTCGACCGACTCGCCGCCGGGCTGGCGGCGCGAGGCCTCGAGAAGGGCGACCGGATCGCCATCGTGGCTCTCAACTCGGCAGCTTTCCTCGAGCTCTTCTTCGCCTGCGCGCGACAGGGATGTATCGCCTACCCGCTGAACTGGCGCCTGACTCCCGACGAGATCGAGCGGATCCTCGAGCGCGCCAGCGCCCGCATGCTCGTCGTCGACGAGGCGTCCCGCAGCCAACTTCCGGCGTCGGCCGGCAACATCGAGCATCACGCCAGCTTCGACGGCGAGGAGCGGCCGCTCGGCGATCTCTACATCGATCCGCCGGAGTCCTTCGACCGACCGGCCGTCGGCAGCAACGACATCTTCACCGTGATCGCGACGGCCGCCGTCGACGTGGTGCCGCGCGGCGCGATGCTCAGCCACGGCAACCTGGTCGCCGCCAATCTCCAGGAGATCGCAGCGCTCACCCTCCGTCCGGACGACTGCAACCTCGTTGCCCTGCCGCTCTTTCACATCGCCGGGCTCGGGCACTGTCTCTCACACTTCCACGCGGGCGCCAGTAACGTCGTCGCGCCACGCTTCGACGCCGCCGAGGCCGTGCAGCAGGTCGACGAGCACCGCGTCACTCATCTCTCCGACTTCCCTCCGATTCTCGCGCAGATCCTCGACGCCGCGGAGGAGGCGGGCTCGTCGCTCGATTCGCTGCGCTGGGTTTCGGGACTCGACGCGCCCGACACGATGCAGCGCCTGCACGACCAGACGGCAGCGGCGTTCGTGACCGGCTTCGGCCAGTGCGAGACGACTGGCTTCGTCACGCTGCAAAACGCCCGCGAACGCCTGGGCTGCGCGGGCAAACCCTGCGAGGCCTGCTCCGTTCAGCTCGTTGACGACTACGATCGCCCCGTCGCGGTCGGAGAGGAGGGTGAGATCGTCGTGCGCGGACCGCTCGTCTTCCTCGGCTACGACGGCCAGCCGGATGTCACCGAGTACACCTTCCGCAACGGCTGGCACCACACCGGCGACGTCGGTCGTTTCGATGAAGAGGGCAACCTCTTCTACGTCAAGCGCAAGGCCGAGAAGGAGTTGATCAAGCCGGGCGGCGAGAACGTCTACCCCGCTGAGGTCGAATCGGTCGTCGTCGAGCTCGAGAGCGTGCGCGAGGTCTGCGTCATCGGCGTGCCGGACGCCAAGTGGGGCGAAGCGATCAAGGCGGTCGTCGAGCTTGCGCCGGGCGCCCGAGCCGAGGCACAGGACATCATCGATCACGTCGCCTCACGAATCGCCCGTTTCAAGAAGCCCCACCACGTCGCTTTCGTCGAGTCTCTGCCACGCGACGACGCCGGCGAAATCGACCGCGAAGCCGTGAAGACAGAGCACGGCTGAGAGTCGACTTCAGGGGCTCCGAGAGCCCAACCGCACGCGCCCGGTGGGGGTCCCCAGGGCGGCGTCAATGCCCCTATAATCCACCCTCATCCCGCGGCGACCCGCTCTCCCGAGACCGCGTCCGCCACACCGGTAGCCGTCCGCCCGAGCCCGCGCTCCGCGGCCGGCGGCCTCTCCCGAAGCAACGGAGTCTTCATGTCCAAACACTGGTTCGACGGCGACCTGCGCGAGCGCGGTCTCGACATCGTCGGCATCGAAAACGCTCTCCTCGACCTTCTCGTTCGCGCCGAAGACTCCGTCATCGATCAGCTCGGCCTCAGCAAGGGCACCATGAAGCTCGTCGACCGCGAGGAGCAGGCCGCCATCCTGGAGACCGTGGGCGATCTGTCTCCCGAGGTGCAGAGCGGCGGCTCCTGCGCCAACGTGCTCCGCAACGTCGCGCGCCTCGGCTCCCGCGCGAGCTACTCGTCGGCGGTGGGCTCCGACGCCTACGGCGACGCCTTCACCGGCGACCTCGGCGACCACGCCGTACGCAACCGCTGCGCCGTGCTCGACACCGGCGCCACGGGCACGTCGGTGATTCTCGTCTCCCCGGACGGCGAGCGCACGATGAATACGCATCTGGGTGCCTGCCGCGACTACTCGCCGCCCCACGTGCCGCACGAGGACATCGAGGACTGCCGCATCTTCTTCACGACGGCCTACATCTGGGACACACCGAACCAGATCGAAGCGATCGAAGCGGCGCTCGCAACGGCTCGCGGAGCGGGCTGCAAGATCGCGCTCGATCTCGCCGACCCTTTTGCCGTCGACCGCTCGCGGGACACGATCCACGCCCTTCTCGATCAGGGTCTCGATCTCGTCTTTGCCAACGCCGACGAAGCCCGCATCATGACCGGCATGGAGCCGCGTGAGGCGGTCCGCGCCCTGGCCGAGAAGGTCGACGTCGCCGCGGTGAAGATCGGCGCGGACGGTGCGCTGATCTCGTCCGGCGACACGACGATCGAGATCGACGCTCACCCGGTCGACGTCGTCGACACGACGGGAGCCGGTGACTGCTTCGCCGCCGGCTTCCTGCACGGAATGATCCGCGACCTTCCGCTCGAGACGTGCGGCCACATCGCCGCCGCGCTCGCGGCCGACACCATCACGCACATGGGCGTCCGTCTTTCGGACGGCATCGAAGACCGCGTGCGCGAGCTCGAGAACGACTGACAGGAATCGAGAGTGCGCGGGAAGGCCGTCGCTCAGCTCGAGGCGTCCGCCGTCCTCTGCGGTGATCGCAGCAGGAAGGCAACCACGGAGCCCGCCAGGGTGACCCCAGCCATGCCGAGGAAGGCCGGGGCGTAGGTGCCCTGCGTATCGAACACCCAGCCGGCGATGGCCGGGACTGAAGCGCTGAACAGGGCACCAATCAGGAAGCGCACGCCGGTCGTCGTGGCGAAGGCGCGGCGACCGAAGAAGCGGGCGAAGGTGGCCGCCTGGCTGATGTAGGCCATGCCGAAGCCCAGGCCGACGAGCGCCGCCGCGACGGTCGCCGTCGTTTGCGTCTGAGCTCGCAGGAAGAGCAGCACCCCGATCCCTTCCAACAAGAGCGCGAGCGACAGCAGCTTGGGCGGCGCGATCCAGTCTCCGAGAGCGCCGGTCAGGCGGCCGAAGGTCGAAACGAACGGCATCGTCGCCAGCACGACGGCCGCGATCTCGAGCGAGAAACCTATGTCCTGAAGATGCAGACGACCGTGATTCGCCAGCACGCCCCATGGGACCGCGTAGCCGAGCCCGCAAAGAACCATGAACGCGAACTGGGGCGTTCGCAGGGCCTCTTTGGCCGTCCATCCATCGTCCGCTTGACTCTTCGGGGTCCACGCAGCGAGCGTCTCGCGATCGGGCGCCCCGTCCGGTAGCTGGCCCAGCGCCTCCGGCGAGTTGCGGACGAAGGCGAGAGCGAGCACGCCGAGTGCGACGTTGATCGCCGCGATCCAAGTCCAGCCGTCGCGCCAGGTCGCCACCTGCAGAACCCAGGCGAGAAACTCGTAGACGGCGACGGAGAGCAGTCCGCCGGCGGAGAGCAGCGCTGCCAGGACGCGGGCTCGGTACTTGACGAACCAGGTCGAGGCGAGCGTCTGCGTCGGGATCACGGTGGCAAAGGCGTGGGTGCCGGCGGTCCATACGCCGAAGGTCAGCAGCAGATGCAGCATCGACTGCGACTGACCGACACCGTAGTAGCCCACGCTCGACAGCAGAAAGCCGGCGGCCATCGTCCAGCGCAAACCGAAACGGCCGATGGCCACGCCGACGAGCGGCGACACCAGACCACCGACGAGCGAGTAGAGACCGAAGACCAGACCGCCCTGCGCACGCGTCATGTCCAGCTCTTCGAGCGCCTCGGGCAGGTAGAAGCCCCAGCCGTAGTAGCCGACCACCTGACATCCGTAGAGGAAGAAGGCGACGACCGCCAGCCTCCAACCGTAGAAGGACCACTGAAATGGCATGCGTTTCTCGGGGTTGTTTGCCCGAGTCTGTCACGGC
>JBCCLJ010000107.1:0-23222 GCA_039026915.1 Acidobacteriota bacterium
CCCTGGAGATCGAGGCCGCTGTCTTCCCAGTGCTCGCGGCAGAGCTTCCCGGCCATCGCCATCGGACCGGAGCTGGCGCAGACGGTGTTTGGCCAGGACGAGCCGATGCCTCGCTGGCCGAGTACGACGACGTCGCCGAGCGTCGTGTAAGGAGCGATGCGGCGTTCGTAGAAGCCCGCATCGTGGAGGCGGCCGGCGAGTCCGGGGTAGCCAGGGCCACCGTTCAGTAGGAAGAGTGGCGGAGCGTCGTCGGGCGCTTCGCTGGCCGCCCTGAAGCGGTAGACCTCGACGGCGAGGACTCCGCTCTCGGGCTTCGACCGGACGACCGGCGAGAAGAGCAGACCACGCTCGGCGACGCCGAGGCTTCCGTCTTCGAGGTAGAAGCGCTCCGGTGCCAGGAAGAGAGAGCCGGCGGCCGGCGGTCCCTGTGCTGCGGCGCTGCCGGCGACGGTGGTGAGCAAGGTCAGTAGGACGAGCTGGTGAATCCTCAGGTGGAGCACGGCGTTCCCCTCGAAGCGATGAATCGTCGGTCTTTTGCGTCGTACGTGCGGAGTGTGTCGAAGGTTCCCGGGGCCGCAGCAGGTGCCCCCGGCGAGAGAGCTCTACCTGGACCAGGTGGTGAGCAGCTTGGAGTAAAGCTCCATGAAGCGGGGGTAGTCGAGATCGAGCATGACCCGTGTCGGCAGCAGGCCTGGCGGCGGTTCGCCCGAGGGCTCGTAGCTCGCACCGTAGGCCGTGCCGAGGGCGGTCTCGATGTCGACAGGCACGAGCTCCTCCTCGGTGAAGAGCGACGGATCGAGGAGGTAGGCAGCCGCCAGGCAGTCCCAGATGAAGGACGTGCGATCGGGGTTGGCGTGAAAGCCCCAGCTGGCGCGCGCGTCGTCTTCCTTCAGGATGCGAGTGATCGGCGTGTCTTCGGCGACGATCGCTTCGAACTGCTCCTTGGTGAAGTGGGCGCGGTTCGTGATGTCGAGCCCGAACATGACCTTCTCGGGGATCGCGGACCGCATCACCTGCTGAGCGGCCTCGGGGTCGAACCAGAAGTTGAACTCGGCGTAGGGCGACGTGTTGCCGGGCACACGCAGCGCGCCGCCCATGAAGACGAGCGACGGGATCTCTGTCGCCAGATCGGGCCGCAGATTGAGCGCCATCGCCAGGTTCGTCATCGGGCCCAGTGCGAGCACCGTGATCTCTCCGGGTTGTGTTTCGAAGGTGTCGATCAGGAACGAAACGGCGTCCTGCTTCTGTGGCCGGATCTCGGAGAACTCTCCGCCGAAGGGTGGCTCGAGATCGCCGTCGGCGTGGATCTCCTTCTCGCCGAAGGCGCCAACGTAGGTCAGGCCGCCGAGGTGCTCACGCTGGAACTGTGCCCGTTCGGCCGTATTGGCGAGCGGCTTCTGGGCTCCCAGGTAGAGCGGAATGTGCCCGTTGCCGGTCACCTCGAGGAGGTGGAGCATGTACTCCGCTCCCTGACGCGCCCACAGGTTGCCCGAGACGACGGTCACCCCGACGATCTCGACGAGGTCGGGCCGCTGCAGCAGCATGACCAGCGCCGCGCCGTCGTCGAGGAAGTACGCGGTGTCGGTGTCGAAGATGATCTTGCGCGGCTCAGCCATCAGCGGTCCCGCGCAGCAAAGGAGGAGGCCGAAGCAGCAGAAGAGAGTCTCGAATCGGCACAGCAGTCGTCGCATGGCTGCTCATCATAGGTCTTCGGCCGCAGCTCAAGCCTCGAAGGCGTCCCAGCGTCGCTTGATCTCCTGCAGCAACGCTCGAAACTCGGGGCGGTCCCGGAGGTGCTCGAGCGTCGGATCTCTGCTCGCCAGCAGAGGATGGTTGATGTAGCCGTTGTCCATGGCGAGCTCGAGCCAGTGAAGCGCGCGCTCGGCGTCGCCGCGCAGACCGTACGCCTGGGCGAGCAGACGCGGGAAGAGGTCGCTCGTCGCGGTCAGCGGCTCTCGTTCGAGCGCTCCGTGGAGCGACTCGGTGACGTCCGGGCCGCCGAGCGTCGACACGAAGAGATCCGCGACCTGAGCCGGGAGCGATCCTGCCATCGGAGCGAAGCCCTCGGCGATCTCGAGAGCCTCTTCGTCCCTGCCCGTGAGGGTCAGGATCCAGAGAAGGAAGAGCCGCCCGAACGGGTTGGCCGGGTCCATCTCGAACATCTCCCGGTAGGGGCCGAGCGCCTCCTCGAAGCGGCCCTCGGAGGCGTCGGCCCAGCCTGGCATGCACCGGTTCAGGGGCGTCAGCGGATCGATCGAGAGCGCCTGCTCGATGAGCGGACGGGCCTGCCCGGCGCGTCCGGAGATGATCAGGCAGTTGGCCAGCAGGGCCAGCCCGTCGGGGTTGTTCCAGTCGACGGTGAGCGTCTCGCGCAGCTCGCGCACCGCGCCCTGGATGTCGCCCTTCGAGTAACAGATCCACCCTCGAAGCTGCGCCGCCGTGCCGCGCGGATCCTCCTGACCCTCGAGCTCCCGCGCGATCGCCGACGCCCGCGCGAGCGGCTCGGGCCCGAGATCGAGACCGGCTTCGCGGTACTGAAGGTGAGCGCGCGCCAGCGCAGCGCGCAGCTCGTTGTCTTCCGGATGCTCCCGCAGTCCATTGGTGAGCAGACGCACGGCGCGGTCGATGGCCTCCTGCCGCCAACGCAGGCTCTCGCGGCGCGCCTGCTGGAGACACCTCCAAGCGTCGAGGTCTCTTCGCGGACCGCTCGGGGAGTCCGGCAACTCGATCTGAAGCGAGTGCGACACTCGTGCCGCGATCTCTTCCTGGATGTCGAAGATCTCCTCGAGAGAACCGGTGAAGGACTCCGACCAGGTGGAGCGATCGGTCGCAGCCTCGATGAGTTGGGTCGAGACGCGAAGGCGTTCTCCCTGGATGCGCAGGGAGCCGTCGACGATCCAGCCGACGCTCAGGTCACGGCCGAGCGTCGGCGCGTCTCGCGCGGAGTCGCGCAGCGTCATCGCTGAGGTTCTCGAGATGACGCGGAAGCGGCGCTGCTTCGAAAGAGCTGTGATCACCTCGTCGGTGAAGCCGTCGGCCAGATACTCCTCGTCTTCCGGACGCGGACCGATGTAGCGGAAGGGCAGCACGACGAGACCCTCGGCAGGCTTGGCGGTGGCCACGATCCTGGTCTTCGACTGAGGTCTCTCGGCCCGGCGGGAGGGGGAGCTGCGCGACGCCCGCCAATCGTCGATCTCGGAGACGAAGGCGAAGACGCTCCCCGCAGCTCGGTGCTGGTGGCGATGAACCGGCAGTCCCTCTTCGGCTTCCCAGCGGCGCGCCGTGCGCACGCTGCGACCGAGATAGGAGGCGATCTCCTTCCAACTCTCCAGTCGGTCGGACCGTGACGAGGCGCTCATGCCGCTGGATGCTAGTTCAATCGTGCTCCTCGATCGCGAGAAGAGCCGCTCTGCAGCCGCCCCGGAGGGGGGCGAGGACGGGCCATCGTGGGCCATCGGCGGCCATCTTGGGTCATGGCTTCTCGTGTCCGTTGTCGAGCTGCGCGCAGCCTCCTACCTTTCGCCCATCGACAACGACGAGACACGACGTCTCCAGGAGATCCAACATGATCCGCAGCATCTCGACGACCCTCTTCGCTCTCGCACTCGGCGCCCCGCTCGTCGCTCAGGAAGCCGCCGTCACCGGGCCCACCAAGCTCGGCTCGTTCCGCACCGTGAAGGTCACCGGTACGGGCGTGCATCAGTTCTCGACGGCTCTCATCCACTCGCAGCGCCCGACCGAGACCGGCTTCGTCCAGCGCAGCACCGACACCGTCGAGCTCGAGGGCGATTTGAAGGGCCGCGTCCTGTACCACCCCGTCTCGACGTTCGATACGGAGCAACAGACCCTGGTGAACCGTGGTCACCAGGTCTTTTCTGGAACGGTGCTCGGCTCGAATCCGGTCCTGCTCTACGACAATCGCTTCCGCTTCGACGTCAACCTGGCGACTGGCGAGACCGTGGGCAAGGTCTATCTCGCCGACCAGCTGGCGGGCCCGAGCGTGCGCTGCTGGCTCGACATCGTCGGCACCGGTCAGGACGCCCAGGGCGACGCGACCTTGGCTTACACCGGCTACTGCCGCCTGCGGGTTCCGGTCGAGGAGTGAGAGGCACGGGTCGGCGGGCGACGTCTTCGGGCGCCTCGCCGGCCTTTTTCGCTCCTCGGCTTTGGAGCTTTTCCGACATCGAATCTTGCGCAAAAGCAGATATTCTGGGTCACTTCCCCGGCGCTCCGCGTCGGGCTTCATTGTTTGGAGGGCCCATCCGATGTTTCAAGCGGTAGTCAGCAAGAAAGGCGGCGTCGGCAAGACGACGACCGCAGTGAATCTCGCAGGCGCTCTGGCCGAGCAGGGCTTGCGCACCCTTCTCGTCGACTTGGATCCGCAGGCCTCCGCTTCTCGCTCGCTCGGTGTGCCGCGAGCCCAGCTCGGCCCCTCGGCAGCCGACCTGCTGGGCAGGGCGCAGTTCGAGGACGTCGTGCGCAGGACCACTCTGCCGAAGCTCGACCTCGTCACCTCTTCGGTCGATCTGATGCGCGCTGAAGAAGATCTCAAGGGCTATCAGCGTCCCTACGAGCGGCTCCGCGACAAACTCGCGGCGGCGCGCGAGCTCTACGACCACGTCCTCTTCGACTGCGCGCCGGGACTCGGAGCGCTCCCCACCTCGGCCCTTCTCGCCTCGGATGCCTTCCTGCTGCCGGCGACGCCGCACTTCCTGGCGATCGAAGGGCTACAGAACTTCGTTCAGGCCGTCGAGCGTCTCGGCTTTCGTCACGGTCACCGCGTCCCGTGCGCCGGCGTCGTCCTGACCCAGGTCGACTACCGCACCAAGGCGACCCGCTCGAACGTGGCGCTCGTGCGCGAGCAGCTCGGCGAGCTCGTCTGTGCCGTCGAAGTGCGAATCGCCACCAAGCTCGCCGAGGCGCCGGCCAGCGGCCAGACGATCGGGGGCTACGCGCCGCACAGTCCGGCTCATCTCTCCTTCGACAACCTCGCCGACGAGCTACTGCTCCGCCTCGGGCGCGCCGAGAGGAGCACTGCGTCGGCTGCCTCTCCGGTGCCGGACAACGTCACCCGCATCGATCGTGCGCAGCGGACGAGTGAGCCGTCGTCTTCCTCTCAGGTGCCGCAGAACGTCCGGTAGGGCGGGCTCTCGGGCGAGGCCGGCTCGGTCAGATCGTCGAAGCCCTCGACTCGCTCGAAGGGCGCGGTCGTGCGCTCGAGAAGCCGGTCGAAGGGCGTGAGGTCGCCCTCCTCGGCCGCTCGAAGAGCGTCTTCGACCTTCTCGTTGCGCGGAACGTAGAGCGGGTTCACCGAGCGAATCCGGTCGCCTGCACTCGTCGCTTCCGGCTCCTTGGAGAGCCGCGCCTGCCACGCCGTGATCCAGTCGGACGCAAGGGACTCGGCGCGCTCGTTCGTCTCGACCCGGGAGCGCAGCGCTGCCGTGTCGCCTTCGGCGGCGCGGGCCAGTGCCCTCATCGAGTTCGTGTAGTCGGCGCCGGCCGCCTCGAGCAGCTCGAGCAGTCCCTGAAAGAGCTCGGCGTCTCCCTCCGTCTCGGTCCTCAAACCGAGCTTCGCGCGGCTGCCACGCAGCTGCTCTCGCACGTAGGCTTCGGGAAAGCCGTCGAGTGTTTCCTTGGCTCGAGCGACGGCGCGCTCTTCGTCGCTGTCGATCAGGGGGATCAGCGTCTCAGCGAGACGAGCGAGGTTCCACAGAGCGATCTTCGGCTGGTTACCGAAGGCATAGCGACCACCGTGATCGATCGAGCTGTAGACCGAGGCCGGGTCGTAGCTCTCCATGAAGGCACAAGGGCCATAGTCGATCGTCTCGCCGGAGATCGTGCTGTTGTCGGTGTTCATCACGCCGTGGACGAAGCCGAGCAGCATCCAGCGCGAAACGAGCAGCGCCTGCCGTTCGACGACGCCTGCCAGGAGGGCCAGTGCGGGGTTCTCGCTGTCCGCGGCCTGCGGATCGTGCCGATCGATCGCGTAGTGCATGAGCTGCTCCACGTGATCGCGCTGGTCGCGCGCGGCGAAGAACTGGAAGGTGCCGACCCGCAGATGGCTCGAAGCGACGCGCGTCAGAACGGCTCCAGGCAGAGCCGTTTCGCGGTAAACCGGGTCGCCGGTCGCGACGGCGGCCAGGGCACGGGTCGTGGGCACACCGAGAGCGTGCATCGCCTCGGCCACGAGGTACTCCCGCAGCACGGGCCCGATGGCGGCCTTGCCGTCGCCGCCGCGTGAGAAGGGTGTTCTTCCGGAGCCTTTGAGCTGAACGTCCAGGCGACGTCCCTGCTGGTCCTTCACTTCGCCGAGGAGCAGCGCGCGGCCGTCTCCCAGCTGGGGAGAGAAGCCGCCGAACTGATGGCCGGCGTAGGCCTGCGCGATCGGCTCGGCGCCTCGGGGCACGATGTTGCCGGAGAAGACCTCGGCCGCCGCCGCCGCCAGAACGTCGGGGTCGAATCCCAGTTCGGCCGCCAGGCTTTCGTTGAGCTTCAGGAGCTGCGGCCGACTCGCGGGCTCGGCCCGCCAAGGAACGAAGAAGCCGTCGGGCAGGCGGGCGTAGGTGTTGTCGAAGGTGACGAGGCCTTCGAGGGGTTGGATCGGATCGGTCACGAGGGCTCCAGGAGCGGGGGTTCCCCGCCGAGTATTGCCGAAGGCGCCTAGCGTTGGCGCGCGCGAATCAGAACGTCGATCGGTCCCGGCCGGTCGTTCTCGAAGTCGAGGCGCACGCGGCCGTCGTCCGTTTCACGCACGGTGGCAGGCACCGCGTTCAGCGTCAGCCACCAGCCTTGCGGCAGCACGACCGCGTTGCGCGGTCTGCCGAAGCTGCGGTCCCACAGGAGCTCACCCTGGTGCAGGCCGTAGCGTCCGGCGTCGGTGTAGGTCTCTTCGATGCGGAGCCTCACCGACTCTCCGTCGTTCGGTGCGTCGAAGCGGATGACGACGACCTCGGTGTCGGTCGTCGTCGGCTCTCCGAGGTCGATGCCCTTCTTCGTGATCTCGGTGCCGCGCAGCGTCTCGACCTCGAGCGCTGCGCCGGTGTCCAGGTTCCAGGCCTGCGGGTCTGAGACGCTGCTGCCCGCGCGCACGACGTTGAGGTAGCGCCCGACCCCCGGCCGCGACTCGGTGTAGTCGTGGTAGAGCCGAAACGAGTGCGTCTCGGGAGGCTGGAGGAAGTAGACGATCTCTCGGTCTTGGAAGGCGCGGTCCGACAGCTCGAAGTCGGTGCGTGCTCCCGGCAGCCGGCGCTGCGCGGCGGCGCCGGGTTGCAGCTCACCGCCCTGCGGCGGTTCGGACGTCACCTTCGGGCGTCGTCGGCCGACGACTCTGAGCTCGGCAGGACCCGGGCCGCGGTTCATGAACGACAGTCGCACGCGGCCGTCTCTTTCGAGACCGATCTGCGCCGGCACGCTGCACTGCAGGAGCTCGAAGCCCTGCGGCAGGACGACAGCGTTGCGGCGAATCCCGAGCGAGCGCTCGAAGACGATCTCGTCGCCTTCGCTGCGGTAGCTCGCGGGGTCGGCGTACGTCTTGTCGATGCGCAGGCGGACCTCGCCGCGGCCGGGGCTCGTGGAGCCCTCGGCTCGCTGCAGGCCCGGGACGCGTCGCGGCAGCTCGACGCGGATGTACTGCCCCGAGGCGCTCGCTCCGGCGAGGCCGTCAGCGATCGCTTCGTTGCCGTCGACGAGTTTCCAGGGGAGCGGGCGTCCGCTGGCGCGATCCGTCACACCGTGGACAGTCGGCTCGCTGCCGGGCCGGATCGGATTGAAGTAGAGCTTGGCGCCCGGCGTCGTCGCGGTGACGTCGTAGACGATGCGGAAGCTCTGCGAGCTCGGCTCGAGGAGCTCGTAGCGCGTCGTTGCGTCGGCCTGCGTCTGCCGCAGCGCGGGTTGTGGGGTGCCGCTTTGGGCCGTTTGCGCCTGCGCCGCGGGCGCCAGCACGACGGCCAGCAGAAGCGCGGACCGTAGGATTGTCGAAGGGTTCGTCATGACAGGCGGCATGCTAACCGCAGCGACTCTCGAACGTCTTGAGGTCAGAGGACTCGAACCGATGCGAAACCTCGGTTCGGAAACGCCCGTAGGCGAAGATTCAGAAGGAAGAACGACTTGAGTACCTCGCGAGACGCGGGTGGAAGGGAAGTGACGTGGCGACGGACAACACAGTGAAACCTCCGGTCGACGAACGTCCGCCGCTCCGGCTTTGGCCGGGAGTCCTGCTCGTGGCGATTCAGTGGCTCCTGCGCTTCGTCGTGCCCGTCCTTTCGCCGGACGCTGGCCTCGTCGGCGTGCTCGGCGGGCTGCTCCTCGGCATTGTCGTGGCCCTCTGGTGGCTCACCTTCAGTCGCGCGAGCCTCGTCGAAAAGCTTGCCGGCGTGGTTCTCATGGCCGGGTCGGTCTTCGCCGTGCGGCCGTTTCTGCACGAGTCGGTCGCATCGATCGGTCAGGGCATCCTCTTCTTCACCTACGCGGTGCCTGCGGTCTGCCTGGCGCTCGTGCTGTGGGCTGCGCTGACGCGCTCGTGGACGGGGCCGGTCCGACTCGTCTCTCTCGCCGTCGCTCTGCTGCTGGGCGCGGGCAGCTTTCTTTTCCTGCGCACGGAAGGGATCACCGGCACGAACACGAGCCAGTTCGCCTGGCGTTGGTCGAAGTCGTCCGAGGAGCGCTTCCTCGCCGAGGCCGCGGACGACCGTCTGCGCTCCGTAGCCCCGGCCGCCGAAGGAGTGGAGGCCCAGTGGCCGGGCTTTCGAGGTCCGTACCGCGACAGCCGCGTGCCGGGCGTCGCTCTGAGCACGGACTGGGATGCCGCGCCGCCGAAAGAGGTCTGGCGCCAGAGCATCGGTCCGGGCTGGTCGTCCTTCGCCGTCCGGGGTCAGCTGTTCTACACGCAGGAGCAACGGGGCGAGGAAGAGGTCGTCAGCGCCTATGAGCTCGGCACCGGTGAACCGGTGTGGCGTCACGCGGACGGCGTGCGCTTCTGGGAGGCGATGGCCGGAGCCGGACCGAGGGCGACGCCCACCGTGCTCGACGACCGCATTTTCGCCCAGGGCGCTACGGGTCTGATCAACGTGCTCGATGCCGACTCTGGCGAGCTCGTCTGGTCGCGCGACGTCTCGGCCGACGCCGAGGTCGCGATCCCTGGATGGGGCTTCGCGGCGTCCCCGCTCGTGATGGCCGAGACGGTTTACACGGCGGCGGCGGGCCGTCTCGTTGCCTACGACCGCGCCACCGGCGATCTTCTCTGGCAGGGTGAGACCGGCACCGGCTACAGCTCGCCGCAGCTGATGAGCTTCGACGGCTCGCCACAGCTCGTCATGCTCAGCAGCACCGGCGCCAGCGGTCACGATCCGAGCGACGGCAAGCTGCTGTGGAACAACGACTGGTCCGGCGAGCCGATCGTGCAGCCCGCGCAGGCGCCGAACGGCGATCTGCTCTGGGGCACGGTGAGCACCACCGGCGGCGCGGGCCTGCGACGTCTGGCGATCGAGCGCAGCGGCGACGGCTGGCAGGCCTCGGAACGTTGGACGACGAACCGTCTGAAGCCCTACTTCAACGACTTCGTCCTCCATGAGGGCAATGCCTACGGCTTCGACGGCAGCATCATGGCGTGCATCGATCTCGAGGAGGGCAAGCGCCAGTGGAAGGGCGGTCGCTACGGCAACGGCCAGCTGCTGCTCCTTCCGGATCAGGACCTTCTTCTGGTGATCACGGAAGAGGGCGAGCTCAAGCTCGTCGAGGCCAAGCCCGACGGCTTCAACGAAGTTGCCAGCGCTCCCGCGATCGAGGGCAAGACCTGGAACCACCCCGTGCTCGTCGGTGATCTGCTGCTCGTGCGCAACGCCGAAGAGATGGCCGCCTTCCGTTTGCCAACGGGATCCTGAGACAGCACTGGAGCTTGAAGCTCCCCGAGTGGTGACAGGCCGTTACCTCGAGCCCTTAGTCAGGGAGCGGCTGTACCTCGTTCTCGGTAGTAGATGTCGATCTGCCGTTCATCGAGCAGCTTCTCGGTCGCCAGGTGCGCGGCGAGATGAGCGTGGCGGAGCTGCCCCCTCAGCTTGCCCAGCTTGGCCGTCAACGAGCGCAGAGTCTCGGCATCGATGTGTCGGTGGGTGAATCGTCGATACAGCTCGTCCTCGGTATCCACAATCTCGGCACCGAGCACCTTGGCTTCGTCGAGCACTTCAGCGCGCAGTTTCTCCACGGCAGCCTTCTGCTCGACACTCAGGTCGAGAAGCGATTCCAACTCCAGCACATGGAGGGGGCCGGGGAACCGGTTTGTTTCTGCAGCCTTGGCGAGCCCCATTCCCGCACCCACGAGCAGGCCAGAGCGCTCGTCCGGACCCATCCCGCTACTGTTGAACTGGTGATGCTGGTGGTGCTGAGCTGGTGCAGCGGTCGACAGAATCAGGCAGCCCAGCAGCGCCGGCGCGAAGATGATTAAGGAAGCTCGGATCTTGGCTCTCATGCGCGTTCCTTCGGTGAGCGACTCTTCCGAGTCGATGGGAAGATGTCTCTGAAACTACCTGGAGAAGAGCCGGCATGGACTTTGGAATCGCCTTGGCCTCGTCGACGGAATCCTGGAAGGTCGTGCAGCGCGCGGAGGAACTAGGCTTCAAGGACGCCTGGTTCTATGACTCGCAGCTGCTATACAGCGACGTCTTCGTGGCGATGACGCTGGCGGCGGAGAAGACGTCCAGGATCGGGTTGGCGACCGGAGTGCTGATTCCGTCGAATCGTCTGGCGCCAGTGGCGGCGAACGCCTTCGCCTCGCTCAACACGATTGCACCGGGCCGCATCAAGATGGGGCTCGGTACGGGCTACACGGGACGGCGGACGATGGGCTTGAAAGCGATCAAGCTTGCCGAGTTCCGTCAGTACATCGAGGTGCTCGTCGGCATGCTCGAAGGCAAGACGGTCGACTGGACCGTCGAGGGTCACGAGCGCAAGCTGCGTTTTCTCAATCCGCAGTTCGGCATGATCGACATTGAGACGCCGATCGATCTGGCGATCTCCGCCTTCGGTCCGAAGTCGCGGCAGCTGTGCGCCGACTTCGGTGCGGAGTGGTGCGCCTTCGGCGGCACGCTCGACAACGCGGCGGGTCAGGTCGAGCAGATGAAGGTGACCTGGGAGGCGTCGGGTCGTCCGGTGTCGTCGCTGCGCGCCGTCGAGTTCGTGCTCGGCTGCGTGCTGGAAGACGGCGAGCCGGCGGACTCACCGCGCGCCAAGGCCCAGGGCGGCACGCTGCCTGCGGCAGCCATCCACGGCATGGTCGAGGACCAGTTCGCGCAGGCCGCTGGCTCCGGCTCCGAAGGCTCGCTCAAGGCGACGCTCGGCAAGCTGCCGCCCTCGCTTGCAGAGGCGATTGCGAAGTATGTCGAGGTTTACTCGGACTACCCGCCGGAGGAGCGCTATCTCTTCAATCACACGCAGCACCTCATTGCGCCACGCTCCGAAGAAGAGCATGTACTCAGTGCCGACCTGCTGCGCGAGTTCGCCTGGGTCGGCGACCGGGACGAACTGCGGGCGCGCGTCGCACGGCTCGAAGAAGCGGGTTACACCCAGATTGCCATTCAGCTCGTGCCGGGACACGAGGATGCCATCGAAGAGTGGGCCGAGGTTTTCGGACTTTCCTAGCGTGCTCAGGACCACGCACGCTGGAGCCCGTCCCAGCCGCGACTCAGGGGCGAGCGCTGTCCTTGAGCGCCGCGACCTCGAGTCGCAACTGAGTCAGCTCCTCGGCCTGCAGGTCGAGACGGCGCTCCTGCAGCTGCACGACTTTGGTCAAGACGGCGACGAGGTCCATTGTCGACAGCGACGTTCGGTCGCCGTGGGCGACGGCCTCGGGCACGTCTTCGGCGATGAAGCCGAGGCTCTCTTCGTTTGGCTCGGCCAGGTAGTGAAAGAGCACTGGCTCGAGACCCTCGAGGGTGGCCACTGCCGCCGCAGCTCCGAGAGGTTCAATACCTCCCTTGAGAGCTCGTGAGGAGGCGTTGGACCAGACGCCGCCGGCAGTGACATGTGCGCCGGATTCGAGCTCGATGGGATGTTGGGGATTGAAGTTCGCGGAGGACGAGAGGCCGAGGTAGCCCTCGTTGTCGAGGATCATCGCGGGCCGGTTGGCGACGAGAAAGCGGATCGACGGGTTGGGAGCGACGGCTCGTGGGTTAGGACGAATGTTCAGAAAGCCGGAACCCTGGCCGAAGCTTCTGCCGGACAGTCCGACGTTGAAGCTCTCAGGCTCGGTGCCAAAAGCTGCATAGGTGTCGGACTCGAAAGTGCCGCGCACTTCGAGCACCGTTCGAGGCCGGCCGCTGGACAAGGAGATCGCGTCGCCCTCGCCGAATGAGAGCCTTCCAAGAGACTCCTGATCGAAGAAGATGGATGCGTTGCTGCCGGACATGATGTCGAGAAAGTTCGTGCCGCCGGGCCGCTCGCGCAGCCAGAGGGAGCTCGCGACGTTGGTCGAGACGAATTCCCAGCGAGGGCCGAAAGAACCCTCCAGTACGAGGTTCGCTGAAGTCGATCCAAGGATGTGCAGTGTGCCTTCGGGCGTCGAGGTGTTGATACCTAGGCCGGAGTCGGTGAGATGGAGGCTCGCTGGCGAGGTCGGGTCGACGGTCAGCTTGGAGTTCAGAGAGAACTGCCCGGTGGAAGCGTCCGTCCGGAGTCGCCAGTTGTTCGAGGTGCTCGACTCGAAGAACAAGCTCGGTCCGGGCGCTTTGATCTTCAGCTCGTCAGTGCCGAAGGCTTCGCCGTCGATGCAGTCGGGGCCGATACACGCTCGCTCGGCGATCAGGTCATCGCCGATGACCTGATCTGCGGACCGAATCCTCTCGAGGCCGGGCCGGGGCCCGACGAAGCGACCGCCTTTCACCGACACCTGCCCGCGTTGGACGTCGGACGGGTTGCCAAGGGGTCTGAGCTCCCAGTTGTAGTGACCGTCTCCGAGGAGCGAAGTCGTTCCTGCAGCAAGCTCCAAGGGACGCTCGAGGATGGATTTCTCAAGGTCTTCTACGAAGAGCTCGATCGGCTCACCGGCTTGGAAGTGCGCTCGCCAGAAGACGTCGCCCGGCCCTGCCACGCGCAGCTCGTACTCCTCGAGCACGTCGCCGCGCCAGGCGACGTGGTGAGTGCTCACCGTCATTTGCTGCGAGAGCGCCGGCGGAGGCAAGAACCCGAGCAGGAGAGCGAGGAGTAGAAATCCTGCCGTACGTCGAACCTTCATCACGCCACCCCCTGTTGTTCAGATTCGAGGCTATCGAATTCGAACGTCTCCGAGGAGGAACGGAGGTGGCGACGCGGCTCGTCGCCGTGCGCTACCGCCGGTCCGTCGACGCATCCTCTCCAGAGTCGTCCGCCTCTTCGTCCTCGGCAGGTCCGTGCTTCTCGAACCAGTGCCGCAGGTAGAGCTGCGTGCGCAGGAAGTTCGAGGGCTTCGAGCTGGTGCCGTGGAACTCTTCGTTGAAGCGCACCATGGCGGTCGGGACGCGCCGCATCTTGAGCGCCTGGTAGTACTCCTCGGTCTGCGACATCGGCGTGCGCAGATCGTTGACGCCGGTCATCAGCATCGTCGGCGTCGTGACGTTGCCGACGTACATGATCGGCGACCGACGCAGGTGCTCGCTCGGGTCTTCCCAGAAGTTCTTCTCGAAGTTGCGATACCAGTGGTTCGGTCCGTCGGTCGTGCCGACGAAGCTGAGCCAGTTCGTCACCGGGCAGTTCGAGGACGCTGCCGCGAAGCGGTCGGTGTGACCGACGACCCACGCCGTCAGCACCCCGCCGCCGCTGCAGCCGTAGACGAACATGCGGTCCTCGTCGACGTAGCCGCGCTCGATCACCGTGTCGACGCCCTTCATCAGATCGTCGTAGTCCTTGCTCGGGTAGGCGAACTTGATCTCGTTGCCGAAGGCGCTGCCGTAGCCGGATGACCCGCGCGGGTTGGTGTAGAGCACGACGTAGCCGTTGGCCGCGTGCTCCTGCCAGCCGAAGTTGAAGCCGACGTTGTACATGCCGTGCGGTCCGCCGTGAATGGCGAGCATCAGCGGGTACTTCTTGGAGGCGTCGAAGTTCGGCGGCTTGACGATCCAGCCCTGGATCTCGAGGTCGTCGGTCGAGGTGTAGCGAATCTCCTCGACTTCGCCGAGCTCGATGCCTTCCATGACGTCGTCGTTGACGAACGTCAGCTGGGTCGTCGTGCCCTTCTCGAGGTCGACGGCCACGACGTCGCCGGGCTCGTGGTAGCTGCTGAGCGTGCCGACGGCCATCGCGCCGTGGTGCGAGGAGACGGAGAGCATGTGGTTGCCATCGGTCACCTGGCGCAGCTTGCCGCCGGTCGACGCGAAGTAGAGATCGCGCGTGCCGCTGTCGGAGACGTTGAAGTAGACGCCGCTCGAGTCGTCCGCCCAGCGCAGACCGCTCGGCGAGCGGTCGAGGTCGCCGCTGATGATCTTGTGGTCTGTACCGTCGAGATTCATGACGTGCAGGCGGCTGTCGATGTAGGTGTCGCGGCTGTAGTCGTAGCCGGTGTACGCGACGAGCTTGCCGTCCGGCGAGACGACGGGGCTGCCGTCCGGGCCCTTGCGCGTGGTGAGCTGACGGATCTCGCCATCTGCGAGACGCACGGCGTGCACTTCGCTCTCGCGCCACGCGTACTCCCAGTCGTCGTCGCGCACGGCGGCAAAAAGAATCTCGCTGCTGTCTGGCGTCCACGAGATGCCGCTCGTGCCGTGGTGGTAGTCGCCCGCGGTCAGCTGGCGTGCCGTACCGCCGCCGGCGGGCACGACGAAGACGTGGCGGTGACCTTCTTCGACGAAGCCCTGGCGGTCACGCCGGTAGGTCATGCTCTCGACGATGCGGGGCGCCTTGGTCCACTTCGCGCCCTCGGGGGCCTTCGGCATGTCGATCGACCAGTTCGTCTTCTTCGGCACGAGCGAGACGAAGGCGATGCGCTCGCCGTCGGGTGACCAGGTCACCTGCGACGGACCCTTGCTGACGCGCGTGATCTGCGTCGTGCCACCCTCCTCGTCCATCCAGCGCACGTGGATCTGCGCGCCCTTCGGCTTGCCCTCGGCGACGTAGGCGAGTCGCGTGCCGTCCGGAGACCACTGCGGTGAAGAGCCGTCGAGCAGGTAGCGGTTGCGGCTGCCGTCCGCGTTCATGATCCAGACTTCGGAGCGCCAGCGATCGTTCACCGGATCGACGTGGCGCCTCGTGTAGACAATGCGCTTGCCGTCGGGCGAGAGCTGGGGACTCCCGACGCGCTCGGTGTCGAGATAGGTGGAGAGTTGCAGCGTCTTCGTTCCTTCGTCGGCGGCGAAGGCGGCGCTGGCACCGAGAACGAGGCAGAGCAGGATGGCGCGCTTCATGACGGGTCCCCCTTGGGGTGGCGAATGCTGGATGGAGCTCCGCGCCCTCGGCCCGTCGCGGTCTCTCGAGACCGCGGAGCCCGGGCGGGGCGCTTCGGAGGTGGAATCTCGGAATCCTACGACACGCCGCGCAGCGCTGCTGCGGTACTCTTCGACGCGGCTCGCTTGGCACGGCCGGATGAGGCCTTCGTCCACCCAAGCGGGTCCGCCCTGGCTCTCTCGAGCCACTCCCCGAGGAAGTTGCTCTTGGCCCGAAGTCGCTGGATCTCAGACCTGCACTGGGTGCGCGAAGGCAAGCAGTCGCGCAGTCAGAAGACGCAGAACGCCCTGCTCGACGCAGCCGAAGAGCTGTTCTCGGAGCAGGGCGTCGAAGCGACGTCGGTCGCGGACGTCGCGGCGCGGGCGGGATTCTCGGTCGGCGCGGTGTACCACCACTTTCGCGACAAGAAGGCCCTGCTCTACGGTCTCTTCGACCGGATGACCGAGCTCTTTCACGAGACCGCCAAGCAGGCGGCCGACCCGCAGCGCTGGGAGGGGGCCCGCATTCCAGACATCCTCCGCGGCTACCTCGAGTTCTATCTGGAGCTGGTGCGCGAGCGTCCCGGCTTCAAGCAGGCGGCTCTCGAGGCGACGCGCAACGATCCGGAGCTCCTGGCACACATGAACGCGCTGAAGACCGAGATGAACGAAGACCTGACCGCGCTGCTTCTGGCGCGCAAGAGCGAGATCGACCATCCGGATCCGGAGACCGCGGTGGCTTTCGTCCTCGATCAGTTTGCGGCCATGCTGAATCAGCGCAAGGAGTCTCGCCTCGAGCCGAGTCTGCTCGCCGAGCGTTCGGACGAGGAGTTCGTGCGCGAGGCGCTGCGCTCTTCCTGCGCCTACCTACAGGTCGACCCTGCAGAAACGGAGTGAGCGCGATGGAGAACTTCCAGGACAAGACGGTCGTCATCACCGGAGGGGGCTCCGGCATCGGTCGTGCCTTTGCACGGCGCTTCGGTGAGGAGGGCGCGCGGCTCGTGCTCGCCGACGTCAACGAGAGCGAGCTGGCGGAAGCCTCAGCGGAGCTGACTGCAGCGGGTCGCGACGTGGTCACCAAGGTCTGCGACGTCAGCGACGTTGCGCAGGTCGAGCAGCTGGCCGACGAGGTCTGGTCTTCTCACGGCCGCGCCGACGTCCTCTTCAACAACGCCGGCATCGCCACCGCCCGCGGTCCGGCGATCGAGACCGATCCCAAGGAGATGGCCCACATCTTCGGAGTGAACCTCTTCGGGGTTTGGAACGGCGTCTCGGTCTTCGGCAAGCGCTTTCTCGCCGAGGAGCAGCCCTCGCTCATTCTCAACACCGGCTCCGAGAACTCCTTCTTCATCGCGACACCGCAGTCGTGGCCCTACGTGGCGACCAAGCACGCCGTCTGGGCGATGACCGAGTCGCTGCGCGAAGAGGTGCCGGACCACATCGGAGTCGGCCTGGTGATCCCGGGCTTCGTCAATACTCCGCTCGTTCCGGTGGACGCAGGCATGGACGCCGACGAGTTCACCGAGATCGCCATGCCGCAGATCAAGGCGGGCGAGTTCTACATCGTCACCCACTCCTACAACGCGGTGAAGATCGAGGAGCGCATGAGCGAGATTCGCGAGGCGTACGCCAGGTACGCGCCGCGCCACGAGGGCGATCAGGCTCTCGACGTGCGCACGCTCCTCGCGAGGAGGGCAGTTCAGAGCTGAGACGGCGAAGCGCTCACCAGCTCTTCGCTGCTTCGAGCTCGCCGCGCTCTTCGAGACCCTTCTGCGCCTTCCAGATCGGAACGCCGACCGCCAGGGCGAGCAGCCACACCGTTCCGGTCATGATCCAGACGCCGTACTGACGGTCATCCTCGAGGCGTGGGCGAAAAAGGCGCCCGGCGACCTCGATGTCGATGATGTCGCCGCGCCGCACGATGCCGTCGTAGAGATTGATGCCCTCGAGCTCGACCCGCGTCCCGGTGCTCAGCAGCTCGACGTCGGCGATGTAGACCGTCTGCGTCGTCTCGGACGTGTACGTCGTGCGGCTCTCGACCCGCGTCTCGAGGACGCGACCCTGGACGACTTCACCGCGCGCCGCGTACCAGGCGTCGATGACGCCGAAGCCGATCGTCGGAAAGGGCAGGGCGATGAGGCAGCAACCGCAGAAGAAGAGGACGAGGTCGGCGTTGCGGGCGAGCATGCCGAGGAGTCTGCGCTTCATGGTCGCTCAGCCGCAGAAGGAAACGGTTCGACTCAGGGCAGCGCGTCCAACAGATCGTCGCCGTGGAAGGCGCTGCCGTGGCCTGGGTAGACACTGTGCACTTCGAGGGCCCGGAGCCGCTCGAGGGCGCTCCTCATCTGGCGTCGGTTGGAGAAGATCGACGGCAGGACGAGCTGGTCCTTCTCCGAGCTGCCCAGCAGCGTGTCGCCGCTCAGCAGCGCGCCGCTCTCGGCGTGGTGAAAGCAGCAGCTGTCCCAGCTGTGTCCGGGCGTGTGCACGACGCTCCAGTCTTCGAACCCGGGTAGAGCCATGCCGTGGCGCAGACGCAGACTCGGACGCAGCTGGCCGACGTCGCGGGAGCTCAAGGTGACCCGCTTGCGGGGTCGGCGCCGGAGTCGCGACTGGCGGTCGGGGCTCATGTACATGCGCCAGGCCCTCGGTCGCGTGGCTTCGAGCACCGAAGTGCCGAGGCGAACGAGGCTGCCGGTCGGATCGTTGAGGTTCTTGCGCAGCGAGTGCCGCGAAGCGAAGGGGATGGCGAAAGCGGCCGAGCAGGCCAGCGCCAGATGACGGACGCCGCCGATGTGGTCGGCGTCGTCGTGCGTGCAGACGACGAGCTCGACGTCGCTCGCCGGCCGGCCGAGCTCGTGCTCGAGAAAGCCCAGGACGTATTCGTGACAGCGGAAGCCGACATCCACGACGAGCAGCCTGTCGCCGTGATCGACGACGTAGCTGTTGGAGAGCCGGGTCCTGACCTGGTGGATCTTCATGGAGCGAGGTTGGGGGCGTCGAGGCGAGTCCGAGTGTACTTTCGAGGCGGCCCCGGTCGTGGTTAGCATGCACACCTTCCTTGGCGACAGGTGAACGAAGGAGCGGACATGGTGCAACGGGCCAGGACGATCGGAGACTTCGAGAGGCTACTGGGATCGGGAATCTCCCCCGAGTCGGTCGGGCAGGGGATGGCCATCGCGCTGCGCCCCACCGACGTCATCATCTCTCCCTACGGCAAGTGTGGAACGACCTGGCTACAGCAGATGGTGCACACCCTGCGCACCCGGGGCGACATGGACTTCGACGACATTTCGCGCGTCGTGCCCTGGATCGAAACGTCGACGGGGCTTGGGCTCGACCTGGACGCGGAGCAGCGCGCCGATCCCCGCGCCTTCAAGAGCCACCTGCCCTGGGGACCGATGCCGCGCGGGGGCAGGTACCTCATCTCCGTGCGTCAGCCGACGCGGGCTTTGATCTCGCTCTACCGCTTCATGTCCGGGTGGTTCCTCGAGCCGGAAGCGGTGTCTCTCGAAGAGTTCTCCCACTGGTTCCTCGATCGCGGCGAGGGGCAGGACTACTGGACGCACTTCGTCTCCTGGTGGCAGCGCCGTGATGACGACGACGTGCTCGTCCTGGCTTTCGAGCTGATGAAGGAGCACCCGGAGCGCCACGTGCGCCGCGTCTCCAACTTCATCGGAGTCGAAGCCGACGACGACCTCATCGCGCTCGGCGTCGAGAACTCGTCGCTCTCGTTCATGCTGCGTCACGAAGACAAGTTCGACGATCTGCTGATGCGTCGCATGTCGGAAGAGGTCATCGGCCTGCCTCCGGGCTCGGAGTCGGCCAAGGTCAAAGCACAGGCCCCCGAGGGAGCCTTCGAGCTCTCCGAAGCGGTCCTTGCCCGGCTCGAGGAGACGTGGGCCGAACGCGTGGTCCCCGCCTGCGGGCTCGCCTCCTACGACGACGCAGTGGAGCACTTGCGGGCTGAGGTCTGAGATCCGAGACGGCCTCGCCTCCGTCATCTCCCGCCATCTGGGCGCGAGGCCGCCTGCGCGCGCGACCAGCGCTCTCGGACAAACTCTCCGATCTCCGCGATCGACTTCGTTGCCTTCGGCGTCAGCCCGCGGAAGAGGTGCCAGACGTGGACCATGTCGGGCTCTTCGACGTACTCGACCTCTGTGCCCGCCGTCTTCGCCGCACTTGCGAAGTCTCGGATTTGATCGCGTAGCGTCTCCAGAGCCCCGGCGTGGATGAGAAGAGGAGGGAGCCCGCTCAGGTCGGCGTAGAGCGGCGAGGCTTCGGGGGTTCGGGGGTCCTGTCCGGCCAGGTAGAGGCTCGCGGCGAGATCGCAGTGATCTCTGCCGACGTAGTCGAAGCCCGCGTGCTCCTCGAAACTCTTGCCCGAGTTCGAGAGGTCGACCCACGGCGAGAGGAGTACGGCCGCGGACGGTAAGGGGTCGCCGGCGTCGCGGAGAGCCAGCAGAGTCGCAAGAACGAGATTGCCGCCCGCCGAGTCCCCGGCGAGCACCGTCTGCTCCGGTCGGGCCCCCGACGCCAGAAGCTGGCGGTAGGCCGAGAGGCTGTCTTCGAGGGCTGCCGGATAGGTGTTCTCAGGTGCCAGACGGTAGTCCAGGGCGAGCGCTCGGCAGCCGATCGCTCGGGCCAGACCGCCGATCAGTCGACCGTGCGAGCGCAGCGAGCCGAAGACGTAGCCGCCGCCGTGGAGGTAGAGGAGCGTGCCCGCTTCGGCGTCCGGCGGTTCCAGCCAGACGGCTTCGAGATCCTCGAGATCCGCCGAGCGCGGTTCGAGACCGTCGGTGTTCCTGGGACTCATCGCCTCGGACGCCGCTCGCCAGCGCGGAAGGCCGAGTCTTCTCATCATCGACCAGGCACCGCGCGTCGCGGCAATCGTGCAGTCAAAGCGTAGCCCCCAGGCGCGATGGCGCGTTCTGCCGAAGAGGCGCGCGAAAACCCGCCGCAGTGCCCGGAACGCTGCGGCGCTGACGATCCTTGCCAGATCGAGCGGCTTGGCACGCGCGGTCGAGGGGCTTTCTTTGGGCATTCAGACGAGGCTATCTGAAGCCCGGTACCGGCGAAAGTCTCGGTAATTCCTTGAAAACTAAGGCAATCCGGAAACGTAGTAGCTGCGAACGGAAACGTAAGCCATTCGCAAATTTGCGACAATCATGTCGAGAATCGTGTGAAGATCACACGATTAACCCCCGTTCTGTCACGACAACTAGCGAGGAACATCATGAAACGGACTGTTTTGTTTTGGTCGGTCCTGCTACTCGGCGCTCTCCTTGTGCCCTGTACAGGCTTCGCGCAAGAAGAAACCCCCGAAGAACCCACCGAGGATTACCTCGAAGAAGTCACGGTCACGGCGACGAAGCGTACGGAGTCCATTCAGGACGTTCCGATCGCGGTCACCGCGATCAGCGAGCTCCAGATGGAGCGCGCGGGCATGAAGGACATTCGTGACCTGCCGACGCTCTCTGCCAGCTTCAACATGAACTCCTCGCAGACCGAGTCGCAGGGCACCACGCTTCGCCTTCGCGGCGTCGGCACGACCGGCAACAACATCGGTCTCGAGAGCTCGGTCGGCGTCTTCCTCGACGGCGTTTACCTGAGCCGTCCGGGCATCGCGCTCGGTGACCAGCTCGACGTCGAGGCGATCGAAGTTCTGCGCGGCCCGCAGGGCACGCTCTTCGGCCGCAACGTCTCGGCCGGCGCGCTCAACCTGCGCACCAAGGCTCCGAGCCTCACCGACATGTCGGGCTTCGCCAACTTCTCGGCCGGTAACTTCAGTCAGTTCAACGTGCAGGCAGGCACCGGCGGACCGATCTCCGAAAGCGCCGGCTTCCGCCTCTCCGGTGCCTGGCGCTCGCAGGACGGCTTCATGGAGTCGATCACCGGCGCCGAGAGCCGCAACCGCGATCGCTTCCTGCTCCGCGGCCAGCTCCTCTTCGACTTCAGCGAGAAGTCGTCGCTGCGCATCATCGCCGACTACTCGGACGCCGACGAGAACTGCTGCGACGCGGTGGTCCTCTCCGACACCCCAGGCCAGCTCGGTGTCTTCGCTGCTGCCGGCCTGCCGGCCAACGGCGGCGTCACCAACCTGGGCGACGAGGCGTTCGAGAACCGCCGGAGTAACTCCGAGCAGTTCGAGAACCCCTTCGACCAGACCGGCATCTCCTACGAGTGGAACTACAACTTCAGCGACAGCACGACGCTGACGTACATCGGCTCCTACCGTGAGTTCAGTGCTTCGAGCGTGCAGCACACCGACTTCAACTCTCTCGACATCTTCTCCGTGCGCCCCGGCGCCTCCAACGGCTTCGAGAGCTTCGACGACATCGACTCCTGGACGCAGGAGCTGCGCATCGCGGGTGACACCGAGCGCGTCTCCTGGCTCTTCGGCGGCTTCGCCTCGAACGAGGAGATTCTCGAGCAGAGCGGCCTCGGCCTCGGCCGCGATTTCACCGCCAACATGGACGCCGTGCTCTGGAACTTCGCCTTCGCTCCGGTCCTTGGCGCCGCTCCGCTTCTGGCGGGCGTTCCGCTGGCAACCGGCGGTACCTTCGGTGACGTTCTCGCGGCCGACAACCAGGCTCTCGCGTTCTCCGGCGGCGTCGATTCTGCCGGTGCCTTTGCGCAGAACACCTTCTTCCAGGACGGCGATTCCTGGTCGGTCTTCACGCACAACACCTTCCGGCTCACGGACAGGTTTTCGCTCGTTGCGGGACTTCGCTACGTCGAGGAGTCCAAGGACGGAAGATTCTTCCAGGACGAAGCGCAGAACAATGCCTGTTTCAACACCTTGGCGAACGCGGGCGCTCTCGCCGCGGGCGCAGCAGGTACGGGCCTCGAGGCTGTAGCGGCCACCATCGGCAACTTCTCGGCAGGCTACGCTTGCTTCCCGTTCGCGACTCCCGCAGCCGGGATCTCGATCACGCCGACCGAGTACGACACCAGCTTCGAGGATGAAGAGCTCGTCTACACCGGCAAGGCGATCTTCGAGTTCAGCGACAACGTCAGCGGCTACGCCTCCTACACGCACGGCTTCAAGTCGGGTGGCTTCAACCTCGATTCCACCGCGGCCGTCGGCGGCGCCGATCCGCGCTTCGACTCGGAGCTGATCGACGCGGTCGAAATCGGCGTCAAGTCCGAGTTCGCCAACCGTCGCGTGCGACTCAACGCCACGCTCTTCGACTACGACATCGAGGACTTCCAGGTCCTCGAATTCACGGGCATCCAGTTCATCACCTTCAACGTTCCGAGCGCGCAGAGCCGCGGCGCCGAGCTCGAGCTCTCCGCTCTCGCCGGCAACAACCTGTCGCTCAACGTCGGCTGGACCTACGCCGACTCCGAGTACCCCGACGACTGCGACGGTGGCGTCCCCATCCCGCAGGTCAACTCGCTCTGCGGTGCTCAGTTCACCAACGCTCCCGAGAACGTCGTCACCATTGGCGCCGACTGGGACGACACCATTGGTGATCGCTTCCTCGTCTTCGTCTCCGCCAACGCGCGTTACGAAGACGATCGCCGGACGAGCACGCAGCCGAACCTGGATTTCGACATCCAGGAAGCCAACACGCGGGGCAACCTGCGCGTCGGTCTCGGTGGCTACTCGGGTAAGTGGACGGTCGAGCTCTGGGCCAACAACATCACCGACAAGCAGACGAAGAACGTGACCTTCAACACGCCGCTTCGTCCGAACAGCCGCAGCTCCTACCTCGAGGCGCCGCGCACCTACGGAACGACGTTCCGCGTCAACTTCTAGTCGGGGCTGAGCCCTAGGCTCAGACCCGCCTAAGTGTCGGGGGGGCCGACCGGGGCGGGGAGGGGGGCCCCGGCGGGGCG
>JBCCLJ010000108.1:0-23137 GCA_039026915.1 Acidobacteriota bacterium
GCGTCGAATCTTCAAGGCTCCATGTTCATCCTGGCCGACGAGACCGGAGGCCGTCTCTTTCGCAATCTTGGCGACGTGCGCCCTCATCTCGAGCGGCTCGAGCGCGACCTCGAGCATCGATACGAGATGGCCTATGAGGCACCGCCCGAACCGGGGCGAGTGCGACGGGTCAAGGTGGAGGTCCGCAAGGAGCGGCTCGAAAAGCTGAGTCTCGGTCGAGTGCGCATCCTGCACCGCAGTGCCATTCGCTCGATCGGGGAGAACGAACGGCTCGTCGCACAGCTCTTTGCTGCGCTCTGGCTCGGCAACGAAGTGAACGATCTGGATGTTGGCGTCTTCCTCGCCGAGCCGGAGGAAGCGGGCCGCACGGGTGTTGGCGTGCGCATTCCCTACGAGAGTCTGGTTCTCGACGAAGCGACGCCTCCGGAACGTCTGCGCATCTTCTTGATGGCGCGCGACGAGGAGAGCGGCGCTCGCACTCTGCCGAAGGAGCACTTCGAGGATTTGACGGCGTCTGCGCTCGAGCGGGGTAGGGCCGCCGGATCCCTGGAATTCGTGGTCGATATGGACCTGCCCGAAGGCCAGTGGAACGTGGCCGTCGGGCTTCGTGATGAGACGACCTCGCGTACGGCGGCGGTGTTGCTGCCTGCACAGGACTAGGCCTTCGATCTGCTACGTTCGACCGCGATGAAGCGAGGCACGACACTCGAGTTCGTCGGCGGCGTACCAAAGGACGTCGTCGAAGAGCTGGCGGAGCTGGTCCGGGGTCACCAGAGCCTCAAGGCCGTGCTCGACTGGTGCCTCACTCAAGAGCCGCCGATCCTGGGCACGGGAGTCGTGACTCAGGACGAGTTCACGCACGACCTGATCGTGCCCGCTCGGCCGGGCGTTTTCCTTGTCTACGACTCGACCTGAAACGGCGAGGTGACGCGGGTCTCAGTTTGGGGCCACAAGCCCACAGCGGACGAGCTCCTGCAGCGCCGTCTGGCCCAAGGCTGGCAGCCGACGCCGACCGAGCTGGTCGACGGAGACAGGGTCCTGGGGTTTGCCGAGACGCGTGGTGCTGTCGCGCCTGCTTCGGAGGACTAGGCGGCGATGCAGTTACGGGGCCGCTCAGCCTCGCGCTGAGTTAATCTGTCGCCCATGACGGAACTGACGCGGCGCGTCGCGGTGGTCGGCGCGGGAAAGATGGGGGAGACCCTGATTCAGGGCATGCTCGACGGGGGCGTGCCGCAGAGCGCGATCGTGGCGACGGCGGCCCATCAGGAGCGTCTCGACCTGATCGCCGAGCGCTTCGGGGTGGCGACGACGCTCGACAACCGCGAGGCGGTGAAGGACGCCGAAATCCTGCTGCTGTGCGTCAAGCCGCAGGTCGCCGAGCGTGTTCTGGCGCAGGTGCACGACTCGATCTCCGAAGGTACGGTCCTGGTCTCCATCCTGGCGTCGGTCACGACCGGCTATCTCGAGCGACGCCTGACGCCCGGAACCTCCGTGATCCGCGCCATGCCCAATACGCCGACGCGCGTTGGCGCGGGCATGACGGCGCTTTGTGCCGGCAAGACCGCGTCGGACGATGACGTCTCTTATGTGCAGCGGCTCTTCGAGCCGATGGGACGTACCTTGGTCACCGACGAAAAGCACATGGACGCGATCACCGGCCTCTCGGCGAGCGGTCCCGCCTTCCTCTACATCGTCATCGAGGCGTTGGCCGACGGTGGCGTGAAAGCGGGCCTGCCGCGCCAGGTCGCGATCGATCTCGCGGCGCAAACCTGCCTCGGTGCCGCGGCGATGGTCAACGAAACCGGCAGTCACCCGGCGCTCCTCAAAGACGAAGTGACGACGCCGGCCGGCTGTACGGTGGACGGCATCCTCAAGCTCGAGGAGGGCGGTCTGCGCGTCACCCTCATCAAGGCGATCGTCGAAGCGGCGGCGCGCGCCGGAGAGCTGGTGACCGATGACTGAGAGCATCCCGCTTTGCTGACCGATCTACACGTGCGCAACCTTGCGGTGGTCGAAGAGAGCTTCGTCGAGTTCGGCGCTGGGCTCAACGTGCTCACCGGTGAGACGGGCGCCGGTAAGTCGCTCGTCGTCGATTCGCTGGCGCTGCTCGCGGGTGCTCGCGCGAGCAGCGATCTGATCCGCGAAGGAGCCGATCGCCTCGTCGTCAGCGGCAGCTTCTCTCTCGAAGGCGACGAGCTCGACGCCGTGCGCGATCTGCTCGACGACGCGGGACTGGCACTCGAAGATCCGCACCTCGTCGTGCGCCGCGAAGTAGCGCGCAGCGGGCGCAATCGCGTCTTTCTCAACGATCAACCGGTGACGCTGACCCTGCTGCAGCGCCTTGGCGAGTCGCTGCTGCGCATCCTCGGCCAGCGCGAAGAGCTGGCGCTGCTCTCCGGCGAGCTGCAGCGCGACTGGCTCGACCGTGCCGGCGGCAACGCCAAGCCCTTGGCCGCCTGCGCCAAGGCTTACCGCGAATACGTCGAGGCGCGCGAGCGCTGGGAGCTCGTCGTCGGCGACGACCGGGCGCGCGCAGAACGCATCGATCTGCTGCGTTTTCAGAGCCAGGAGATCGATGACGCCGGCGTCGAAGCCGGGGAGGAGGTCGCTCTGCGGCAGCGTCGCGACACGTTGCGCAACGCCGAGACAGTCGCTCGCGCCCTGAACGGGGCCGTCGAGGCGCTCGACGGTGAGCAGGGCTCGGCCCTCGGTCTGGCGCGGGCGGTTGGCCAGCTGCGCGAGCTCGAGTCGTTCGACTCCGAGGCTCCGGGCTGGGTCGAAGAGGCACAGGAGCTGCGCGTGCGCAGCGAGGATCTTGCCGCCACTCTGCGCTCGCGCCTCGACACGATCGAAGCCCAGCCCGGCGAGCTCGATACGATCGAAGACCGGCTCGTGATTCTCGAGCGGCTGCTGCGTAAGTACGGCGATACGACGGAGGACATCCTCGAGCACGCCGAGCGCGTCGGACGGGAGCTGCTCGAGCTCGACGCCGACGAGTCGCGCCGCGACGAGCTCGAAGCCGAAGTGGAGAGCGCCCTCGCCAAGTACCGCGACGCGTCCGAGGCGTTGACGCGCCATCGCCGTCGCTGGGCCAAGAAGCTCGAGCGCGAACTGCAGGCGCAGCTCGCGGATCTCGCCCTGCCGAGCGCGCAGTTCGCAGTGGCGCTCGAGGTGCGGCGCCGCGAAGAGTCGCCACTCGAGGTCGGCGGAGTACCCGCCGAGTTCGGCGCGCACGGGGTCGACCGCGTCGTCTACCAGTTCTCCCCGAACCCGGGGGAAGGCCTCCGACCGCTGGCACGCATCGCCAGCGGCGGCGAGCTCGCCCGCGTCTTTCTCGCCCTGCAGATCGCGCTGCGCGGAGAAGGTCGGGCCGAGCGCGCGACCCTCGTCTTCGACGAGGTCGATGCCGGGATCGGCGGTCACGAGGCGACGGCGGTCGGTCGTAAGCTGCGCCAGCTGGCGAGCGGTGGCCAGCTTCTCGCCGTGACGCACCTGCCGCAGGTGGCCTCCTGTTCGCATCGTCACTTCAAAGTGCGCAAGGGCACGGCGAAGGGACGCACGCGCGTGGCGGTCGAAGGCCTTTCGGACCACGAGCGCGTCGAGGAAGTGGCGCGCATGCTCGGTGCGACCTCGAGCGGAGTCTCGAAAGAGCACGCCCAGGAGCTGATCGAATCTGCCGCGAAGGTCGGCGGATGACCCGTCAGGCAGCCTCGCTGTGAGGTGGCGCTGGGGTGATGATCCCGAGCTTCTTCGGGATTGCCTGGCGAAGCACGGCGTTCTCGGTCTGCCGACCGAGTCGAGCTACGGGCTCGGCGTCGATCCACGCGATGCCGAAGCTGTCGCGGCGGTCTTTCGGGCCAAAGGGCGAGCGGCGACCGAGCCTCTGGGCGTCGTCGTCGCGAACGCGGATCAGGCGAAGGCTCTCGGTGTCGACACGGACGCCGAGGACTACCGCTGGGCGAGCTCTCTCTGGCCCGCAGCTCTGAACGTGCTCCTCGAGGTCTCGAAGCCCCTGCCCGCCATGGCGGGAGCCGAGCGACTTTCCGTGCGAATCCCGGAACATTCGAGGCTCGTCGAGCTGTTAGTGCAGCTACGTACCGGGCTCACGGCGACCAGCGCCAACTCCAGCGGCGCGCCTCCGATCGTCGACCCGGCAGAGCTGGACGCCTTTCTGGCTTCCAGCGGCGTGCCTTACTGCGTCGTCGACGACGGCGTTCTTCCCGGGGGACTTCCCTCCACCATGGTACTTTGGCGAGCCCGGTCGCTCAGGATTCTTCGCGAAGGGAGAACCGAGGTTGCCGGCCTTCGAAAAGCATGATTCGCGGTCTCGACTCGACTCCCAACCACCCGCCCCGCTCCTTTCGGTCGCGAGCTCTCTGGGGCTCTTTCCTCCTCCTGTGCTTCGCTTCGCTCGCAGGCCGGCTCTGCGCTCAGGATCAGCCGACGATCTCGGTCGACGAGGTGCAGCGCGGCCAGAAGGGCTACGGCGTCACTGTCTTCGAGGGCACGGAGACCGAGCGTTTCGAAGTCGAGGTGGTCGGCGTCCTGCGCGACTTCAACCCCGGGATGAGCTTCATCCTCGCTCGCCTGAGCGGGCGAGGGCTCGAGGAGAGCGGCGTCGCCGGGGGCATGAGCGGTAGTCCGGTCTACATCGAAGGTCGCCTCGCGGGAGCCGTCGCCTTCTCGTGGGACTTCTCCACGGGTGCGCTGGCGGGTATCACGCCGATCGCCGCCATGCGCGACCTGCAGTCCTACGGCGGCGGCGGCGAAGCGAGCGCGACGGCGCGCGGAGTTCGCACGGGCGCCGAGTACCTCGATCTCCTGCTGCGCGCTCGCGCCGACGCTTCCGCCGTCTTGCCCGAGACGTTCGAGGCGGAGCTCGACGAGGAGCTGGCTCGCCTGGTGCCGACGTCCGTGCACAGCGAAGGGACGTCGGGAGTGCAGCTCTCGCTCGGCGGTTTCGACCAGGGCGTGCGTTCGCGTCTCGAGCGCGTGGCCGGAGCGGCACCGGCCGGTCGCATGCAGCCGGGCGCCGAGCTCCCCGAGATCGCCGGCGGCTCGGCCGTGTCGGCCCTGATGATCGGCGGCGACCTCGAGCTCGCCGTCAACGGCACGGTCACCGAGCGCCGCGGCGACGAGATCCTCGCCTTTGGTCACCCGTGGCTCGGCATAGGACCGCTCTCCGTGCCGATGGTGCAGGCCGAAGTCGTCACCGTCGTCTCCAGCGTGCGCAGCTCGTTCAAGGTCAGCAACATCGGTCCGGCGATCGGCGCCTTCGACCAGGACCGCCTGCCGGGAATGCGCGGGATGATCGGAGCCGAGGCGCGCACCACTCCGATGACGATCGCGGTACGCCGTGCTGGAGCCCCTGAGACCGATCGGCGCTACGAGCTGGAGCTGGCCGATCTGCCGATCATGAGGCCGACACTCGTCGCCGTCGCCATGCTGCAGGCGCTCGAAGCGGCGTCGCGCGGGTCCGGCGACCAGAGCCTCGAGCTGCGCGGTGAGGTCGTGCTCGAGAAGTACGGAAGCATCCCGGTCGAGCAGGTCTTCGAAGGCACGGGAGCATCGACCGGCGCCGCGATCTACCTGCTGGCACTCGTCGGCTTCCTCGAGTTCAACTCGTTCGACGACGTCACCGTCACGTCGATCGATCTGGAGTTGGAGCAGTGGTCTGGTCAGCGGCTTCAGAAGATTCGCAGCGTCGTTCCTTCGGCGCGAGAGGTGCGTCCCGGCGACGAGGTCGAGCTCTTCGTCGAGCTTCAGGCGCATCGAGGAGAGCGTCTGCGGCGCTCCCTGAGCGTGCCGATCCCCGCCGGACTCGCGCCCGGTAGTTACTACCTCTTCGTCGGCGATGGAGCGAGCGTCGATGCGGCGCGCCTGCAGATCGTGCCGGAGGAGGCCCAGCGCATCGAAGACTCCCTGGAGCTCTTCGGCTCCTTTCACAGTCAGCGTGACCTGATGGCCCTCGGTGTGCGGCGAGGAAGCGGTCTGGTCTCCGACGGGCGCGCGCTGCCCAACCTACCCGGCTCCATGCGCAGCCTTCTACGGCAGCGCTCGGGTCCCGCCCCTCAACGCCTGTCGCTGGAGGTCGTCGACGAGACGGTCGTCTCGTTGGATGAGCCGATGGATGGACTCGTGCGCATCGATTTGCGCGTCGTCTCTCCGCGAGCGGCCGAGCAGAGTCGTCCCTGACGCGCACCCTCTTTCTCTCCCAGCCGCCTTCCCGGAGCGCCGCTTCATGCTTTCGACCCTCAAGACACTCTCGCACTGCCGACGGCCCGCGTACGCGGCGCTCTCCTGCGCTCTGCTCGCCGCGTCGACGCTCTTCGCGTCCGAAGTGAAGATCCTCCGGGTCGACACGGAATCGGACTTTCGCGCCGGGACCTTCGAGGGCGTCAGCATCGGTTCTGACGGAGCGCTGCGACTGGCGGAGCGCGCCGATCGCGTCGCCCAACTCGAGGAGCCGTTCGTCTACGACGCCGCGCCTCACCCGCTTGGCCTTGTCGTCGGGACCGGGAACGCCGGCCGAGTGCTGTTGGTCAAGGAGGACGGCGAGGTCGAGACGCTGTTCGAGCTCGAAGAGGGTTCGGTGTACGCGGTGGCCGCCGATAGCGACGGCTACGTCTACGCCGGTTCGTCGCCGGATGGCCGCGTCGTGCGCTTCCGCGACGGCAATGTCGAGACCTACTTCGAGCCCGAGCAGAAGTACATCTGGGATCTGGCAGTCGAAGCGAACGGCGGCCTGCTCGTTGCCACCGGGACGGAAGGGAAGCTCTTTCGCGTCGACCGCGAAGGCAACGGCGCGCTGGTGCACGACAGCAAGGACGTGCACATTCGTTCTCTTCTCGCGCGCCCGGACGGCAGCGCCCTCCTGGGCACGGCCGGAGAAGGTCTCATCCTCGAGCTGCGGGGCGACTCGGTTCGCACGCTCTACGACGCGGCGCACCCGGAGGTGATCGGTTTCGCCGAAGGCCAGGGAAGCGTCTACGCGGCGGTCCTCGCCTCGGAAGCGAGCCTCGTGGACCTGCAACCGCCGCCGTCGAGCTCCTCCTCGAACGGCAACGGCGAGCCCAGCGTCAAAGTCGAGGAAGGCACGACCGCCGCGGCGGCGGGTAGCCGGCGATCCGGCTTCAAAGGCTCGCGCAGCGAGGTGCTGCAGCTCTCTTCCAGCGGCGCGGTCGACGTCGTCTGGCGCTTCGAGAAGGAGACGCTCTTCGCCATCGGCTGGTTTCGGGAACGACTCTGGGTTGGCTCGGGCATGGGCGGCCAGCTCTACAGCTACCGCGATCGGCAGATGATCCTCGAGAAGGATCTCGAGGAGCGTCAGATCGTCGGCCTGATCGACGGCGACCCGGGGCCGGTTTTGCTCAGCACCGACGCCGGTGCCGTCTACGTCTTCGCCGGGCGGACCGAGAGCGAAGGCACGTACGTCAGCAAGGTCTTCGATGCTGCGGAGCCCGCACGTTTTGGACTGCTGCGCTGGACGGCGGATCAGCCGCGCGGCAGCCGGGCGCAGTTCGCCGTGCGCACCGGTCTCAGCTCGGAGCCAGACGAGACCTGGTCGGACTGGCAGGAGGCCGTGGGCAGCACCGGGGAAGCGTCGCTGAGCGACCTGCCTCCCGGCCGCTACGCACAGTGGAAGGTGGACCTGTCGGGCGACGCGCCGCTCGTGCGCGGCGTCGAGCTGAGCTACCGCCAGCTGAATCGTCGCCCCGAGATCACCCAGCTGGAGGTTCTGCCTCCCGGCGAGATCCTCGTGCCCGCCAACTTCAATCCGTCGAACCAGGCCTACGAGCCGATGAGTCCCAACAAGGACGGCATCTTCACGACGCTCTCGCCGGCCAGGGATCGCAACGAACGCTCGAAGTCGCTCTTCAAGCTCGGTTACCGCACGCTGCGCTGGACGGTCACCGACCCGAACAAAGACTCGCTGCGCTATCGCCTCGAGCTACGACGCCCTGGCGCCGACTGGCTCGAACTGGCTGACGAGCTCGACGCTGAGCACTTCAGCTTCGACTCGAGCGTGCTGCCCGATGGCCGCTACGAGTTCCGCCTCGTCGCGACCGATGCCGAGTCGAACGTCGAGGCGGAGACGCTGACCGCCGAGCGCGTCACCGAGCCCGTCGTCGTCGATCAGACGCCGCCCGAGATCGTTTCCATCGAGAAGGAGTCCGATCGCTGGGTCGTCGTCGTGCGTGACGCTCTGAGTCCGCTGCGTCGAGTAGAGCTCAGCGTCGACGCGGAGCGTTGGCAGGCTGTCGCGACGGCCGACGGCATGATCGACGGCCTGACGGAGCGGCTGGAGATCCCTCTGCGAACGGGCGGCCTGATCACGCTGCGTGTCGCGGACGCGGCGTTCAACTCGCGCACGATCGATCTGGCCTCGGTCAACTGACGCTCCCGGGATCCGTAGCAGGCGCCCTGGGGCATCCGGTACTCTGAACCCCGAGCCGACACTTCCTGGAGCAGCAAGTCATGAGTCAGACTTCCTCGAAGAGCCCGCGCGTCGGTGTGTATCCCGGTTCCTTCGATCCGATGCACAACGGCCACCTCGACCTCATCGAGCGCAGCGCTCCGCTCTTCGACACCTTCTACGTCGCGGTCCTCTACAACGAGGCCAAGAAGGCGCTCTTCTCCGCGGAAGAGCGGGTCGCGGCGATCGAAGAGCTGGTAGCCCCGCTCGGCAACTGCCGCGTCGAGACGTTCACCGGCCTGCTCGTCGACTACGCTCGAGATCGAGGCGTCACGACGGTTGTGCGCGGCCTGCGCTCGACGACCGACTTCGACTACGAGCTGCCGATGACCCTGATGAACCGGCACCTCGCTCCCGCTGTCGACACGATCTTCCTCCTGCCGCGGCAGGACTGCCTGCACCTCTCGAGTCGTCTGATCAAGGAAGTCTGCGGCCTGGGAGGCGACGTCAGCGAACTGGTGCCGCCCAGCATCCACGGCCCTCTTCTGGCCAAGTTCGACTGAACGAACGCGAATCGAGAGAGTGATGAGCCCACCGAAGGTTGCTGGAGACAAGCCGATCGTCGTCGAACTGGCGGCTGGCACCTACTACTGGTGCGCATGCGGTGAGTCGAGGAATCAGCCCTTCTGCGACGGCTCGCACCGGGGCACCGACTTCGAACCGCTCCGTTGGGTGCTCGAGGAAGATCGGCGAGTTGCGGTGTGCACCTGCAAGCACACCGACAAGGCACCGCTGTGTGACGGCAGCCACTCCCGTCTCGAGGACTGAAGCTCAGCCGCCGAGCTGCCCGGCTTCGTGGCGTGCCGCTTCGATGCTCCGTCTCCTGGGTCGGGTGCCCTGGAGGAGGTGAAGGAGTCTCAGATCGGCCGAGTCAGCAAACCTTGGAGAGGCGGAACTGCATTACCGTCAGTGTTTTGGGCTGCTTCCGTTTGCTAGGTTTCACAGGATGAGCTCGCCCACTGCCCTCCGGGACGTCGCACCGGTCGATTTGGCGAATCGACGGCTCGATGCGTACCTCGACGTCCTGCAGGTCGAGAGGGGGCTCTCGCCCCGCACGGTCGAGGCCTATCGGAGTGACCTTGGCAAGCTCGCGGCTTTTCTGCGAACTCTCGGCCGCACCCTTCTGGATGCCGACAAGAAGGCCCTCTCGCTGTTTCTGCAGCACCTGCGCGAAAACGATCTAAAGCCCCGCACGATCGCGCGAACGCTCGTCTCGCTGCGGCGCTTCTACGCCTATCTCGTCCAGAACGGCGACCGGACCGACAATCCAGCAAGTCGACTGCGCCCGCCCCAGCGTGGCCGCGAGCTGCCCAAGGTGCTGTCGGCGGCGGAGGTCGAGACTCTTCTTGCCGCTCCAGACACGACGAGCGCTCTCGGTCATCGCGACCGCGCCATGATGGAGCTGCTGTATGCGGGCGGGCTCCGAGTCAGCGAGCTCGTCGGCTTGACGCTCGGCCAGCTGCGGCTCGAGTCCGGCTTCCTGATCGCTTTCGGAAAGGGTGGCAAGGAACGCATCGTGCCGGTAGGGGAGCGGGCCGAAGAGTGGCTGAACAGCTACACGGCCATGGTGCGCCCAGAGCTCCTGCGCGGCGGCCACGACTTCGTCTTCTGTAACGCGCGCGGCGCCGGCATGACGCGGCAGGGCTTCTGGAAGATTCTGCGTGCCTACGGGGTTGCGGCAGGTGTCGAGTGGGTCTCTCCGCACGTACTGCGCCACAGCTTTGCCACCCATCTTCTGGAACACGGAGCGGACCTGCGTTCCGTACAAATGATGTTGGGACACGCCGATATCTCGACGACCCAGATCTACACCCATATTCATCAGCACCGTTTGCGGAGCCTCTACGATCGCCATCACCCTCGCGCGCGCTGATGCGCGGCTCGCGGCCCTGTTCTTCCTGGTCTTCAGCGCGTCCGGTGCGCAAGCGGACCTCGCCGTGCTGACCAACGGCTCCGTGCTCAAGGTCGACGGCTACGGACTCGTCGGCGACGATCAGATGCGGCTCGAGTTGGCGAGCGGCGGCGTCTTGACGCTGCCCCTCGAGCGCGTCGAACGTATCGTCGATGACGAGATCCAGCCGGAGCCCGAACCGCTGCCCGAGCCCGTCGGCTTTCAGCTCGGTTGGCTCGGCTCAGGCCTCGAGGAGGGGCGTTTTGCCGAGCTCATCAATGCCGCCGCGGAGCGCTACTCCCTGAATCCCGTGCTCCTGCAGGCGATGATGCGAGCTGAGTCGGCCTTCGACCGCACGGCGGTTTCCCACAAGGGCGCGCGTGGTCTCCTGCAGCTCATGCCCGCGACGGCGGAGCGATTCGGTGTGTCCCCTAGCGAGCTGTTCGATCCCGAGCGCAACCTCGAAGCCGCGTCGAAGTACCTCGTGTTCCTCCGCAAGGAGTTCGAGGACGAGCTGCCCCTGGTCCTCGCCGCCTACAACGCAGGCGAGGGAGCCGTGCGGCGCTACGGTGGCGTTCCGCCCTACAAGGAGACACGGAACTACGTGCAGAAGATCCTTCGCTTTCTCGGCCTGGACGAGCAGTACAGCGAGGTGCGGGAAGGGCGTTAGCGCGGGCAGCGCCGTTGCGGACTAACCCTCCGAGGTTGGAGCGTCGGGTTCTTCGACGTAGCGCATGACGACCAGGCTGCGGTCGTCGTCTGCCGGTCGGCCACCGGCGTGCTGCCCGACGGCTTCGGTGACGGCGTGCCGCAGCGACAGAGCGCCGTCGCGGGGCGCCTGACTGAGCGTCTGCTGCAGACGCTCGAAGCCGAAGGCCTCGTCGCGATCGTTGGTCGCCTCGATCAGGCCGTCCGAGAGCCAGACGAGGGCGTCGCCCGGCTGCAGCTGAATCGACGTCCTGGCGAAGCGTTGATCGAAGGTGCCGAGCGGCAGGCTCGGCAGCAAGATCTCGCGTGCACCCGTACCGTTGAGATGGTAGACGGGTGTGTGGCCGGCGTTGAGGATCTCCGCAGTGCCGTTCTTGAGATCGATCAGGCTGAGCGTCGCGGTGACGAAGGCGCGGTTCGGACCGGAACGCACGATCTCGTCGAGAGCCTGCAGGATGCCCTCGGGCTCCTTGCGCTCCGAGACGAGGACCTGGACGGCGGCCTTGAGCATCGCCATGCGCAGCCCCGCGGGCAGGCCGTGCCCGGCGACGTCGGCGATGACGACCGCCAGACGCTCCTGGTCTTCGCGTAGCCGTACGATGTCGAAGTAGTCGCCACCGATCGCCAGACTGGGCTCGAAGAAGGTCGAGAACTCGGCACCCGGCACCTGGATCTCCTCGTCGGGGACGAGGCTCGTCTGCAGCTCCTGGGCGATCTCGAGTTCCTTGTCGAGCACCTCCTTCTGCGCCGACTGCTCGACGAGGTCCTCGAGGTTGGCGGTCATGTCGTTGAAGGAGCTCTGCAGCTCGCCGATCTGATCGCTGCGGCGCACGGGAATGCGGGCGCTGAAGTCGCCGCTGGCGACCGCCTCGGTGCCCTTGGAAAGGCGGTTCACGGCGCGCGTCATCGAGAAGATGATGAAGATGGCCATGAGCAGCGCCATGACGTAGACGTCGAAGAGCAGAAAGGCCGGAAAGACGAACGCGAAGAGCGCCAGCGAGTCGATTTTGGAGGCGCTCGAGAAGAGGTTGCGGAGGATCGTCTCCGGTTGGCCATAGAGGTTGGCCGAGACGGAGGGGATCGCGAGTTGGCCGTCGCCGAGGGCATAGACGGCACCACAGCGTTCGAACCCGACAATGCCGAAGTCTTCCTCGGGAAGTCCGGCCGCCTCGAGGAAGGCGCGGCGCTCGCTGGCGTCGAACTGGGGTGGGACGAGAAAGTAGGTCTCGTCGAAGACTTCGAGCGTCAGCGCGGGCTCGAGTCGCGGATCGTCGCTTCGCAGCAGCTCGACCCACGCCGACGTGCGGCCTCGAAGCGCTCCTTCGAGGCTGTCGGAGAAGATGGCAACGCGGCCACCGCCCTCCTCGTCGAGAAAGGCGGCGGCGAGCGCCAGGCGGCCGTCGTCGAGGGCGACGAGCGGCGGTCCCTGTGCTCGATTCTCGGGGTCGAGTATGTAGCGCGTTTCTTCTTCGAGCCACGTCGGAAAGGCGTCCGGCGCGAGGTCGGTACCGCTCGTGCGGACACCGTCCTGATACCACGCGACTTCGATGTGGCCTTCCGGGTCGGAGAAGCCGGGGGCGGCGGCACGGCCGAGGGTGGCGGTCTCGCGGTAGAGCTCGAAGAGCGCACCGCGGAACAGGTGGCCGAGGAAGAGCCCCGAGAGCAGGTAGGTACCTACCAGGCCAATGATCAGAATCATCGGGATCGGCAGGGCACCGATCAGCAGATACGAGAAGGTCAGACGTCGACCGACGCTCCACAGCAGCCGCCGCATCAGGCGGAAGAAGCCCCAGGAGAGCAGCACCAGAGCGAGGGCGACCAGCGAGAAGCGGGCGAGGAAGCCGAGCACGGGGGGATCGACGGTCGCCAGCAGAACGGTGAAAGCCAGCAGCGCGAGGCCGATCGTGCGTCGACGCGATGACGGGGCGCTGTCGCTCACTCGCGGCTCCCGTCCACTGGCGCCGTTGGACGCACCGATCTGCTCGAGATCAGGGCGCGAAACCTAAAGAGCATCGGACATGGTTTGGAGTCTTTGCGACGCGCGGGCGCGGAACGGGTCCGTCCCCTGCGGAGAGGGCTTTCGCCACGAGCTTTCTCGAAGGGTAGCAGTCGCAGTCGCGCGTCTCCGAACGCGGTGTGACGAAGTGACGCGAGGGCGCTGGGGGAGCTTCCAAGCGCGGTTCTTGCTCTGCTAAGCTTTTGCGAAGGCCTTGGCGAGTAGATCCTTGGAATCACCCAGGGAACACCGCGAGCCGGGCCCACTTCCCAGCGACCGCATCCTCCTTGACTGCCCAATCTCCGAGATATGAACGCTCTGCGCCTGCCTCGGATCGAGGAGCCTCCGAATGACGCTGCCCCTCCCTGAGAACGACGCGACCTCGTCTCCCGAGAAACTGTCCGACGTCGTCATCCGCTTTGCGGGTGACTCCGGCGACGGCATGCAGTTGACCGGGACGCAGTTCACGAACACATCTGCCGTACTCGGCAACGATCTGTCGACCCTGCCGGACTTCCCGGCGGAGATCCGTGCGCCCGTCGGAACGCTTCCCGGCGTTTCGGCCTTTCAGGTGCGCATCGCCGATCACGACATCCACACGCCGGGCGATCGACCCGATGTGCTCGTGGCGATGAATCCCGCCGCGCTGAAGGCCAACCTGCACGACCTTCCGCTCAACGGCATCATCATCGTCAATACGGACGAGTTCTCCGACCGTAACCTGGCCAAGGCAGGTTACGAGTCGAACCCGCTCGAGGACGATTCGCTGAGTGGCTACAGGGTCTTCGAAGCGCCCGTCTCCACGATGACGCGAGCGACTCTCGAAGGGTCCGAGCTCGACATCCGTTCGCAGGATCGCTGCAAGAACTTCTTTGCTCTCGGCATGGTCTATTGGATGTTCAGTCGGCCGATCGAGCCGACGATCGAGTGGCTCGGGGTCAAGTTCAAGAAGCGCCCCGAGATCGCTGATGCCAACGTGCAGGTCCTCAAGGCGGGCTGGAACTACTGCGACATCACCGAGGTCTTCCAGGTGCGCTACGAGGTGGAGTCTGCACCTCTCGAGCCCGGGACCTACCGCAACATCCACGGTAACTCGGCGCTCGCCATGGGACTCGTCGCGGCGAGCCGACGGAGCGGCCTTGCGATGTTCCTGGGCGCCTACCCGATCACGCCCGCGTCCGACGTGCTTCACGAGCTGGCAACCTACAAACACTTCGGCGTGACGACGCTGCAGGCGGAAGACGAGATTGCAGCCGTCTGCGCCGCCATCGGTGCGTCCTTCGGAGGTGGGCTCGGCGTCACGTGCTCGAGCGGCCCCGGCATCGCGCTGAAGTCGGAGGCGATGAATCTGGCACTGATGGTCGAGCTGCCGCTGATCATCGTCGACGTGCAGCGCGGCGGTCCTTCGACCGGTCTGCCGACGAAGACCGAACAGGCCGATCTTCTGCAGGTGATGTACGGCCGCAACAGCGACTCGCCGCTCCCGGTCGTTGCGGCCTCGTCGCCGTCGAACTGTTTCTTTGCTGCTCTCGAGGCCGTGCGAATCGCCACGAAGTACATGGTGCCTGTCGTCCTCCTCTCCGACGGTTACATCGCCAACGGCTCCGAGCCTTGGCGCCTTCCCGACGTCGAGGACCTTCCCGACCTGCGCGTGGACTTTCGCACCGAGAAGGAAGGCTTCACGCCCTACGTTCGCGATCCCGAGACCCTGGCGCGCGCGTGGGCAATTCCAGGGACACCCGGTCTCGAGCACCGGGTCGGCGGTCTCGAAAAGGACCACAAGACGGGCAACGTCTCGTATGACCCTGCGAACCACGACCACATGGTGCGCTTGCGAGCCGACAAGGTGAAGCGCATCGAGAACGACATTCCTCCCGTCGAGGTCTTTGGTTCGGAATCGGGCGAGCTCCTCGTCCTGGGCTGGGGCAGCACGCTCGGCGCCATTACGGGTGCTGTGGGTGAAGCCCGTGAGAAGGGCCTCGACGTGAGTCGCGCCCACCTGACCCACCTCAATCCGTTTCCGAGGAATCTCGGTGAAGTTCTTCGCCGCTTCGAGAAGGTCCTGGTGCCAGAAATGAATCTCGGTCAGCTCACGATGCTGCTGCGAGCGGAGTATCTGGTCGACGCGCAGGTGTACTCGAAGGTCGAAGGCAAGCCGTTCGGCCGGCAGGAGATCCTGGAACGAATCGAAGAGACTCTCGGGAGCTGAGACGATGACGACTGAAACGACCAAGCTGACGCGCCGAGACTTCAAGTCCGATCAGGAGGTTCGCTGGTGTCCCGGCTGCGGCGACTACGCCATCCTCGCTGCTGTCCAGACCGTCTTCCCGGAACTCGGCATCCCGAAAGAGAACTTTGCGGTGGTCTCGGGGATCGGCTGCTCGAGCCGCTTCCCGTATTACATGGACACGTACGGATTCCATACGATCCACGGTCGCGCGCCCGCGGTGGCCACCGGTCTCAAGATGGCGCGTCCGGATCTGAGCGTCTGGGTCATCACCGGAGATGGCGACGCCCTTTCGATCGGCGGGAACCACTTCATTCACGCGATTCGACGCAACGTGGGGCTCAAGATCCTGTTGTTCAACAACCGTATCTACGGCCTCACCAAGGGCCAGTATTCGCCGACGAGTGAGGTTGGCAAGCGCACGAAGTCGTCGCCCGTGGGCTCCGTCGACGCCCCTTTCAATCCGCTGTCGGTCGCTTTGGGTGCAGGCGCGACGTTCGTCGCCCGCACCGTCGATGTCTTTCAGCCTCACATGAAGGCCACTCTGAAGCGCGCTGCGGAGCACGACGGAACTGCCTTCGTCGAGATCTACCAGAACTGCAACATTTTCAACGACAAGGCCTATCAGTACGTCACCGAAAAGGAAGCGCGGCTCGAAGATGTGGTCTACATCGAGAACGACGCGCCCTTGCTCTTCGGCAAGGAGAAGAACAAAGGGCTGCGTCTGAAGGACGGCGAGTTCGAGGTGGTCGAGGTCGGGAGCAACGGCGTCACCGCGGAGGACTGCCTCAAGTGGGACGAGGCGCGCAACAGCCCGGCGCTGGCGTTTCAGCTGGCTCAGCTCGATGGCGGTGGCATGCCGACGGCGCTCGGCGTCTTCCGCTGTGTCGACCGTCCGAACTACGAGCAGGGCGTGCTCGATCAGATCCGGACGGAAGAAGAGCGCCAGCCGGATGCGTCCATCGAGAAGATGCTGCACGCCGGGGACACCTGGGAGGTCTCCTGACCCGCTTTTCGGGGCCTGCGACGAGTTCGACGATTTATTCCCGGTCGCAGACCGGGAGCCGCAACCTGCCGCGGCGCACTGCGTAGAACGTAGACCGAACGGCAGAGGCCCGATGCCGGGGATACCCGGCCGAAAAACTGAGGCAAGCCGCCGTGCGGTCGAGGTGTTCCGTCCGCTAGGATCACCTTTGCACTCCAGCACGATAGAGCAACAACCAGGGCTTGGCCTTCGAGGCCGTGAGGATCGCTGAATGGACGTACAACGCGAAGGGGTCGCGGAGCGACGACGCAAGCGCCAGGTCATCTCATGGTCGATCATCGGCGTGCTGCTGGTGCTGTTTGCCTGGTGGCTGATCCGCTTGGAGCCGGCACCGCCGAGCGTGTCGCGCGCCGCCGTCTATCTCGGCACCGTGGAACGCGGCGAGATGCTTCGGCAGGTCCGCGGCCCTGGAACGCTCGTTCCTGAGGAGATTCGCTGGTTGCCGGCCCAGACGAGCGCCCGCATCGAGCGGCGTGTCGTTCTACCCGGCGCTCAAGTCGAGCCTGACACGATCATCCTCGAGTTGAGCGACCCCGGCGTCGAGCAGGAGGCGCGGGACGCCGAGCTCCGACTCGCCGAGGAAGAGGCCAACTACCGAGACACGGAAGTCGAGCTTCAGCGCCAACTGCTCAACGAGCGCGCTCAGGCGGCAACGGTCGAATCGAGCTGGAAGCAGGCCGTGCTGCAGGCCGAAGCCGACGAAGAGCTCAACAAGGAAGGTCTCATTCCCGAGCTCACCGCCAAGCTGTCCAAGCTGCGTGCCGACGAGGCGGCGAACCGGAACCGCATCGAGCGCGAGCGCCTCTCGCAGATCGAGGCCGCGAACCGGGCTCGTCTGACTTCGGCGCAGGCACGACTCGATCAGGCGCGGGCTCTCTACGACCTCCGCCGTGATCAGCTCGAAGGCCTCAAGGTGAAAGCCGGTATCTACGGCGTCCTCCAGGAGATCCCGGTCGAGATCGGCCAGCAGGTGACGCCGGGCACGAACCTGGCGCGCGTCGCCCAGCCGGAGAAGCTCAAGGCCGAGCTGCGCATCCCGGAGACCCAGGCAAAGGACGTGACGGTGGGTCAGCTGGCGTCGATCGACACGCGCAACGGCATCATCGAAGGCCGGGTGGTTCGCATCGACCCCGCCGTCCGCAACGGCAGCGTCACGGTCGACGTCACGCTCACCGGCGAGCTGCCGCGCGGCGCGCGGCCGGACCTCAGCGTCGACGGCACGGTCGAGCTCGAGCGTCTGGTCGACGTGCTCTATGTCAACCGGCCGGCCTACGGTCAGGCCAACAGCCGCATCGGACTCTTCAGACTGGATACCGAAGGCGACGTTGCCCGGCGTGTCCAGGTGCAGCTGGGACGGAGCTCGGTCACGACGATCGAGATCGTCGAGGGGCTTCAGGAGGGCGACGAAGTGGTCCTCTCCGACACCTCGCAGTACGACGAGTACGACCGAATCCGCCTCAACTGAAGGTTCTTTGAAACCGAAGCCGCCGATCGACGTTGAATCTTGTGAGAACGTGATGAAAGGCAGCGGGAGCAGGCTCGAGCGCGGGTCCCCCAAGACAGGCTGCCCAGAATGAACAGGAGCGAAAGCCGATGACTGAATCGCTGATCCATCTAGAGGGTGTGAGCAAGGTCTTCTACACCGACGAGGTCGAGACCCATGCGCTGGCCGAGATCGATCTCGGGATCGAGCGCGGCGAGTACGTTTCGATCGCCGGCCCGTCTGGCTGTGGCAAGTCGACGCTGCTGTCGATTCTGGGCCTGCTCGACACGCCAACCGGCGGCACCTACACCCTGAACGGCACGCCCGTCGCGAATCTCAAGATGTCGCAGCGCGCCAAGATCCGGAACCGCGAAGTCGGCTTCATCTTCCAGGCCTTCAACCTGATCGGCGATCTCACGGTCTACGAGAACGTCGAGCTGCCTCTGACCTACCGCGGCATGCCGTCGGCCGAGCGCAAGCAGCGCGTACAGGCCGCGCTCGAGCGCGTCGAGATGTCCCACCGCATGAAGCACTACCCGTCTCAACTCTCCGGTGGTCAGCAACAGCGCGTCGCCGTCGCCCGTGCCGTCGTCGGCGAACCGTCGATCCTGCTCGCCGACGAGCCGACCGGCAACCTCGACTCGACGAACGGCGAGGCGGTCATGGATCTCCTGCGCGAGCTGCACGCCGGCGGCGCAACGATCTGCATGGTCACCCACGATCCGCGCTACGCGGAGCTGGCCGACCGCAGCATTCACCTCTTCGACGGCAAGGTCGTTACGTCTTGACGTGCTCGCGCTGGTGAGCGCCAGCGCTGCGCTCGTCCTGTTCGATGCTCCGTCCACTGTCGCGGACTGAGCGCTCGCTGCATTCGCGTCGCTGGACAACGGAGTCAGCTGCTCATGCCGAACGCCAAAGGCCTCCCTCGCGGGAGGCCTTTGCTGTTGGAAGCGCGATGGGGCAGATCGACCGGGCTCAGAAAGCCCGTGGTAGTGATCACGGGTCTTTCGGTGCAAGCGAGGCGAGCACAGCAAGCTTCGAGCGCGCAGCCCCCGTAAGGGGTACGGAGCATCGACCAGGCTCAGAAAGCCCCTGGTAGTGACCACGGGTGTTTCGGTGCAAGCGAGGCGAGCGCAGCGAGCTTCGAGCGCGCAGTCCCCGTAGGGGACGGAGTCTCGACTAGGATCAGAAGGCCCGTGGTACCACCACGGGTTTTCTGATCAGTCGATCTTCGTGTCGTGCCCGCTCCACACCATGCCGCTGACGAGCTTCGGTAGGAAGCGGGTCGACTTGGGCGGCAGCACGTCGCCGTCGGCGGTGGCGACACCGAAGGCTTCCGGGCTCATCGACGGCAGGAAGACAGCGATCTCGGTCTCGCCGGCTTCCGCCATGGCGAAGAGCTCCGCGGGGTCGGACTTGTAGCGCATCGTGCCGTCGCTGGCCGCGGCCAGGTCGAGGTTGCAGAGAGGAAGAAGGTGGTGGTGCAGCAGGACAACGGGCAGGCCTGCCTTACGCCCGGGAGTGTCGGCCGGAGCGGCCTCCGGGTCGAGACGCCAGAGCTCCGGGCCGCGGCCCTTGAAGTAGACGCCCAACGTCGGCTGGGGTGCTGAGTCGACGGCCGCTGCGAAGTCGTCGCCGGAGTCGCCGCTCCAAGCTTCGGCCGAGACAATCCCGGCACGGAGCACGTCGTGGTCGAGCGGCTTGTCGATCGCGCGGTGGATCGGGTCGATCTTGAGGCCCTCCGACTTGAGGCTCGTGAGCACCGCGAGCTTTGCCGAGCCGGCCGTTCCGAGGGACTCCGGGTGCTCCTTGGCGAAAAGCTGGGAGACCTTGGTGCGGTGATGACCGTCGGCGATGGCTGCTCCGCAGTCCTTGAGGACCGCCTTGTACTGGGCGATGCGCTCCGGTGAGGTGACGCGGTAGAGCACGTGGTCTTCGTTCCGGCCGACGTCATGGTGGCGCACGAGTTCCGTTCCGGCCTCGACGTCTTCGGCGAGGAGAACCTCGAGCTCGCCAGAGTCTTCGGAGAGGTAGAGGACCGGTTCGAGATCGACGCGCATCCGCTCCAGCAGCGAAAGGCGCTCCGCCAAAGGCTTGTCGACCGTGTGCTCGTGGGGACGCAGGTCGCCGTCGCAGCTCGGATCGACTCCCACGAGCGCACAGAGTCCGAGACGCCGCCCGCCACTCGCCGATTCGATGGCGTAGGGGTAGAGGCTCGGTGCGTCGTCGCGGGCGGCGATGCCGTCTGCGAGCCAGCGGTCGTGCAGGTCGCGCGCTGCATCGTGCGGGTCACCGCCGTCGCGCGCTACGGGCCTTGTCAGATGGGCGTAGTGCTCCGCCGACTCGGCGTGAAGCTGATCGCGGAGCTGTTCGTCGATCTGGTCGAAAGGAGGTGCCGCGAAGCGGCCAGGATCGGCGGCGGTGTAACGGGTACCGGCGAAAGCGAAGATCTTCATGGGGCGCAGAATAGCGCTCGCGGCTCAATCGGTCGAGCTGGAGCGATCTTTGGCGAAAGTCTGGAAGGCGCGCTGCGCCGTCGCTCCGGCTCCGCGTTCGCGGTTCGAGTAGAGCTCGCGATAGAAGCGCTGGACGAGCGGCGTGCCGATCCCCTGATCGAGAAGGGCCTTGATCGCCTGCACGGCGTCCGGCGGGTGGGCAGCGATCTCCGCTGCGGTGGCACGTCCGACCTCCTCGAGACTCTCCGAGCTCGTCAGTTGGTTGAGCAGGCCGACGTCGAGGCTGGCCTGCGCGTCCAGATCACGGCCGGTGAGAAGGAGCTCCTTCGCTTTCGGCAGTCCGACGAGCGTCGCCAGATGCCAGCTGCCGACCGCCATGCCGTACATGACGCCAGGAAAGCGGAACGAAGCTCGTTCACAGCCGATGCGCAGGTCGCAGCAGCAGGCGATTTCGGCGCCGCCGCCGTGAGCGTGACCGTTGATGAGGGCGATCGACGGCAGCCGGTGACCCGCCAGAGTCTTGAACAGGCGTCGGACTCTGGCGAGGAACCGAGCCAGTTCCTTGGGGTCCAGGTCGGCCATGAAGCGCATGTCGGCGCCTGCCGAGAAGGCCCGATCACCGCGGCCGGTGATCAGCAGGACCCGCGCGTCGGGGTCCGTGCGCAACTCTTCGAGGAGTTCCAGGAAGCTCTCGACGAGGTCGAGGTCGAGCGCGTTGTGACGATGAGGGCGATCGAGCGTGGCGAGAACGATCTCGCCACGCCGTTCGACGAGCAGGCTCATGGGAGTCTCCGGCGGTTGCGCCGTCATCCTACGCCGCGAGCTCTCCCTGCGGCACGATCTTCACGGCGAGTTCGTCGTCGATGACCGAGACCTCGATCGTCGACCCTTCGATGACCTCACCCGACAGCAGGGCTCGCCCGACCTTGGTCTCCAGCTCGCGTTGGAGGTAGCGCTTGAGCGGACGTGCGCCGAACACCGGATCGAAGCCCTGTTCAGCGACGAAGCGCCGAGCCTCGTCGGCGAGGAGCAGGGCCAGATTGCGCTCGCTCAGGCGTTCGCTGAGTCCGGCGACGAGCAGGTCCACGATCTGCTCGATCTCCTCGAGAGTCAGCGGCTTGAAGAGCACGATGTCGTCGACCCGGTTCAGGAATTCGGGCCGGAAGTGCCCGCGAAGCTCCGCATTGACCTGAGCGCGAGCGGTCTCGGTGATCTCGCCTCGCGCGTCGATGCCTTCGAGCAGATGCGGCGAGCCGATGTTCGAGGTCATGATCACGACCGTGTTCTTGAAGTCGACGGTGCGCCCCTGGGCGTCGGTCAAGCGGCCGTCGTCGAGAAGCTGCAGGAGCACGTTGAAGACGTCCGGATGCGCCTTTTCGATCTCATCGAAGAGGATGACCGAGTACGGCTTGCGCCGCACCGCTTCCGTCAGCTGGCCGCCCTCCTCGTAGCCGATGTAGCCCGGAGGAGCTCCGAGCAACCGGCTCGTGCTGTGTTTCTCCATGTACTCACTCATGTCGATGCGCACGATGTTCTCTTCGGAGTCGAAGAGCGACTCGGCCAGCGTGCGCGCCAGCTCCGTCTTGCCGACTCCCGTCGGCCCCAGGAAGATGAAGGAACCGATCGGCCTCCGCGGGTCCTTGATTCCGGCCCGCGCGCGGATGACGGCGTCAGCGACGAGCTGCACGGCCTCGTCCTGACCGATGACGCGCCGGTGCAGGATCTCGTCGAGACGCAGCAGCTTCTCGCGCTCACCTTCGACGAGCTTCGTGACCGGGATCCCCGTCCACTTGGCGACGATCTCCGCGATCTCGTCTTCGGTGACCTCCTCGCGCAGCAGCTTGGTCTGGCTGGCGTCGGTACTCGCCATGTCGGACAGCTCCTGCTCGAGGCGGGGGAGCTCGCCGTGGCGCAGCTCGGCCGCACGGTTGAGGTCGTAGTCGCGCTCGGCGAGCTCGATCTCGTGGCGGATCTGCTCGACGCGCTCGCGCGTCTCCCGCTCGCGATCGATGACGGTCTTCTCGTCCTCCCACTGGCTGTGCATCGTCGTCGCTTTCTCTTTGAGATCGGCGAGCTCCTTCTGCAGTGTCGCCAGCCTCTCCTTGCTCGCAGCGTCCGACTCCTTGGTGAGCGCGGCCTCCTCGATCTCGAGCTGCATGACGCGGCGCGTGACCTCGTCGAGCTCGGCGGGCATCGAGTCGATCTCGGTGCGGATCAGGGCGCAGGCCTCGTCGACGAGGTCGATCGCCTTGTCGGGAAGGAAGCGATCGGAGATGTAGCGATCGGACATCGTCGCCGCCGCGACGACCGCGTTGTCCTGGATGCGTACACCGTGGTGGACTTCGAACCGCTCGCGCAGACCACGCAGGATGGAGATGGTGTCTTCGACGCTGGGGGCGTCGGTGACGACCGGTTGGAAGCGACGCTCGAGAGCTGCATCCTTCTCGATGTACTTGCGGTACTCGTCGAGGGTCGTCGCGCCGATGCAGTGCAGCTCGCCGCGAGCCAGCATGGGCTTCAGCAGGTTGCCCGCGTCCGTCGATCCTTCGGTCCTACCCGCGCCAACGATGTTGTGCAGCTCGTCGATGAAGAGGAGGATGCGTCCCTCGGCACCTTTGATCTCCGAGAGCACGGCCTTGAGTCGCTCCTCGAACTCGCCGCGGTACTTGGCACCCGCGAGGAGTGCTCCGAGATCAAGGGAGAAGACAGACCGATCCTTGAGCCACTCGGGCACGTCGCCGCGCACGATGCGCTGGGCGAGCCCTTCCACGATCGCCGTCTTGCCGACGCCGGGCTCGCCGATGAGCACGGGGTTGTTCTTCGTCTTGCGCGACAGGATGCGGACGACCCGGCGA
>JBCCLJ010000109.1:0-22975 GCA_039026915.1 Acidobacteriota bacterium
AAGTCTTTTCGTTGATTCTCGGGGGTTGGTTTGGCGGGTCGTAAGTCCCACTTGCGGAACGCGTTGTGCTGGCGGCTGGAGCGCCGACCTGGCGGCCGACGCTCCGCAGATCGAGGGGGTGTACTCTCCGCGAGGGCCGGCTTCGAGAACGCATCCCATACCCAGCACGAGAGCCGTCCGCGCCGCGTGCGTCCGCGGGATGTTCCCGTCGAAGAGGCTCGATATGCTCGACGCTCTCTGCGACGACTCAGGCGGCGACGAACCGCTGCACGGATACGGTGATTTATGACGATTACGAGCCCCTTCGACGCTGGCCTGCTGAGCTTTTCGCGGGAGGCCGTCCTGCGCGACTGGGGAATCGCGACCCGTAGCCGCCACGCGAGCGTCCTGGGGCGCCAGGAAGTGCTTCGCGGTCGCGGCAAGTTCGGCATCTTCGGCGCCGGCAAGGAGTCGGCGCAGCTCGCCATGGCCTATGCGTTCAAGAAGGGCGACGTGCGGGCCGGCTACTACCGCGATCAGACCTTCATGATGGCACTGGGGCTGCTCTCCGTTCAGCAGCTCTTCGCCCAGCTCTACGCTCATGCTTCGATCGAGGCGGAGCCGGCGTTCGGCGGCCGAGCCATGACCGGCCATTTCGCGACGCGCATGCTCGATGAGCAGGGCCGTTGGCTCAATCAGCTAGAAACCTACAATTCCTCGGCAGATCTGTCGCCGACGGCCGCGCAGATGCCCAAGCTGGTCGGTCTCGGACACGCGTCGCGCCTGTATCGAGAGGTTCCCGGGCTCGCGGACGCCGTGCCGGGCTTCTCGGACAACGGCGACGAGATCGGCTTCGGCACGATCGGCAACGCCAGCTGTGCCGAGGGCCTTTTCTGGGAGTCGGTCAACGCCATCGGCGTCCTGCAAGCCCCGGTCCTCCTATCGATCTGGGACGACGGCTACGGCATCTCGGTGCCGAACCGCTTCCAGATGACCAAGGGAGATGTGTCGCGCGTTCTCGAGGGATTTCGCCGCCGCGGCGCCGGACGTCCCGGACTCGATCTGCACACGGTGCGCGGTTGGGACTACGCCCAGCTCTGCGAGACGTACCTGCGCGCCGCGGATTCGGTACGCCGCAGCCACGTTCCCGCGATTCTCCACGTCACGGAACTGACGCAGCCTCAGGGGCACTCGACCTCGGGCTCCCACGAGCGATACAAGAGCGACGAGCGCCTCGCGTGGGAGGAGGAGTACGACTGCCTGCTCAAGATGCGCGAGTGGATCGTCGCCGAAGGGCTGGCGACTCACGACGAGCTCGACGAAATCGACGGTGCCGAGGAGACCGCCGCCAAGGCGGCCCGCGATCGTGCCTGGACGGAGTACTGTGGCGAGCTCGAGCAAGAGCGCACTGTCTATCTCGAGATCGTTCGCTCGCTGCATCACGACACGGGACGTCAGTCCTTCGAGGACGAGGCGGAGCGGCTCTTGCGGCGTAGCCCGGTTCTGCGTCGCGATCTGCTGTCGAGCGCGCAGAAACTGCTCGTCGAGACGGTCGCCGATGAAGCGCCCAGTCGCGCGGTTCTGCTCGACTGGCGCGAAAAGCAACTGGCGGCCTCGGCCCGTCGCTACGGCTCCGATCTCTACAGCGAAGCCGAGGAGAGCGCTCTCTCGGTGACGGAGGTGGCTCCGACGTACCCTGAGGACGGCGGCGAGCAGAAGAGCGCCTTCGAGATTCTCAATGCGGGCTTCGACGACGCCTTCGCACGCGTACCGGAGCTCTTTGCGCTCGGCGAGGACGTCGGTCAGCTCGGTGACGTCAATCAGGGGCTCGCGGACCTTCAGGCGAAGTACGGTGAAGCGCGCGTCGCCGATACCGGGATTCGCGAGGCAACGATCGTCGGTCAGGCCATCGGCATGGCGTTGCGCGGTTTGCGTCCGATCGCCGAGATCCAGTACCTCGACTACATTCACTACGCGTTGCAGCTACTCTCCGACGAGCTGGCGACACTGCGCTGGCGTACGGCCGGCGGTCAAAAGGCGCCGGTCATCCTTCGTACGCGGGGTCATCGACTCGAGGGCATCTGGCACTCGGGCTCGCCGATGGGCGGGATTCTGCATCTCGTGCGGGGCATGCACGTCTGCGTGCCGCGCGACGCCACGCGGGCCGTCGGGATGTACAACACGTTGCTGGCCTCGGACGACCCGGCGATCGTCGTCGAGGTACTCAACGCCTACCGCAAGAAAGAGCCGCTGCCGACGAACCTTGCCGAGGTCCGAGTACCGCTCGGACACCCGGAGATCCTGCGCACGGGATCGGACGTCACGATCGTCACCTACGGAGCGTGCTGTCCGCTCGCGCTCGAGGCAGCGGCTTCGCTCGAGGCCGTGGGCGTCGACGCGGAGGTTATCGACGTGCAGACGCTGCTGCCCTTCGACCGTACCGGCACGATTCGGTCTTCCCTCGAGCGCACCAACCGGGTGGTCTTCCTCGACGAGGATGTCCCCGGGGGCGCCAGCGCCTTCATGATGCAGCAGGTGCTGGACCGTCAGGGCGGCTACGAGTCGCTCGATGGCCCGCCGGTCTGCCTGTCGGCGTCGGAGCACCGTCCGCCCTACGGCTCGGACGGCGACTACTTCTCGAAGCCGAGTGCCGACTCGATCTTCGCGGCGGCCTACGAGCTCGTGCGAGAGTCGAGGCCCAGGGACCTGCCCGCGTTCTTCGACTGAGCCGCAGGGCCTCCTCAGCGAAAAGAGCTAGCTCTCGGTCGTCGCGGGCGGCCTCTCGCTTCGCCAGAGCAGGACAACGAGAACGAAGAGCCAGAGCGAGAGCGCCGTCATGCCGCTCTGGACGGCGCGCTCGGGCTTCCAGTTGCCGAGGGCGAGGAGAGCCGAGGCCAGTACACCGAGAACCGAGGCCCAACGCCAACGGTCGGAGCGAGACCAGACGGCCGGTACGAGGCCCAGGCTTGCGACGGCGATGGCTGAGAACTTGGCTCGGGCGGCGAAGGCCAAAGTCCTGAAGCAAGCGGGTCCGCAGTCCCCGGCAAGCACGCGGGCAATTCGGTCGTTTTCGAAGACGTCGAAGCCGATCGCGAGGATCGCGGCCGAGACCACGATCCCGCGATGTCGAGGAGAACAGCCGGCGAGACCGAGGCTTGCCAGCAGGCCGCCGTAGAAGAGCGGAAAGAAGATGTCGACTCGCTGGACCCACAGGAGTGCCTGCCGCGCAGCTGCCTCGGTCTTCCCAGCCGCCAGCAGCTGGTCGAGCGTTTCTCGAGACTCCGCAAACTCCAGCGCCAGCACGGGATCGCCGAAGCCCATCAGCTCTTCGCGAGAAGCTCCTTGGAAGCCGCTGCTCAGCAAAGCCAGGATCGCTGCCATCGAACCGAGGGAAGCGAGGGCCAGGAAGGTGGTCGCTCGGCTCAAGATCGGTCGTCCTCCACGAAAGTGCTACAAGCTCCGGGGCTCGATCCGTGGACCGGGCAGTCTCGCTCCAGGGTCGCCGTGCGCTCGAGTGTCTCGTCCGACCCGAAGGTCGGCCTCGCTTCCCTTGCGCAGGGCGAGTGTAGCCGTGTCTGGCCCTCCAGCCTTCGCGGCGATGCGTCTCTGGCTGTGTAAGCTGGCGTCCCAGACACCCGACGGAGAGTCTCACCATGTCTTTGCATTCATCAGCGGCGGGGAAGGCCTGCATCATCGGTGCCGGCTGCAGCGGTTTCACCATGGCCAAGCGCCTCAAGGACTTCGGAGTCGACTACGACTGTTTCGAGGTCTCCGACAACGTCGGCGGCAACTGGTACTACAAGAACCCCAACGGCATGTCGTCGTGCTACCAGAGTCTGCACATCGACACGTCGAAGTGGCGGCTGGCGTTCGAGGACTTCCCGGTGCCGGACGACTGGCCGGATTTTCCGCATCACAGTCAGCTGCTGCAGTACTTCCACGACTACGTCGATCACTTTGGACTGCGCGAGAGAATCACCTTCGAGACGCGCGTCGAGAGAGTGCAGCGCCGGGACGATGGCGACTGGGACGTTGCGCTGTCCAGTGGCGAGACGCGCAACTACCAGTGGGTCTTCGTGGCCAACGGCCACCACTGGGATCCGAGGACTCCCGACGAGTACGCCGGTCAGGACGACTTTTCGGGCTACCAGATCCACAGCCATCACTACGAGGACCCGTTCGAGCCCTTCGACTTCCGCGGCCAGCGCGTTCTCGTGGTCGGTGCCGGTAACTCGGCGATGGACATCTCCTCCGAACTGTCGCAACGACCGATCGCTCAGAAGCTCTTCGTCTCGATGCGCCGCGGCGTCTGGGTCCTGCCGAAGTATGTCGGCGGTGAGCCGGCCGACAAGGCCATTCTGCCGACGTGGATGCCGGTGAAGGTCGGGCGCGCGCTCGCGCGGTCGAAGATCAAGAAGGAGATCGGCAACCCTGAAGACTACGGTCTGCCCAAGCCCGATCACGAACCGCTCGACGCGCACCCGTCGGTGTCGGGCGAGTTTCTCACGCGCGTCGGCTGCGGGGATATCACTCCGAAGGGCGCGATCGATCGGTTCGAGCCGGGAGCCGTGGTCTTCAGAGACGGCAGCAGAGAAGAGATCGACGCGATCGTCTGGGCGACGGGCTACAAGGTGTCCTTTCCATTTTTCGACGCCCCCGAGCTGACTCCCAAAGAGAACCGGTTCCCGCTCTTCAAACGCATGGTGAAGCCCGGCTTCGAGAATCTCTTCTTCCTCGGCCTGGCCCAGCCGCTGCCCACTCTGGTGAACTTCGCGGAGCAGCAGTCGAAGCTCGCTGCCGCCGCCGTCGTCGGCCAGTACGCGTTCCCGAGCGTTGCGGAGATGGAGCAGGTCATTGCGGCGGACGAGAAGACGCACATGGGGCACTTTTACGAGGCCGCGAGGCACACGATGCAGCTCGACTTCAAAACCTACGTAAGGGATCTGCATCAGGAGATCGCCAGGGGGAGCAAACGTGCGCGGCGCACGGCCTAGGCTTTCGAGCGGAGCGACTCCCGGGCGCCGACGTCAGGGACCGCAATGAGCGAGAAGATCGAAGCGGACGTCGTGTCCCACTACGAGACGTCGGACCTGCTCGAGAGGATCGACGCAGCTCTGGCTGCGGCCGGGGTGGATCCGGCAGCGCCGAACACGGTCGACCTGAAACCGGTCGACGAGTTCCACACCGGAGGACTCCAGGCGACCGAGCACCTTCTCGGTTCGTTGGATCTCGACGAGTCGACGCGTCTGCTGGACCTCGGCTGCGGCCTCGGCGGCACGGCGCGCTGGATCGCCGAGAACCACGCCGCTCAGGTGACGGGGATCGATCTCACGCCCGAGTACGTCGCGGTGGCTCGCGAACTGACGCGGCGCGTCGGGCTCCAGGCACGCTTCGAAGTCGGCTCCGTGGTCGACCTGCCCTTCGAGGATGGCTCCTTCGACGTAGCGACGATGTTTCATGTCGGGATGAACATCGAGGACAAAGAGGTCCTCTTCCATGAGGTGGCTCGCGTTTTGAGGCCGGGCGGCCGGGTCGCCCTGTTCGACGTGCAGCGTCTTGGCGCCGGCGAATTGATCTATCCGTTTCCGTGGGCTGGTGAAGCAGGCTTCTCCTTCGTGGAAACACCGGTGCGCTACCGGGAAGCGGCTGCTGCTGCGGGATTGGAGCTCGAGCTCGAGCAGGACCGCGTCGACTTCACGCTGGAGTTCTTCGAGCACGTCCTGGCTCGAGCGGGGACCGGCGAAGCTCCTCCCGTCGGCATACACCTTCTCATGGGGGAGACGGCATCCCAGAAGATCCAGAACTTCGCCCGCTGCGTGCGCGAGGGGAGCCTCGGCCCGGTGGAGATGATCTTCACTCGACCCGGTCGTTGAAGCGATTTCGCTCCCTGTGGTCGGGTGCTCGACCTCAGCCTTCGATGAGAACGATGTCGCCTTCCGGGGCGTTCGGTTGCGTGTAGGCGAGCCAGCGGTGGTCTTTCGAGACCGAGAAGTCGACCTTCACCGAAGGCAGCGCAGCGACGAGCGTCGGCTCCCCTCCGGCAGACTCGCGCAGGTAGATCCCACGGGGGCTCAGCTCTCTTTCGAAGCTGTAGATTCCGCGATCGCTCGACAGCCAGGCCGACCAGACGACGTCCTCCAGCACTTGCGTCGGAGTGCCGTCCCCCTCGAGGTCCACCCGCCAGAGTCCGGGCGTGTACTGACGCGTCAGGTAGAGGGACTTTCCGTCTGGCGATTCCTGGGCTCTCTTGACCCCACAGTGGGTGACTTGACGGCGGTCGCCGTCGGCGAGTCGGACTCGCCACACCTCGGGCGAGCCGTCGGAGACTTCGAGGCGATAGATCGACGAGCCGTCGGCGGACCAGTCGAGGAGTTGACCGCTGAAGGGCGATCCTTGAAAGACCTCGAAGTCACCGGTGCCCGCGTCGACGATGAGCAACCTTGCCTGATGGTCGGAGACGGCGATTCGATCTCCGGAGGGGGACCAAAGGAAGGCGTGGATGTGATTCGGCTGATCGACGCCGAAAAGTCGCTCGAGCTCTCCATCATTTCGGGCGACCCAGATCTCCGAACGGCCCGAGCGCCCCGAGATGAAGGCGAGCCTCTCTCCGTCGGGTCCAAAGCGGGGCATGAACTCCGGCCGTGTGGACGACGCGACGAGCTCCGGCTCGATCTTCGCTCCGGCCGGCGGGCCCATGAGAGGGTTCGGCTGTCTCACGATGTTCGAGTGGAAGCGCTGATCGACCGCCGCGACCCTGTGCCCGATGGGGCTGGCCGACGGTTCCTGTAGCCCTTGCAGGCTCGGGACCAGGCGCTCTGTTGCACCGTCGCGCAGACCGAAACGGTAGAGGCCGGTGTCGTCGGCAAAGACGAGCGACCGTGCGTCGGCGCTCCAGGAGACGTGCCAGGACGTGTCGGGAAAGCCCTCGATCACCCGTTCGGCGCCCGATCTCCAGTCGAGAACCAGGAGGCTCGAACGCTGGCCGATCAGGTCTCGTATGACGGCGACTCTCTGCCGGTCCGGGGAGAGCGCCAGGAAGAGGTCGCCTGAACCGGGCTGATCGGGTTGGGTCAGTGGCGTGCTCTCCTGCGTGATGCGGTCGTAGCGCTGCACGGACCAAGGGGAGCCGAATCGCCCTGGACGTCGGTTGAGAATCAGCGTGTCGTCCGTGGGCTGGAGCACCATGTTCAGGCGCTCGCCTTCGCTGCAGCTGTAGAGGTTCTCGACGGTCGACGGGTCGTCGAGCGTTGCGCTGAGTACTTGGCAGCCGTCGTGGTCCACGACCAGGACGCGGGTCGAGTCGGGGGACCAGGCGGGGCTCGACAGGCGAGTCCGCCGGAGAAGCTCCCGGGGCTCGCTGTCGCCGACTCCCTTGACCAGCAGCGCCGTCTCGTCGCCGTCGCGATGGAGGAAAGCAACGCTGTCACCGTCCGTCGAGAGAGCCGGTTCGAACTCATGGCCGGGCAGGCTGGTCAACGGGCGTAGGCCGCGCTCGGGTTTCGCGGGGTCGGGGGACAGGGCCCACCAGAAGCCCGCCGTACCCAGGCCGATGAAGAAGAGGAGGACCGCCAGCAGCCGAGGGGAGGCGCTCGTCGCGGGGGGCGAAGTGAGGGCGGGAGGTTGCGCAACGGGAGCCACCAAGCGATAACCACGACGGGTGATCGTCTCGATGTACCGCGGCTCTTTCGGATCATCGTCGAGCGCGCGCCGAAGGAGGGTCACGACTCGCCTGAGCGCGTCATCCTGGACAGCCGTTCCCGGCCAGACGCGTTCCAGGATTTCCTCTCGGCTGAAGACTCGTCCCGGCGACTCTGCCAGCAACACCAGGAGGTCCATCACCCGGGGCTCGACGGTGAGGGTCTCGTTCCCTTTGTCGATGCGGTTGAGCGTCGGTTCGACGACGATGTCGCCGATCCTCAGGGTGTTCGGAGGCAGCATGCGCGCGATTATGTCCCAGGGCACGGTGCCGATACGCCGTCTGTAGGCTCGTCGTGAAACGAGCCTGCAGGCGCGTTTTTCCCCGTCATCACAACAAGATCACGCCGATCACAAGACCATTCCTGGCGACCCGGAGAGGCCTGCCCGAGACTCCGAACGTTCGGGGCGAAATCGCTTGCAAGACCACGGCACATTCATCGAGGAGTACGCCAGTGCACGGAAGAACCCAACAGTCGATCTGCTTCGCGCTACTGATGTTGTTCAGCGTCGCCGGTGGAGCGGCGAACTCCGAGCCTCGTGGCGCGCGCCTGACGACCGCGCTCCAGGGTGGCTCGGACTGGCCCTCGTGGAGCGGTCCGCAGCGTGACCTGACCTCGACGAGCCACGGACTGCTCGACGGTGACTCCTTTGGTTTGGAGCTGGCCTGGACGCGAACGTTGGGCTCGGGCTACTCCGTGGTTCTCGCGACCCAGGGGCGGATCGTGGCGACGTTCTCCGATGGAGAGTCTGACTACGTGGTGGCGCTCGATGCGTCGAACGGAGCTGAGCACTGGCGCTACCGGATCTCCTCGACCTACAAGGGCGACACGAACTCCGACGATGGCCCTCTTTCGACGCCCACCGTCGACGGCGGCGTGGTCTACGGTCTGGGAACCTCGGGCGCCCTCTTTGCTGTTTCCCTCGCGGACGGCACGGAGCGATGGCGGCGGGACCTTGTCGGCGATCTCGGCGCCGTGATGCGCGGGGCCGGCTTTGCCACGGCGCCGACGGTGCTCGGCGACCTTCTGGTCGTCGAGACCGGTGGTAACGACGGGCGAGCGATCTCCGCTTTCGAAAGGGAGACCGGCACGTTGCGCTGGTCCGTCGGGGACGATTCGGTGACCTACCAGTCACCTCTGGTCCTGGACCTCGAGGGAGAGCCTCTTCTGGTGGCGGTGACCGACCAGAATCTGCTCGGCCTCGCTCCCGAGACCGGCGAGGTGCTCTGGCAGTACCGCCACACGGAAGGAGAACGGGGCGGTTTCGGCGCAGCGCAACCGGTGCCGGTGGGGGAGGGAGGTATCTTCTTGAACGACGGCCGAGAGTCGGCCCTCTTCCAGGTCCGTAAAGAGGCCGAGGGGTTCTCGGTGGAAGAAGCGTGGCGCGCTCGCGTGCTGCGGAGCCAGGGCAACTTCGCATCCCCCGTTCCTCATGAGGGTCACCTCTACGGCTTCTCCGGCAGCTTCCTGAGCTGCGTCGACGCGGCCACGGGCGAGGAAGTCTGGAGATCCAGGCCGCCGGGCCGGGGGGGACTGGTCCTGGTGGACGGCCACCTCTTCGTTCTGGCTCGTTCCGGTGACGTCGTCGTCGCTGAAGCGACGCCCGAGGGCTACGTCGAGAAAGCGCGGGTGAACGCACTCGATCGCGGCTACTTCACCAGGCCGAGCTTTGCGGGCGGTTTCGTCTACGTGCGCAATCTGACGCACCTCTCGGCTGTCGCGATCACGGCCGACGCAGAGCCGTCTTCTCGGACTCAGGTGACCGAGGCAGACTGGGATCTGCGCGGGGACTTCGGCCGATTCGTCCGTGAATTGGCGGCGAGCGAGAACAAGACAGAGAAGCTGACGGCCTTCCTCGCCGAGCACCCGACGCGACCGATCCTCGAAGGCACTCTCGTCCACTTCGTCTACCACGGTGAGGTCGAGGACCTGGCGATCACCAGCAACTTCATTCGCGACGGCAGTCAGCAGGCCATGCACCGGGTCGAAGGAACGGACTTCTACTTCAAGAGCTTCGAGCTGCCCCAGGAAGCCGTGTTCACCTATCGCTACTGGGTCTTCGACCGGCCGATGCTCGATCCAGGCAATCCACGGACGTTCGGGCCCGAGAACGATCGGCGGTCCCTGTTGACGACGGCGGGCTGGGAGGCGCCGTCCCACCTGCTCGAACCTGACGCCACGAGCGAACGAGGCCGCCTCGAAGTCCTTCGGTGGACGAGCGAAAGCCTGGAGAACGCGCGGGAGGTCCAGGTGTACCTGCCGCCCGGCTACGACGACGGAGCCGACTACCCGTTGCTGGTCGTCATCGACGGCGAGCCAGCCCTGTCGGACGGACAGATGCACGTCAGTCTCGACAATCTGATCGGTAAGACCGTCGCGCCGATCGTCGTCGTTTTCGTGCCGACGGTGCAGGGTGGCGAACTCGGTGGCAACCGCGTCACCGCCTACACCGAAGCGCTCGTCGAGGAGCTGATTCCGCTCCTCGAGGAGAGCTACCGAATCGATGCGCACCGAAGGTCCCGAGCCGTTCTCGGTCAGGACCGATACGGTGGCGCCGGCTACACCGCGATGTACCTTGCGCTGCTGCAACCGGAGACGTTCTCCAAAGCAGCCGCGCAGTCCTACCAGCGCGGTGCGTTCCTGGAAGAGCTCTTCGCGGCTGCCTCGGGCGAGAAGCACGATCTCGAGTTCGTCTTTCACTGGAGCTCGCACGACGTGCTCGATCCGTACTTCGAATTCGACGCGCGCGGCGAGGCGCAGAGCCTCGCGACGGCGCTCGAAGAGAACGGCTACGCGCCCACCGTCTTCGAGAGCAACGACGGGTTCGGCTGGGGCATGTGGCAGGGCCGGATGGACGAGATTCTCGAGGCGCTCTTTCCGGTCAGGTAGGTGCTCGAGCAGCTCGGCTCGCGGGCACGGGCCGACGGCCTTGGCGGGCGATCGCTGCTGTCGGTCGTCGCTCAGCCGCGGTAGTAGGGGTTCGTTCCGGCCGCGTGGTCCGTCGTGTCGAGCACCTGCTGAATCTCCGGTACGTGCTCGAGGATGGCCGATTCGATGCCGTGCTTGAGCGTCACGTCGGCGGCCGAGCAGCCCTGGCAGCCGCCGCCCATCGAGATGTAGGCGGTCGCGTCCTTGACGTCGAGCAGCGTGACGAAGCCGCCGTGCGAAGCGATGCTCGGGTTGATCTGCTCCTCGATGACGGAGGCGACCCGCTCGGCCATGGGGTTGTCGGCCCAGGGAGAGTTCGGGTTATCGAACTTGAAGCCAGCCTCCTGCAGTCGCTGCACGAAGTCGATCGTCGCGCCTTGGAGACAGGGGGCGCTCTCGGGGTCGACGAGCACGTCGAAGCCCTCGACGGCGATCACCTGGTCGTTCTCCTCGCGTTCTTCCGGGCCGACGAGATCCATCTTGTAGAGGTAGCCAGTCGGTCCACGTCCGCTGACGGCGACGCGCAGGGCGAGGCCGTCCTGGTCCTCATCCTCGATGGCGAGTCGAACCTGCTTCTGGGCGTTCTCGGTAAGCGTGATCATGCTGGGACTCCTAGAGCGTCTCGGGTGCGCTTCGATGCTAGCGCGGACCCGCCGAGAGTGGAATCTATGGGTGCTAACCTCCAGCCGCCCCCAGAAATTGCGCCCTTCGTGGCGGGAGGATTTCGATGAGCTACGAACAGATTCGCGTCGAGAACGACGGCGGCATCGTGCGCCTGACTCTGGCCCGTCCCGAAGACCGCAACGCCATGACGACGGAGATGGGAGAGGAGATCCGTGACGCCGTCGCTGCCATCAACGCGGATCGCGAGAGCCGCGTCGTCGTCATTCGAGGTGAGGGGAAGTCGTTCTCGGCTGGCGGCAACCTCAAGTCGCTCGAAGAAGAGACCGACGGCTCGGGACCGGGGATTGGCGGTGGCCGCAGCTTCTACAGCCTTTTCCTGAGCATTCGTGATCTCGAGATGCCCTCCATCGCTGCGATCAACGGTCACGCGATCGGCGCCGGGTTCTGCTTCAGCCTGGGCGCCGACCTGCGCATCGTGCACGCCAAGGCCAAGCTCGGCATGACCTTCGTCAAGCTCGGCATCCATCCCGGCATGGCGGCCTCCTGGACCCTGCCGCGCCTGGTCGGGCCGGCGGTGGCCGCTGACCTTCTGTACTCAGGTCGGATCATCGGCGGAGAGGAGGCCGTTCGCCTCGGCGTTGCCAGCCGCTGCGCCGACGAGGACTTCGATCAGGTCGTCGACGAGCTGGCCGGACAGATCGCTTCCTCGGCTCCGGTCGCGGTGCGCTCCCTCAAGAAGACGCTCTCGGGGACCTGGGATCGCACGATCGAAGAGGCGATCGGCGAAGAGGCCGACGCGCAGGCGATGACCTTCACGACGTCCGACGCCAAAGAGGGTTTGGCCGCGATTCGCGAAAAGCGGACACCGGACTTCCGGGGCGAGTAGTACCGCCTGTCGCGAGCACTCAGCGACGTCGACGGCGCGCGAGCAGTCCGTCGATCAAGACTCCGACGACGGGGGCAACGAACCACCAGGCCGAGTCGGTTCGTTGCCATCCGAGACCCCAGACAACGAGCGACAGCTGCGTCCAGTTCAGGAAGACCCGCCACCAGGCTCCTTCGGCGCGTGACTCTCGAAGCAGGCGATCGAGCTCTTCGGAGCCGGAGAGGGACTCTGCGGCCGGTTCGCTCGTACCTTCGCTCACTGCGCTTCGCCCGGCTCAGCTCTCGAGCGCGACGTCTTCCGGCACGATCATCTCGGACGGCAGCTCGGCGAGCAGGGCATCGACCGCCTGGTCGATGGCCACCTGGTCCTTGCTGTCGAAGGTCAGACGCACGCTGTAGGCGTAGTCCCCAAAGACCGGATAGCTGCCGATGTCGACGCCCCGATGCTCGGCCGCGAGTCGGTCGAGCAGGCTCGCCAGATCGGTCTCGCGGCACAGCGTGTAGACGGCGCGCGAGCGAAAGGGGTCCGAGGCTTCGAGGTGCGCCCGCAGCACGGGAAGTTTCATGGCGAAGATCTTGGGCACGCCCGGCAGGATGAAGACGTTGTCCATGACGACCGTCGGCCAGCGCACCTGATCGGTATTCACGAGCCGGGCTCCGTCGGGCACGTCGGCCATGCGGAGGTGACCCTCGGTCACTTCTTCGGTCACCAGCTCACGGATTCTCGCTTCGAGCTCCGGCGAGCGCACGATCTCCGTCTCGAAGGCTCGAGCGACGGCTTTGAGCGTGACGTCGTCATGCGTGGGACCGACGCCGCCGCTGGTGATGACGTAGTCGTGTCGACTGCGCAGAAAGTCGAGGTCGTCTGCGATCGTGGCGATATCGTCCTGGCAGACGACGACACGGCTCAGCTCGATGCCGAGCGTGAAGAGCTCCTTCGCGAGCACGGAGACGTTCGACTCCTGGATCTTCCCGGTGAGGATCTCGTTGCCGATGATGAGAGCCGCGGCGGTTCGAGGCATGGACGGATGATACGCCAAGGCTCGAGGGCCAGCGCCGCGGCGTGCTGCGTTTGCGATCGCCCTGGCGTGGTCGTGCAGCTTTCGCGTTTCATCGATACACTTGAATGAGCGCATCGGCGACGATGCGCACGCATCTGATGATTTTTGTCCTGTCTGAAGCCAGTGCGGGGGGCTTCGCGCAACCATGATTCCGACCAAGGAACAGATCGAGTCGATCGCGCGCACGCGCCGTGGCTCTCTGGGAGACGTTCCGTTCGCCGTCCTGCTGCGCGCCCTCCGAGAGGATCGCCGCTCTGGCGTCATCGAGCTCGTGCGGCAGCAGGTACACAAGCGGGTCATCCTGGAAGACGGAGTGCCCGTCGATTGCCAGTCCAACCTCGCGCACGAGAAGTTCGGTCGCTTTCTCGTTTCGATCGGGCGCTTGACGGACGCCGAGTTCGCTTCGACCTTCAGCGAGTCGCTGACGCGGAGCGTTCCGCATGGCGAGGTCCTGGTCGAGCGGGGGCTGGTCAAGCCCACCGAGCTCTTCCGCCTCCTGCAGCAGTGTCTGGCGAAGAAGCTGCTCGACATCTTCCCGTGGAACGACGCCGAGTTCTCGCTGATCGACGAAGACGTCACCGTATCGGCGCCGCTCAAGGTCAACGTCGCGCAGCTGATTCTCACCGGGATGACGCGCTTCGGACGCCAGGAGGACATCGACGCAACCGTCATGACCCTCGTCGGAGAGCGTCTGGTCGTCGACCCGAGCTCGACCTTCGACCACGAAGAGCTGCGCATGCCGACGTCTCATCGCCAGCTGCTCGACGCCGCGGTCGCGCCCCAATCGATGTCCGAGCTCGCCCAGGCGAGCGGACTGTCGACCGACGAGTTGGCGCGCGTCGTCTACGCTCTCGGCGTGCTCGGCGTACTGATCCCGGAGCAGCGTCTCGCCGCCGCGCCCCCGGCCAAGAGTGGTTCCGATACCCAACCGGTGGCCAAGATCCGCTATGTGCCGAAAGTCGAGACGACGCCGGAAGAGGTCATGAAGCTCTTCCTCGATCACCGTCGAATCGACGCTTTCGATCTGCTGCAGGTGTCCGAAGGGGCCACGCCGGCTTCGATCGAGCACAAGTTCCTCGACTACGCACAGCGCTTCGCTCCGTGGGCCTTCTCGACCGACGAGCTACTCGGCGTGCAGGAGCAGGCGCAGGAGCTCTTCCTCGCCGGCGTCAGGGCCTTCGCAGAGCTCTCCGACGACGAGCGGCGCGCTGATCTGGTGAAGCGTCGCAACGTCACCGAGGAAGAAAAGAAGCAGGCGGAGGTGGGTCCCGGTCGAATCCAGACGGATCTGCTCGATTCCGAAGTGCAGTACCAGAAGGGCATGGAGCTCAAGGAAGCCGGCAATCTGGACAAGGCGATCCACTACCTCGAGTTCGCGTCGTTCTGTGATCCGCAGAACGGCGTCTATCAGGCGGAGGTGGCGCATTGCCAGTTCCTGCGCAACCCGAAGGAAGCCGACCTTCTCATCGACCGACTCGACGAAGCACTGCGCATCGATCCGAAGTGCGGTCTCGTGCAGCTCTACGCCGGTGAGATGGCGATGCATCTCGGGAACTTCGACGACGCGGAACGAAGGCTCCGCCAAGCCAACACGCTGCTCGCCCCCGACCGTCGCGCAATCGAGAAGCTCAAAGAGCTGAGCTCGGTCCGGACCTGACGTCGGCCTGCGCGGGGGTCGGGCGCGGTGACCAGAACCGGCGCGCGTCGGGCCGGTTCGTCGTGGGCGCTTCCAGGCGAGTTCGAACTCCCGAGCAGCGGCTTCAGCCACCGCCGTTCGACGCTTCGGGATTTTCGGCGGTCGGGCCGACTCGGTCGTGCGGGACTTCCTGAACAGGCTGCTAGAGTCGGCGCGTTCGTCCAACACGTTTCGCGCTCGGCCCCGAGCGCTCGCATCCCTAGGAGCCTCTCACCATGACTCGTTTCTGGAAAGGCGGCCTGCTGCCGCTTCTCGTCGTCTTTGCGCTCATTGCCGCCTGCGGCGGGGGAGAAGGGGGACCCAGCAAGAGCTTCTTGAGTCTCGGTACCGCTCCTCCGGGAGGTGCCTTCTTCGTCGTCGGTGGAGCGATCGCCGAGGTGCTGAACCTGGAGTCCGATGCGCAGGCCTGGGAGTTCACCGCTGAGGCCACCAAGGGCTCTCAAGAGAACATTCGGCGCCTTTTCGCCGGTGAGCTCGATCTGGCTCTGTCGAACTCGGCGATCACCTTCGCCGCGGTTCGCGGCGTCACCGGCTGGGACCGCGACTATCCGATGCGAACCGTGATGACGCTGGCGCCGAACGTCGCTCTCTTCGTCACTCCGGCGGGCTCCGGCGTCGAGAGTCTTGCTGATCTCAAGGGCAAGCGCGTCGTCGTTGGCCCCGCGGGCGCCGGCTTCGAATACTTCCTCGAACCGCTCCTCGCCGCGCACGGCGTCACCTACGAAGACTTCACGCCGCTCAACGCAACGCAGTCGGGCGCGGTCGACATGCTCTCCGACGGCTCGGCCGCAGCCGCCTTCCTGGGTGGCGCAGTGCCGACCGCGTCGATCACGCAGGCGGCGACGTCAATGGACCTGCGTTTCGTGCCGTTCGATCCCGACACCATGGCTCAGCTGATTGAAGAGTGGCCGTTCTTCCTGCCCGCGACGATTCCGGCGGGCACGTACCGCGGGCTCGACGAGGACTACGTCGGTCTCAACGTCGGCTCGATGCACCTGATCGCCTCGCAGGACGCCGACGAAGACGTCGTCTACCGCATCACCAAAACCCTCTGGGAGCAGAGGGAGTCGGTGGTGGAGCGCCACCCTGCGGGACGCGCCATCAATCCCAACGTCGCCATCCTCGATACCGGAACGCCCTTCCATCCGGGAGCGCAGCGCTTCTTCGAGGAGACCGGTATCTGGCCCACGAGCGAAGAGCCCGCAGAGGCAACTGCAGCGGAGGCCGGCGAAGAGGCGGGCGACGGCGGGATCGTCGAAGGCGAGGACCCTCTGCCGGAGTCTGAAGGCTGAGTCAGGAATCGGAGCGGGCGAGGGAGGGGCTGGCTGCACGCTACGGCGTGCCTCTGGGAGCCTCTCTGCTCGTCGCTTTCGTTCTTCTCGAGGTCAACTACCCCTTCCTCCGACCTCAAACCCAGCTCGCGCTCTTCGCCTTCTTCGGACTGACCTTCTCGTTCCTCTCTGGGCCTCCCCGCGCGGGAGCGCGTCGCGCGGTCGATCTCGGATGGGTCGCTCTCGCTGCTGCTACGTGCGGTTGGGTGGCGGTGCAGAGCGAGCCGATCTTTCGCTCCCTCTGGCTCGGCGGCTCCTCGTTGGGCGACCGCGCTGGAGCGGAACGAGGCGTCGACATCGTCGTCGGTGTCCTCGGACTGCTCGTCGTGCTCGAGGCCACGCGCCGCACCGTAGGTTGGGCGCTGCCGATCCTCTCCGGCACCTTTGTCCTCTACGCCTTCGCCGGTCCGAACATGCCGTCGTGGCTCTTTCCTCACCGCGGCTATTCGCTCGAACGCGTCGTCGCCCAAGCCTTTCTGCACAGTCAGGGCGTCTTCGGCACGGCGCTGAAGGTCATGTTCGCCTACGTCTTTCTGTTCGTGCTCTTCGGAGCTCTGCTGGAAGCGACCGGGGCGACGGCCTTCGTCATCAACGCCGCGCAGAGGATCTTCAAGACGTCGCGCGGCGGCGCCGCCAAGGTCTCGGTCCTCAGCTCGGGACTCATGGGCTCGCTGTCGGGAAGCGCGGTCGCCAACACGGCGACGACGGGCACGTTCACGATTCCGCTGATGCGCAGCTCGGGTTTCAAGCCCAGCGTTGCGGCCGGCGTCGAGGCGGCTGCGAGCTCGGGCGGCGCGCTGGTGCCGCCGGTCATGGGCGCGGGCGCCTACATGATGCTCGAGATCGTCGACCCGCCGGTGACGTATTTCGAGATCGTGCGCGCCGCGATCGTACCGGCGGTCTTGTACTACCTCTCGCTTTTTTTCATCGTCGATCTGCAGTCGCGGAAGCTCGCCAAGGGCGCCGAAGAGACGCCGGCCGGCGAGATGGAAGCGCCGGCAGGTGAAGAGAGCAGCAAGGGCAATTCGGCGCTTTCGGGGCTGATCTTCTTCGCGGCACTCGGACTGCTGATCGTGCTCATCCTGATGCGCTTCAGCCCGTTCCGCGCGGTGAGCGTCGCGGCGGCCGGCATCGTGGCGCTCAGCCTCTTCGACGCCCGCGTTCGACTCGGCCCGAAACGCCTCGTGGCGGCTTGCGTCAAAGCCGCTCGCGGATCGGCGTCACTCGTGGCCGCCGCCTCCTGCGTCGGCATCGTCATCGGTGTGGTGACGCTCACGGGCGTCGGCACGCGACTCCCGTCGGTCATCCTGCCGCTCGCTCAGGAGAACCTCTTCCTGGCGCTCGTCCTCATCATGGTCTCGTCGATCGTGCTGGGTATGGGACTGCCGTCTGCGGTCTGTTACCTGCTGATGGCGACTCTGATCGGACCCGTTCTCGGCGACCTCGGCGTCGTTCCTCTGGCCGCGCACCTCTTCATCTTCTACTTCGGCATGATGTCGATGGTGACGCCGCCCGTCGCGCTCGCGGCCTACACGGCGGCATCGATCGCCGGGACGAAGATCATGGAGACCGGTCTGACCGCGTTTCGCTTCGCGCTGGTGGGCTTCACCCTGCCGTACATGTTCGTCTTCCGGCCCGAACTGCTGCTGCTCGCAGCCGACGGTGGTCCGGCCGAGCCGGTGAGAGTCGTCTCTGCGATCCTTGTGGCGGTTCTCGGCATCGGCGCCCTGGCGGGTGGCATCGCCGGCTACTGGCTCGGCGAGCTCGGCGGAGCGTTCCGGGCCGGCCTCCTGCTGTGCGCCGCGGCTCTGCTCGTCCCCGCCACCGGCGAGACGCTCTTCTCGGTAGCGCAGATGGCGGGCACTGTCGTTTTGGCCGCTCTGACGGCGGCGCGGGCGCTTCGCCGTTAGCGCAACGCCCCAGGATCCGCAGCGCAGCTACACGTCGTGGCGGTGGAAACGCTTCGCCTTGAGCTCGAAGCGAGGCAGTGAACCGCTCTCCGCGATCTCGATCGGCACCCGCAGTTTGAGGCGGTGTCGCAGGAGCTCGGAGAGACCGGCCGCCGTCGCTTCGGCGGGAGCACCGGAGATCTCCACGGTCATCTTCAGTTCGATCATCTCGTCGCGCCGGTGCACGTCGACGCGATACTCGTCGACTGTGGCCGGGCTCTGCGCTTCGAAGTCACGAACGATCGACTCCAGCGCACTCGGGTAGACGTTCACCCCGCGCACGACGACCATGTCATCGGCGCGCGCCAGCACGCCGCCGGCGAGCCGCAGGTTGCCGTCCGCCGATTCTGCCGGCCACATGTCGACGAGATCCCCGGTGCGGTAGCGCAGGACCGGGCTGCCGTGACGTCCGAGGTTCGTGAGAACCAGCTCGCCGCGCGTTCCGCCCGGTTGCGGAACGAGGAGCTGCTCGGTTTCGGGGTCGAGGAGCTCGGCCACGAAGCCCTCTCCATTGACGTCCATGAAGCCGTCTTCCCCAGGCAGTCCCCAGGGGCCGATCTCGGTCGCGCCGGCATGATCGTGGCAGCGGGCACCGTAAGCCGCCTCGAGCCGCTCGCGCACGGCGGGTAGGGAAGCGCCCGGCTCGCCCGCGTGGAGGGTGATGCGTAGAGCGCTCTGAGCCAGGTCGACGCCGCGGTCGCGAGCGGCTTCGGCCAGTCGCAGGGCATACGTCGGGGTGCAGACGAGCACGGTGGCATCGTGGTCGAGAAGCACGTCCAGGCGCTGCTCGGTCGTCAGTCCGCCGCCGGAGAGGGCGAGCACGCCGAGCTGGCGGCAGGCCTCGAAGGCCGCCCAGAACCCGATGAAGGGGCCGAACGAGAAGGCGAAGAACGCCCGGTCGCCGGCGCCGATGTTGGCGGCGCGGAAGACGTCGGCCCAGCCGTCGAGGAACCACTGCCAGGACTCCGCTGTGTCGAGCCAGCTCAGGGGGCGTCCGCTGGTCCCCGACGTCTGGTGAAGCCGCACATAGTGATCGACGGGGAAGGTGAGGTTCGACCCGTAGGGAGCATTCTGTCGCTGGTCTTCGACGAGCTCGTCTTTCGTCAGCAGAGGTATCTCCTCGAGAATCTCACTCAGCGAGGAGGTCTGGTGGCGCACCGCGAAGTCGCGACCCAGTCGACGGCGGTAGAAGGTGTTGCGCTCGCAAAGCACGGCAAGCTGCTCGCGCAGCCGCTCGAGCTGTGTCGCGTCAGCCGCCATCGCTGCTCTCTGCTTCGACAGAAACGACGCCGAGGTCGGGAAACGGTGACGCTTCGTCGCGGAAGACGAGTTCGATGGCGCGGTCGTCGGGCTCCTCGGCGAAGGTGTTGAGGAGCCACTGGCGCACGAAGGCCTCCGCGCGCCTCCTGCCGATCTCGCGCACCAGACCGACGTTGTCGCGTGCGCGGTCGGCGGCCATCTCGGTAAGCCCATCGCGCAGAGCGGCGCGGACCGGCTCCTCGTCGCGAAAGAGGCTCTCTTCCTTGACGTTCCACTCCAGACGAGAGACGTCTACCGCCGGGCGGTTGAAGCGGATCTGAGGCGCTACGACGCGCACGGTGTCACCGTCGAGCTCGAAGAGCCACTCTTCGTCGAGATCGAGATAGTAGGAGGTCTGCACCGGCGCTGTGACCTGAACGACGACGTCGGGCAGCTCGAGCTGGCCCCAGAAGACCGAAGCCTCGTCGGTACGCTCGAACTGCTCGAGCTGGTCGAGCGTGCTGAACTGCAGGTAGCTCTGACTGTTGATCTCGGTCGCATAGCTGCGAAAAGAGGTCGTCGTCGACCCGGTGCGGAAGGCTTCGGCGAGATCGATCGCCGAGTCGAGCACGCGCTCGCCCGTCGCGACCAGCGCCTGCCCACCGCGCTCTGCCGAGCGCAGAGTGAGCGCGGTGACGCCGAGAACGCCGAGCACAAGGAGAAGACCCAGGGTCGCGACCGCGTGAGGCCAGCCGAAGCGCGACGGCGGCGCGTCAGGGGGACTTGATGAGGGTTTCTCGGAGCTCAAGGGCGATCTCGACGGTCCAATGCAGCGGTGACTCTAGCAACGGAAGCGGGGCTCGTCCGGGCCGGTCAGGTGACTTTCTTCGCTGCCGCGGATCGAAGGATCGAGAGCCGGCCCGGTTCGCGGGGAGGGCTCGAGAGAGAGAATAGCCGTCATGAAGATCCTCGACGACGCTCAAAGGGCCCTCTTCGACGAGGTGCGATCTGCCGCGAAGGACACGCTTGCCGTTCTCGATCGCCACGGCGCGGCTCCCGAGGATCGGGACGCCTTGGAGACCTCGGCCGAGCGACTCGAAATGCCATTCCTGCTCGTCGTCGTGGGCGAGTTCAACTCCGGGAAGAGCAGCTTTCTCAATGCGCTGCTGGGTGCCGAGGTGCTGCAGCAGGGCGTGACGCCGACGACGAGCCGCATCCACGTGCTGCGCTGGGGACCGGAGATCGAACGCACCACGGAGTCCGGAGGCGTCGTGCGCTGTCAGGCGCCTGTCGAGCTGCTGCGCGAGATGGAGCTCGTCGACACGCCCGGCACCAATGCGATCGAGAGGGAGCACGAGGCGCTGACCCGCGACTACGTGCCGCGTTCCGATCTGGTGCTCTTCGTGACCTCCGCCGACCGGCCGTTCACACAGAGCGAGCGGGACTTCCTCGAGAGCATCAGAGAGTGGGGCAAGAAGACTGTCCTGATCGTGAACAAGGTCGACATTCTGCAGAACGACCAGGAGCGGACGGAGGTTGTCGATTTCGTCCGTCAGCATGGCCGGGAGCTGCTCGGCGCCGAACCGGAGACCTTCCCACTCAGCGCACGCCGGGCGCTCGCTGACGGTTCGTCGGAGGAGACTTCCGGACTGGCCGAGCTCGAGACCTGGATCCGCTCGGAGCTCGACCAGGACGAACGTCTTCGGCTCAAGCTCAGCAATCCTCTCGGAGTGGCCAAGCGGCTGGTCGCCAGCTCGCTCAGCTCCTGCGAATCGGCGCTCGTCGAAATGACGGGGGATCTGGAGACACTCGAGCTGATCGAGTCGCAGAGCGCCCTGTATGCGGAGGACCTGGAGCGCGAATTCGGCTTCCGTCTCGGTGACGTCGATGGTGGACTGCACCGGCTCGAGAACCGGGGGCAGTCCTTCTTCGACGAGATGCTGCGCCTCGGCCGGCTTCCTGAACTTCTGCAGAGGCCGAAGTTGATGGCACGCTTCGAATCCGAGGTCGTCGCGGACATGCCCCAAGAGATCGAGGCCCGAGTGTCAGACATCATCGACTGGATGGTCGACTGTGAGCTGCGCCAGTGGCGTGAGCTGCAGCGACTCGTCCGGCGCCGCCTGGACGCGCACGAGGCCGAGCTTTCGGTCGATGGCCCGCAGAGCAGCAGCCGCAAACAGCTGCTCGAAACGCTGGGACGCAGTGCGCAGGAAGCGATCGATGGCTTCGATCGTGCTCACGAGTCCTCTCGCCTCGCCGAGTCGGTCAAACGCTCGCTCGCCGGGGCGGCCGTGCTCGAAGCCTCGGCCGTCGGTCTCGGCGCCATCGTCGCGGCCGCCGCGACGACGACGGCGGTCGACGTCACGGGCATTCTGACCGCGGGGTCGCTCGCCGCGCTCGGTCTGTTCGTTCTGCCGGCGCGTCGGCGCCAGGCGAAGCGCGACCTGACCCAGCGTCTCGGCGCGTTGAGAGCCGAGCTGATGGGAGGCATGCGTCGCGAGTTCGAGCGCGAGGTCGCGCGGAGTCAGCACCGCCTGCGTGACGCCGCGGGCCCCTACAGCCGCTGGGTTCGCAGTCGCCGCCAGTCTCTCGAGGAGCGGCGAGCAGCGCTGCTCGGCCTCGAGGGGCGCCTGGCCGCGCGTGGGGATCGCGTTGCGGCGCTCGCCGGAGGCCAAGGCCCAGCGCCTCAGTCGTAGCGCAGAGCTTCCGTGGGACTCACCCTGAGCGCTCGACGTGCTGGTCCCACGGTCGCGAGCACGGCGACGGCCAAGAGAATGACGACGACCGTGCCGAAGGTGAGCGCATCGGTGGCGCTGATGCCGTAGAGCATCGTCTCGAGAGCTCGCGTCGCCGCCAGTGAGATCGCAGTACCGACCACGATCCCGAGTCCGACGAGGACCAGGCCGCGTCGAAGGACGAGCCGCAGCACGGCCGGCGTCCCAGCTCCGAGAGCGACGCGCAGGCCGATCTCGTGCGTGCGCTGGCGTACGGTGTAGGCGAGCACTCCGAAGAGGCCCATCGAGCTCAACAGCAGGCCGATGAGCCCGAAGCTGCCGAAGACCGCAGCGGCCAGCTTCGGCAGAAGGACCGAGGTCGCGAGCATTTCGTCGAGCGAGCCCGAACTGGCAATCGCGAGGTCGGGGTCGATCTTTCGAATCGTGCGGTTGACGAGCAGTGGATCCGCGTCGCGGGCGAAGCGAACGGTGACCGTGCGCTGGCTCGAAGTCGGTGCCATGGGTCGATAGATGAACGGGCGCTGAGCCTCGCCGAGCGTGCGGTACTTGCCGTTCGCGACGACGCCGACCACGCGGTAGCTCGACTCCTCGTCGTCGAGACGCATCTCCCGTCCGATCGGATCCTCGTTGGGCCAGAAGCGCTGCGCAAGCTGCTGATTGATGATGACGACGCGCTCTCGGTTCTCGAGCTCCTGCGGATCGAAGGGGCGACCCTGAAGGACATCGATGCCCAGAGTCTCGAAGTACGTGTCGTCGACGTCTGCGGTGTCGAGCTCGGGCCATTCCTCGGGTGCGGCGCTCGCGCGCTCGACGGGGATGCCGTCCAGGGTGTTGATGAAGAGGCTCAGCGG
>JBCCLJ010000110.1:0-22698 GCA_039026915.1 Acidobacteriota bacterium
AGTCCGGAGTCGCCTCCGAGAAGATCCTGCGTCGCGCCGCGAACCAGGTGCGTCGTCTGCAGAAGAGCTCGGCCCCGATTGGCGAGTTTCTCGCGGACCAGCTCCTTCTGCCCCTGGCCCTCGGTCCGGGAGGTGTCTTTCATACCAGCAACGTCTCGCGTCACACGCGAACCAACGCACTCGTCATCGAACAGTTTCTAGGCGTCTCGATCGGCATCGAGGCAGAAGACCGCAACGTGCACCGCATCGAGGTGCCGGCTTTCCAACCCAAGACACAGACCCAGCAGGGAGGTGCAGCATGACTTTCGATATGAGCGCCCTACCTCAGGGCCCGGTGCGCGCTCGCGCGCTCGAGGCCTGGGAGCAGGCCGAAGACCGTGAAACCTTCGTTGCTGAACTGCGCGACGTCGTGTCGCGCGCGGAGCACTACGCCGACGCGACGGGTCTTCTCGGTGAGCTGGCTCAGGCCGTGCTCGCGAGCAAGTCGCGCTTCGTCGAGCGCGACGCGCCGGCGCCCTTCGAGCAGTGGGGCGTGGACCTCGACGAGGCATCCCTACAGCAGATGCGTGAGGCGTGTCGTCTGCCGATCGCTGTGCGCGGTGCGGTCATGCCCGACGCGCATCGCGGCTACGGCCTGCCGATCGGCGGCGTGCTGGCGACGCGCGGCACGGTGATCCCTTACGCGGTCGGTGTCGATATCGCCTGCCGCATGAAGATGACGGTACTCGACGTGCCGGTGAGCGCGCTCGACGAGGACGAAGAGCGCCTGATCGGTGCGCTGCGTCGTGAGACGCGCTTCGGCATCGGTGCGAACTTCAAGAAGCGGCACGAGCACGACGTCATGGACCGCGACTGGAGCGTCTCGCCCGTGACCGAGAAGTTCAAGGACAAGGCTTGGGCGCAGCTCGGTTCGAGCGGCTCGGGCAATCACTTCGTCGAGTTCGGTGAGCTCGAGTTCACGGGCGCCGCGGCGGCTGCGGACTTCGGGCTCGAGGCGGGCGTCACCTACCTCGCGCTGCTGTCGCACAGCGGCAGCCGCGGGACCGGTGCGGCCGTCGCCGGGCACTACAGCAAGCGCGCGATGGCGAACCATCCGGAGCTGCCGCGCGAGCTGAAGCACCTGGCGTGGCTCGACCTGGACGACGAAGAGGGCGAGGAGTACTGGCAGGCGATGAGCCTGATGGGGCACTACGCCGAGGCCAACCACGCCTGCATACACCGTTCGGTCGCGCGGCACCTCAGTGCCGAGGTTGCGCTCGACGTCGAGAACCATCACAACTTCGCCTGGAAGGAGATTCACGACGGCGAAGAGGTCGTCGTGCACCGCAAGGGTGCGACGCCGGCCGGCGAAGGAGTCCTGGGAGTCATCCCCGGATCGATGGCCGATCCGGCGTTCCTCGTGCGCGGTAAGGACGGCGCCGGCTCTCTGTCTTCGGCGAGCCACGGCGCCGGTCGTGTGATGAGCCGCACGCAGGCGAAGAAGACGCTCGACTGGAAGACCGCCAACGCGCTGCTCGAGGAGCGTCGCGTGCGCCTGATCTCGGCGGGGCTCGACGAGGTGCCGATGGTCTACAAGAACATCGAAACCGTAATGCGCGAGCAGAGCGACCTGGTCGAGCCGCTGGCGCGCTTCGCACCGCGACTCGTCAAGATGGCGCCGGCCGGCGAGCGTCCGGAGGACTGAGTGTTGGGAGGTGAGTGGGCAGCGTCGTCGCCGTCAGGGTGACGGCGCTGGCCCGCTGGATGCGCAGCCTCTGGAAGCTCGTCGGGGCGGCCGTCGGACCCGAGTCCGCGTCCCGACGATCCTCAAGAATCCAAGATGCCGGTCGGCGGGCTCGGCGCCGCTCCCTAAGCGGTCTTCCGTTCTTTCGCTGCGTACATCGCTCGATCGGCATCCTGCAGGGCCGCGTCGGGTTGACCGCCCGGAGCCAGCTCGCCGACGCCGGCGGAGAAGTGAATTGCCGGTGTCTCTTCGTGGGGTCGACTGAGCCGTTCACGCAGCTGTGAGACACGCCGTTCGACGGAGACTCGATCGAGCCCGCCGGCCACGACGAGAAACTCGTCACCGGCGTAGCGCACGACGGTGTCGTCCGGCCGGAAGCAGTCTTCGAGAGCTCGGGCGAAGCGCACGAGGCACGCGTCGCCAACGGCATGTCCGAACCGGTCGTTGATGCCCTTGAAGTCATCGAGATCGAGAAAGAGCAGGCTGGCACCCTTGGGCTGCACGGTGCGCAAGGCCGCGGGCAGAGCCCGTCGATTGGCGAGCGCGGTCAGCGGGTCGCGGTCGGCAATCTGGCGGAGCTCGGCCTGGGCTTCGAGTAGTGCGCCGTTGAAGTCCTCGAGCCTGCGATGGGTCCGGTGATTGAGAGCCAGCACGCAGCCCAGCGCCATGAGCCACTCCGTTCCACTGTCGAAGGTCGAGTGCGTGGAGGAGAAGAAGCCGGCGCTCGAGTAGAGGGAATCGCTGAAGGTGCCCGCAGGAAAGAGTGGAACGGCGTAGGTTGCCGACTCGGTGAAGCTGAGGATCGCGCGCAGCACGAAGCCGAGCAGCAGCCAGGACATTCCGCTGTGGCTGACGCCCCGGGCGGTGACCCAGATGCCCACGACGCAGCCGATACCGAGTAATCCCTGCTGAACGACTCCGATCTGCTCAATGCCGTCGACAAGGATCGCGGCAAGGAGGCCATACGCGATGAGCCCGGCAGCGAAGGGGCGTGCCGGCGCCGACTTCCCCGGGTTCTTCAGGCTCCAGGCGCCGACGATCAGGCAGACGACGAAGGCGGTCTTGCCTCCCATGTAGAGCCCGCGCATCAACGTCATACTGACGAAGTCCTGCGGTTGCACGAACCAGTACGAGACCGAGATGAAGAGAGCCAGAACGTTGCAGGACCAGGAAGCGATCCACCACCGCAGGTTGATCGCCGGTGTCGACCGTGCCAGCGCCACGAAGAAAGTAGCGATCAGGATCAGCGAGGAAAGCTGAACGACGGTGCTCCAACGGAAAAGGGCGGCCTCCATCCCCCGATCCTATGCGAATGCGGCATCCATTCGTTTCGACTTCGACTCGGGAACGCCCTGGGCGCGAGCCGCGATCCGCGGACTCGGCCAGGGCGCTTCGGGAGAGCTTCAGGGGTTGGCGATGACCGTCCACGGTGCCAGGTCGCCCGTCTCGAAGTCGTCTTCGAAGACCGTCCCTCCGCCGGGAGCGACGAGCAGCGCCGCGGAGCGGGCCGGCAGGTTGATCGTCAGCCGACCGTCGGTAGCGCTGCGATCCGCAACGCGGTCGTAGCCGCTGCTGGTCAGCCGGTAGGTCTCGAGGACCTGGTTCTGAACCCCTGCGCGGTTGAGATCGACGCGAGCAGGCCGCTGTCTCGTGTCTTTGTTGACGAGGACCAGGTAAGTGTTTTCGTTGCTCTCGATCGCCCAAGAGCTGACGACGCTGTCGTCGGACGAGGCGGCCCCGACCGAGGTGCCGGTGAGCTGCGAGCCGTTGCCGTCGTAGTCGAGGAAGAGCCGGAAGGCGTCTTCGACCAGGCTGCCTTCTTCGGGCGCGACCCAGCGGGTCGCGAGGTCGACGCCCTCACGGCCGAAGATCGCCAGGATCTCGACCTGCGCGAGCGCGCTGCTGAGGCCGTCGTCGCCGCCCCACCGGTACTCGGTGAGCGCCAGCTTCGTGCCCGGGCAGCGATCGTCGATCCAGCTGCGCAGCCGCGGGATGAGCCGCACCGGCTGGCCGATCCACGACTCGGCGACGTGGTCGGCGTCCCAGAGCTCACGCGTCGAACGCAGTCGGCGCGCGGCGGTTTCAGGATCCTCGGAGTCTTCTCCCGCAGTCACGCCGGCGACTCCACCCTGTGGATAGTAGTGAACGTCCAGGTAGTCGAGCGCTCGGAATCCAGTGCTCGCCTCGAGCGAGCAGCTCTGCTCGAGCATCCACTCGAGTAGGGGCAGGCCGTCGTGGGCGTTGCGATCAGGGCCCGTGAGGCAGTCGCTTCCCGGTCGCTGAGTATCGGCCGCCGACGTGAAGTACGCACACCAGCCCCAGACGACCGGGCCGAGCGTCTCGGCCTCGGGGTCCGCGGCCTTGATCGCCTGGGCGTAGCGGACCGTTCGGTCCCAGAGGCCGTCGTAGTCGAGCCCCTCAGTGACCAGATCACGGTGGGTGCTGTCCCAGAGCATCGGCTCGTTGTCGAGTGCGTAGAGACGAGTGCCGCCGGTGTTCGCCGATCCGAACTGAGAGACGAGGTGCCGGACCCAGTCGCCGACCCAGGACGGTCCGATCGGCTGCGACGTGTCCGCAGGATCGTTGCCGCGAATGAGTCCCTCGGAGGAGCAGAATCCCGTCGTGTTGATCGCTGGGTCGCAGCGGCCGTTGCCCGAATCGGCCGTGCACCAGAACGGCGGATCGTCGCCGTACAAGCGGCACTCGTCGCTCGTCTGCGGCCCGTACTTCTGCTGAGAGAAGGCCCAGAGCTTCTCCCGCCGATCGACCGGTGCCCAGCCGATCATCGGCATGGTCATCAACGGCTTCGAACCGCCGGCCAGAGTCTCCTCGACGAAGCGATCTGCGGCGCTGCCGACGGGCAGAAGGCTGGCGTCGGCGACCTCGCCGACGATGTTCTGGAAAAAGTAGTCGAAGGCGGTGTTGTTGATGTCGCGACGCCAGTTGTAGCGAGTCGTCGAGTTGCCGCCCCAGCGACGGACGGGCCAGCGCAGATCCGTGACCTGGGCCGCGGTGCCGAAGTTTACACCGTAGATGTCGGGGTTGATCGCCCGTCGGTCTCTGCCGGCGTCGACGGTGATGTCGATCGGCGATCCTGCGGGAGGGGCCCCGCCAGAGCGCAGCTCGATGGCGTCGAGGTAGACGGTCGGCTGATCTCCACCCGAGTTGTCCTGGAAGATGATGCCGTCGAAGCTGCCGAAGACGCCGAGTGCGCCGAAGTCGACCGTCCGCTGGCTCCAGGCGCCGGCGGCCGGCGGTGCGAGAACCGACTCCGCCAAGAAGGTTTCTCCCAGCTGCAAGTAGACGCGCAGCTGCTGGTTGCCGCCGGTTCCGCCGTGGATCTGGAAGCGCAGCAGACCCCAGTCGTCGATGGAGATCGGCGTGCTCGAGCGCAGGTAGACGCCTTCCCAGCCGTCGGGCTCCATGGAGATGGCGTAAGCCCCTGTGGCGACCTCGGCGGTGCTCTGGAGGTCATGGGTAGCCCAGCTCCAGTCTTGGAAGTTCTCACCCAGCGCGTCGTCGTAGACCAGGCGCGAGTTCTGAGCGGGGGCGGCAGAGGTGGTTCCGAAGAACAATAGGACAGTCGCCGCCAGCCTTGCCAGGCCGGCGGTCGAGCGCATGAATTGCTTCATGCAGATGACTCTATAAAAGGGCCTCGGACGTTTCCTGCTGCAGGCAGGCAGGACTTGCGACTACAGCCCTTTCGACTGGTAGCTCAGCGCGACTCTCTCGATCGCGATGAGATAGGCGGCCGTGCGTAGATCAGGCACGTCGCTGCGGCTTCGCCAGACTTCCCGCATCGCTTGGTACGCCGAGCGCATCGTGTCGTCGAGACCGGAGCGCACGAGCTGCAGCTCATCAGCGCCGCGCAGGTACTTCTGCTTGAAGCCTTCGGTCAGAGTCCACTTGAGATCGTGCGTCGCCGACAGCTCCTCGAGCTCGTTGATGAGTAGCTGATGGCGCGCCTCCTCCTGGCGTCGCTGCATGCGGCCGAAGCGAATGTGCGAGAGGTTCTTCACCCACTCGAAGTAGCTGACCGTCACGCCGCCGGCGTTGGCGTACATGTCGGGGATGATGATGCATCCGCGCTTGCGGAGGATCTCGTCGGCCTCCGCCGTCAGCGGTCCGTTGGCGGCTTCGAGGATGACCTTGGCCTGAACGCGTGCGGCGTTTCCGGGATGGATGACGCTCTCGAGCGCCGCGGGAATCAGCACGTCGCACGGCTCTTCGAGGATCGAGCTGCCGTTCTCGACGAACGTGCCCCCAGGAAATCCCCGGACGCCGCCGTGCTCTCGAAGGTAGGCCTTCAGCTCCTCGATGTCGAGGCCCTCCGGGTGGGTCACCGCACCGTCGCGCTCGCCGACAGCAACGATGAGGGCGCCGTCCTCCTCGCTGAGGAACTTGGCCGCGTGGTACCCGACGTTGCCGAGGCCCTGGATGATGACGTGCTTGCCCTCGAGCGTGCCGGTCATGCCGGCGTCTTCGATGTCTTCTTCGTGGCGGAAGAACTCCTGCAGTGCGAACTGGACACCGCGACCCGTCGCCTCGGTGCGGCCGTTGATCCCCCCTTCGTGGATCGGCTTGCCCGTGACGCACGCGAGGCCGTCGATGTCCGTGGTGTTCATGCGCCGATAGGCGTCAGCGATCCAGGCCATCTCCCGCTCGCTCGTGCCCATGTCCGGAGCGGGCACGTTCTGCGCCGGATGAATCAGGTCGCGCTTGCACAGCTCGTAGGCGAACCGCCGGGTGATGCGCTCGAGCTCTTCCTCGCTCCAGGCGCGAGGATCGATGCAGAGACCACCCTTCGAGCCACCGAAGGGCGTCTCGACGATCGCGCACTTGTAGGTCATCAACGCGGCCAGAGCCTCGACCTCGTCCTGGTTGACGGCGAGGGAGTACCGAATGCCGCCCTTGACCGGCTCGGCGTGCTCCGAGTGCACCGACCGGTAGCCGGTGAATGTATGTACGTCACCGCGGAGGCGCACGCCGAAGCGCACGGTGTACGTGGCATTGCAGATCCGGATTTTCTCTTTCAGACCGGGGGGAAGATCGATGAGCCCGGCGGCGCGCTCGAACATGGCGTCGACGGAATCGCGAAACGAGGTGGCGTGCGGTGCGTTCATGGGCAGGAAAGCCTCGAGGGAGTCGTTATGGCACTGCTTTCCCGAGGGGGTTCGAAAGGTCCACCCAGGGGAGTTGCTGAAGAAAGAACGGACGCGAAGGTCGGTCCTTCCCTCGACGAGTACCCGGTCCGAGACACTAGCAGCGCTCCAGCGGCAAAACAGCCCTCAAAGGAGGGATGCTGCGACTACTTCGTCCAGTGTCCCGACGTGTACGAGCCGGTGTTGTCGAAGCGTCGGCTCGTCGGCGTCGCGGTGATCTCGACGAGGCGCTTTTCGTCGCTTTCTTCGCGGAGCAACTCGAAGCCGTCGTAGAGCTCGCCGTGCGCGAGGTAGGCGCGATAGCTGAGGCGATCGTCCTCCACGGTGATCACCTGAAAGAGCTGGCTGTTCTCTGCCGCACGCGCGAGCTCCGTGCCGGGGTAGTTGCCCCACGGCTCCTCGGCGAGCTCGTACTGCTTGGCACCCGACACCGAGACGGCGAAGACCGGACCGAAGTCCCCCGGTTCTTCGGTGGTTCCCGGGTCGGTCGGGACCGCCGAACCGAGCCCGCGGCTGTAGGTGTGGTCATGCCCCTGCAGGACGAGATCGACTCCGTGGCGCTGAAGGATCGGCAGCCAGAGGTCGCGCAGCGCGGCGTTGTCGCGGTCTCCGGCGTTGGAGTAGATCGGATGGTGGAAGGCGACGATCTTCCACCTCGCCGGCTCGGCCAGCCGCTCGTCGAGCCAGACGGCTTGTTCCCGCTGCCACCGATTCGAGTCGAGCACAACGACGAGTGCCTGATCGAAAGGCAGGGCGTAGGCCGTTTCCGCGAGCTCCTCGGGCAGAGCGCTTTCGACGGGCAGCTCGAACTGCGGACGCCAGAGCATCGACAGGAACTTGTCTCCCTGCCGTCCCCGGTCGAAGGAGCGATACTCGTGGTTTCCCGTCGCCGGCACGGCGGGGAGCGTGGCGTGCAGCCAGCCACCGGCGTCGAACCATTCCTGCCACTGGAGGTCGTAGTGGCCGTCGTTCACGAGGTCACCGGCGTACAGCGCGAAGTCAGCGTGCGGTGCCGTGGCAAAGGCGGTGCGCAGAACCCGCGAGAAGTGAGAGAGCACGCCGTTCTGGGCGTCCCCAAAGTAGAGGAACCTCAGCGGCTGCTCGGGGTCGGGCGTCGTGAAGTGGTGCCACTCGCTCCAGGCGTCCGGCGCACCGACGCGGTAGGCGTAGGTCGTTGCTGGATCGAGTCCTTCGAGAGTGGTCGAGTGGTAGCGCACGACCTCTGGGCCTTCCTCGTTCCACTCGGAGTCGCGAAGTCTCAGCGACTGCTGAGTGGCTGCCTGGGTCGTTGCAAGCGATGCCAGGTCCGGCGCGCCGCTGGCGATCGTGTACTGGACCGAACCTTCGGCCTGCGAGTCGGCGGTTCGCCACGTCACCGACTGCGAGTCGGTGGGGCGCTGGGCCCACGTCAGGACAACTCGATCGGGCTCGGTCGAAGGCGGGCGTGCCGGGTCGTTTCGTGAGCAGGCAAGGCCCAACAGCAGGGTCGCCGTCGCGATCAGCAGAGGTGTACGCTGGTGCCGCGTTGCAGAGATCTTCATTCGATAAGGCCTTCTCGTCGCTTCTGAATCATGTCGTCGTCGGGCGTGCACCCTCCGATCGTGTCGCATCGAAGCGTCGCCTCCCGTAAAGATCTGTAAGCGGTCTTTCACGCCTCATCGGGCGATCCAGGGACTCAGGAGTCGGTGAACATGTTGGTGGCCTTCGTTTCATTCGTCTTGACGGCCGTCGTCGGCCTCGCCGGCGAAGAACCGGTCACATACTCCGAGCACGTTCGGCCCATTCTCGAACAACACTGCGCATCGTGTCATCGCGAGGGCGAAGTCGCACCGATGGCCTTGCGAACCTTCGAGCAGACGAGACCGTGGGCCCGCGCGATCGCACGTGAGACGTCGGCGCGTCGCATGCCCCCGTGGTTCGCCGACGCGGAAGCGGGTGTCTTCAGAAACGACGCGCGTCTTGCGGATGCAGAGGTCGACCTCTTGCAACGATGGGCGCAGCAGGGTGCGGCACAGGGGCCGCCGATCGACGCGGGCGCACCCGCTGCCTTCGACGGCTGGCGACTCGGCACGCCGGACCGGATCGTTGCGATGCCGGAGCCCTTCCCGATCCCGGCGCAGGGCGAGATCGACTATGTCTACGTGCTGCTCGACACGGGCCTCGACGAGGACCGTTGGCTTCGCGGTGTCGAGGTACTGGCCGGAGAACGCTCCGTCATCCATCACATCGACGTCATGCTGTGCAGCCTCGCGTGTCGACAGGATCTGCCGCTGCGGGTCGGTCAGCCGGGCTTTCTGCCGCGCTCGAAGATCACCGAGCCTCCGATCTTCCGCCGCGACGCCGACCTCGATGGCGACGGCGGTGACTTCCTCTTCTCGTACCTGCCGGGCGGCCAGCCGGTGACGCTGCCCGCCGGTTCGGGCCGGCTCCTTCCCCGGGGCTCCATGCTGCTGCTCAGCCTTCACTACACCGCGACCGGAGAAGCGGTCAGCGACCTCACCCGCGTCGGCCTCTACTTCGACGATGCACCTCCGCAGAAGCGTGTGCTGTCGATGATCTTCGACAATCAGACGATCTGGATTCCGGCGGGCGAGGACGACTACGTGGCGGCCAGCGAAGCGACCTTCGGCGTCGACGTCGAGCTGTTGGCGTTGACTCCGCACATGCACTTCCGAGGGCGTGCGTCGGAGATCCTGGCGACGTTTCCAGACGGTCGCCGGATGTCCCTCTTGTCCGTGCCCCGCTACGACTTCAACTGGCAGATCACCTACGTCTTCGCTGAGCCGGTCCGATTGCCGGCAGGCACGCGGGTCACCGTCAACTCGACGTTCGACAATTCAGCGAGCAACCCGTTCAACCCCGATCCGACGGTGCCGGTCGCCTGGGGCCGTCAGTCGTGGGACGAGATGTCGTCGGCCTTCCTCGAGATCGCGGTGCCGCTCGACACCGACCTGGAGCGTCTCATCGCGCCGAGCGAAGCCGTGCCTTAGCGAGGCCGCCGAACGTGACGATGCCGAGCGTGTTGGCGAGAGCATCGCTCCAGGAGCAGGTGCGCGCCGCCAGCCAGTGTTGAGCTCCTTCGTCGAGGAGGCTCACCAGGAGGAGTGCGATGACGATTCGAGCGGCTCCGAGCGGGCGGCCGCGCCAACGGACGGAGCCGAAGGCCCGCACGGTGAAGAAGCTGCAGGCGCCCATCAGGAGAAGATGCCCCGTGAAGTCGCCACCGGGAACGACGGCCACGAGCCCTCCGAGCCGGGCGTCGACCTCCTGGCCACCCAGGGAAGCCAGCAGGCTCAGCCCCGCGACGAGCGTCAGCGCGGCGACCGCAGCCGCGCGTCGGGAGGGTCTCACCGCGGCACGCGCTGCAGGTCGGCTCCCAGCGCGCCGAGGCGTTCGACGATGTCGACGTAGCCACGATCGATCTGTCGCGCGTTGTGGATGGTGCTCGTTCCCTCGGCGCAGAGCGCCGCGATGAGCAGCGCCATACCGGCCCGAATGTCCGGGCTGGAGAGCTCCTGCCCGGTGAGCTTCGATGGGCCGGAGCTGATGACGCGATGCGGGTCGCAAAGGACCAGCCGAGCACCCATGCCGCAGAGGCGATCGGTGAAGAAGAGGCGCGATTCGAAGAGCTTCTCGTGAATGAGCACGGTGCCGGCACACTGCGTGGCGAGCACGACCATCAGGGGTAACAGATCGGCAGGGAAGCCGGGCCAAGGGCCGTCGTCGATCTTGGGAATGGCGCCGCCGAGGTCGCACTGCACCTCCAGGCGCTGCTGACTCGAAAGGTGGAGCGTATGCCGTCCGCGGCAAGTGCTCCTGAGCTGATCCTGCTTCGCCTCGAGATCGAAGCGCACACCGAGTCGGGCAAAGCCGATGCGCGCAGCGCGCAGGTCTTCGAGGCAGACGCCATCGAGCTCGAGCTCCCCGCGCGTGGCCGCCGAGAGAGCGAGGAGCGAACCGATTTCGATCAGGTCGGGACCGACCTCGTAGCGGGCTCCGTGGAGCCTCTCGACGCCCTCGATCTCCAGGCGATTGCTGCCGATGCCGAGGATGCGAGCGCCCATGGCGTTGAGCAGCACGCAGAGCTCCTGCACGTGTGGCTCGCTCGCCGCGTTGAGCAGCGTCGTGTGGCCCTGAGCCAGGGCCGCGGCGAGGATCGCATTCTCTGTTCCAGTGACGGACGGTTCGTCGAGGAAGATCTCCGCGCCGCGAAGATCTCCGCAGTCGAGACGGAGTCCTTCCGGCCGCAGGTAGGCCGAGGCTCCGAGCGACTCGAAGGCAAGGATGTGCGTGTCGAGTCGCCTTCGCCCGATGACATCGCCGCCGGGCGAGGGCAGGTCGACCTCACCGCAGCGAGCGAGCAAGGGGCCGGCGAGCAGGATGGACGCACGAATGCGGGCGCACTCCTCGCGATCGGGCGAACCGTGCGTGAGTCCGCCGTGAATCGACCAGCGGTCGACGTCCTGGCGCTGGACGGTTTTCCCCAGGCCCTCGAGCAAGCGCAGCAGCGTGCGGACATCGCCAATGTCGGGCACGTTACTGAGCACGACCTCTTCGTCAGTCAGCAGCGTCGCAGCGAGCAGAGGGAGTGCGGCGTTCTTGTTGCCGCTGGGGCGGAGTCGACCGCCCACGGGCCGACCGCCGCGGACGACCAGAGAACTCGAGGGTTGGAGAGGGGTTGCGGGCGGCGGTGTCGAAGGAGAGGTGGAGGACGGGCGACGGGAGCGGGCAGTTTCGTTCATGACCTTCTGACTCGATCAGGCGACTGTGCCGAGAGCGGACCCGGAATGTGGCAATCCGAAGACATCCGCGGCCGCTGAGCCTCTTTGCAACTACTTGCGCGACCGCGTCGTAGTGGCTCAGCATGAAGCGGATCACCCTCCCGGAAATGGAGTCAGGCGATGAGTAACGAAGAGAGTCGCGGATGTCTGAAGACCGGCTGCTGGGGATGCGTCGCCGTGCTCGGGCTCGGTTTCGTCGGCATGCTCGTGCTCAGCGGTGTGGCCTTCGTTTCGGCCAACGTCGAAGCGGAGCCGACGACGGACTCGGCGTCCTACGATCTTCCCCGTGAGCCGCTGCTCGAAAGCGCCCGGCCCGACAACATCGCCACGGAGGAGCAGCTCAGCGACGTTCGGCAGAGTCTCGATCTGCAGACCCAGGCGGTCGTTTCGACGGGCGTCGGCACACTGGAGCTCGATCTGTCGGCCGGATCGTTCACGCTGGTTCCCGTCGAGGCGGATGAAGAGCTGGAGGTGATCGCCGACTACGACAAGGCGCGCTACCGGCTCACCGAGGAGTTCGAGCAGGCCGAGGGCGGCGACTGGACGTACCGCGTCAAGTTCTCGGCTCGTCGTTCCGTGATGTTCGGAGCGGGGCCTGAAAGCCGCGTCGAAATCCGCGTGCCCAAGGGGCACCCGCTCAGTATCCTCGGCGAGATCAAGATGGGGCAGGCCGAAATGGACTTTGGAGGGCTTGCCCTCAAGGCCGTCGATCTGCAGACCGGCATGGGCGAGTTCGAGTTCGACATCAGCGAGCCGACTCCGGTTCCCGCCGAGAGGTTCAGGGTCAGCGGACGGATGGGTCAGCTGACGGTCGACTCGCTCGGCAACGCCAGCCCGGAAGCTGCCGAACTCCGCTTTCGCATGGGCGAAGTGAGCGTCGATCTCGAGGGCTCCTGGCGCAACGACTCTCAGATCAGTATCCGCTGCAGCATGGGTGAATGCGGAGCGCGCGTCCCGGAAGACGTCTTCGTCGACGTCGATGCCAGCGCGGCGATGGGCGGGCGCAGCGTACGCCTCCCCGATCAGAGTGCCGTACCCGAAGGGGCGCCCACCCTTGCGGTCAAGGTCGTCACGTCGATGGGCGAAGCGCGCATCCGCTGAGATCGCGCCCGGCCCGGAGCGGCCCCCAGCCCGAGAGAGCTGGAGGCCGCGGGTTCGCCGCGGACGGGGAGCGCTAGCCGGCGTCGCGGCACCGGTTCGCTTCGATGACGAAGGTCTTCGTGTTGTCGTTCTCGTCCGACTCCCGAATGTTGCGCCGTGAGTCGACCGTCATCGTCACCTCCTGGAAGCGATCGGCTTCTTTGGAGTAGCAGGAGAGCGTCAGGCTGACGTTGAAGCCCCACTTCTCACCGGCCTGCAGCTGGCGTCGAACCTGCATCCGCTGGGAGATGCCCGGAACCTGGATGGTGAACGAGGGCGTTCCCTGGTTGTTGAAGGGCATGTCGTACTGCGAGTCGTTGAGGACTTCGACTCGCACCGGCACGCGGTTGTCTGCGGAGGCGTTCGTGCGCATGTTGTTGGCGCGCTCGAGCGTGTAGGGGACCAGGTTCGGCGTGCCCTGCGAGCGTGAACACTGTCGGCGCAGGTCCGCCTCCACCGTCTCGTCGCCGTAGCCCGGGGTGGCGATGCGCGCGGTGACTCTGTGGGTCTCGTTGCAGGGGAAGGGCTGGCGACCGTTGGCCTTGGCGTTGCGATTCGGTGAGAGTCCGACGACGCGCGCCTTCTCGCTGAAGTCGGCGTAGCTGAACTGCACCTCGACGGGTGTCCGAGGTGCCGGTCCGCGCGTGCGCACGAAGACTCCGAGGAGCCCGTTGGTCGGCGCCACCTGCAGGTCGAAGAGGTCGAGCGCAGCGCTCGAGGAGGCCGGTCGGCCGCCACCGGAGGTCGGACACGGGTTGCGAAGGGTCTTCGAATAGGGCGTTTCCGCACCCGCGACGCGCGCCTGCAGGCTGCTGACATCGCCGCATGGAACGTCGACCGAAGTGGTCACGGTGCGCGTGCGGTTGGGGACGAGTCCAGAGACGGGCACGGTGATGCTTTCGCCGCCGATCTGTACCTGCACCTCGGCGGAGCGTGCAGGCTCTTCGACGACCTCGAGGACGAGCTTGCCGTCCTGGACGTAGGCGTTCTTCACGCGGGTCTCGGCGCTCGCCGTCGAGGCGAGGAGGAGCAGAGCCGTTCCTGCCAGGCTGAGCCTTCGTAGGGTCTGTGTTCGTGGGGTCATGGTTTGTCTTCCTTATGGCTGATCGGACCGTTCGGGCCGACGTTTTTCGTGGAAGCGCCTCGTGGCGCCTTACCCCATTCAGTCGCAGGACCGAGGTTCGACCCTTCACGCGACGGCGTCAGTCGAGGCGCAGCGTGCGCCAGGCGGTCTGCCCCGCCGTGCCCCCTTCGGCGTCGAGCGCGACGACACGCCAGCGAAGCCCGACGCCGCCGGCGCGCTCTGCGAGCCAAGACGGTGCGCGGTAGACGCCGATCCCCTGTTGCAGCAGCGCCTGATGGATTTCATCGCCGTTTGCTGTCTGGAGCTCGAGGCGATAGAGCGCCGCGTCACGCGCCTGCGTCCAGCTGAAGTCCAATGCGCCGGGTCCGGGAGTCGCATCGGCTTGCGGAGCGAGCAGGGACAGGCCCGGTGCGTAGGACGTGGCTGCGCCGGCGCCGCCGACGACGTAGCGCAGGGTCGGCATGGGAAAGCCAGCGACGGCGCCGCTGCGCACGATCCCCGTTCCTCCGACGTTGCCGAGGTTCGAGTTCGCTTCCTTGTCATCGGAGGCCTCGACGCGGAGCAGAACCTGGTAGAGCCCCTCGACCTCCGTCGGCAGGCGTTCGACCGGAGGTCCCGGCAGAGTGAAGCGGCCTGTCGGCGGCAGGAAGACATCGAAACGGCTGACCTGGGTGTAGCGCCGTTGCAGGCCGCGCTCGGAAGCCGGCAGGGTCGCCTCCGTGAGCAGGTCCTGCGAAGTGGGCGGCTCTTCACCGGGGAGTACGACCTCCCAGCGGCCGCGCAGGCGACCCGTGCCGTTGTAAGCGATTCGCGCCGAGATCTCCTCCGGAGTCGCGCCGGGTGACACCTGCAGCACGTTGTCTCGCGTGGGTGACTCCAGCTGTACGTCGAGGAGCGCGAGCGGCACTCGCGCGCCGCCGCCGGTCAATCGGCAGGTGACGAAGACGTACTCGTCCGGGCCACCCACGAGGCTGGAGAAGCGTCGGACATAGAAGAAGGTCGACTCGTCGCCCTCTGCCGCCGCTTGGTAGGCACGCCGCGCGACGGACGGCGGAATGCTCATCACGTCGGTGAAGAGGCTGCCCTCGGTTCGACTCTGATCGAAGCGGATCGGCAGTCGGCCGAAGATCGTGCCGGGGGCGCAGCGAAAGCCGACGGCGGGTGCTGCGGGCACGAGCTCGCCGCACCAGGTGGCTTCGACCGGCACCTGATCTCGAAGTCCGCCGAAGCTGATGAAGACGGTGGTCGCCCCCTGGCTATTGACGTTCACGCCGCTCGGGTCGCGGCGGATCTGAGCGGACGAGGGAGCCGCGAGACTCGCGGCAAGCGCGACCAGAAAGAGATGGATGCGAAAGTGCTTCATGGTCTTGCTCCTTACCTGAGGCTGAGATTGAAGCCGGTGTGAAGGGTCCAGCTGTCGCGGACGAGGAAGCCGCCGAAGAAGCCGTCGAGAGACTCGAAGTCCTGGTTGGAGTAGCGCAGAAACCACTGTCCACTTCCGCCGTGAGCTCTCTCTTCACGCCACGCGAAGCGGAAAGAGAGCTCGAGGTTGAGGATCGTCGTCTCGGAGCTCGAGGTGAACGGCTCGTCGGCAGTACGGTTGCGAGAGAGATCGCCGGTGAGGGTCAGCTGCTCCAGCGGTCGCCACATCGTGTTGAGTCCGACCCGTTCGTTGCGGTCGACGCGGCCCGGTCCGAGGCTGGCTGCCCGGTTGCGCGAATAGTCGGCGCCCAGGTCCAATCGGGTACCGGGACTGAAGGCGACTCTCGCCTCGTGACCGACGTTGGTGAAGTCGTCGGTTTCGCGACCCGGCTGACGGTTGTCCTGGTCTGAGGCGGCGAAGACGTAGCCCGCCTGCCAGCGGTTCCCCGACCAGTCGAGAGAGGCCGAGTGATCCTGACTCTTCTGGTCGGGGATGTGGCTCGGGTCGAAGCCGCCGTTCTGTGGGTCGTTGGCCCCGAACTGGTGCGTCCGCTGCACGCTGAAGCTGATCGAAGGGAGCCACGGTCGCGGCTTGTCGTCCCAGACCATCCCGAGTGGAAGCGTCAGGTTGCCGCTGCTGTTGCGGGTCTTCGTTTTGAGGATCGATTCGATGTCGGCGAGGTTGTCTTCGCTGCGGTTGTGCCCGACCTGCGCCGAGATCGCTCCGACGCTCGCCTGAAGATCGGCGCCGTTGCGCTCGAGGTCGGCCTGCGTGAACGCCGTGATCGAGCGGTACTGCGGGTCGACGCGCTCGTGCTGAAGGCTCAGCCGCACCGAAGCGAAGGTCCCTTCGCCGATCTCTCGGTTGTCGACGAGCGCCAGATCGACCTGGGCGAAGCGGGCATCGCGCGTCTCGCCGCGCACCGCGACGACGTCTTCTCCCTGGAAGAGCAGAGGGTCGTCGGGATTGCTGAAGTCGCTCTGTGCGAAGCCGGCGCGAAAGCTGATCCGCTGCTGGGCGAACGAACCGCTGAGCCGAGCGCCCCAGCCGTCGCTTTCCTCGGCATCGTTCACGAAGCCTTGGTTGAAGCCCGCGAGCGGAAGTACGGAGGCGTCGACCCAGTCGGCGTCGATCCTCAGGCCCCCCGGCTGCGAGGGGATGAGGTCCCAGCCGACGGATCCCGCGGCGATGCGGTGCTCGCTGCGATTCAGCCCGGTGAAATTGTCCCAGCCGGCGATGCTGGTGCCGTTGACCAGTGAGGCGCGCACCGAACCGCTGGATCCCAGTGGCAAGGCAAGATCGAGACCGCGGCTCGGGAAGCTGCTCACCAGCTGCTGATGCTCGCCGAAGGAGACGTGGCCGATCTCCGCATAGCCCTGACCACGCTCGACGCGGAGCGCGTAGTCGGCGAGGTCGAGACGATCGGCGCGCTCTTCGCGCTCCGCGAAACGCAGCGCTTGCTCGATCTCGCTGACGCCGACCAGGGCGAAGCGACTGGAGAGGCGCCAGCCGCTGCGTGCGAGCGAGCCGCCGAGAGAGATGTTGGCGGTCGCTGCGTCTTGGCCTCCTGCCTCACTCTCGCCACCCTCCTCGGCGAGCCAGAGCCCCTGTAGATCGATGCCCGTCTCCGAGGTGACCTCTTCGAAGCCTCCAGCGTGTCGGACCTTGAGCTCCGTGGCGTAGATCTCGCGCCATGTTCCGTCGGGCGAGACCTGCGAGACGGTCAGCGGCTGGCGTCCGGTCGGTAGGGGCAGGAGCTCACTTCGATAGGTCAGAGTCTCGCCCTCGATGCGAAGGAGGTCCGTGACGTCGGTCGTGCCGATCACGACGGCGACTCTGCCGGGGACGCTGCTGGGCAGGGCCGAGAGCCGTATCCGCACGGTGTCGCTGCGGGAGATCCACTCCTCTGGCGGTCCCGAGACGACGGAGAGATCTGTCGACGCGTCCGAGGTCGCGCCAGCGGGCTCCTGAGCAGGCTGAGCGAAGAGCGTCGGCGGTGTCGTGACGCCGGCCGCGAGCAGTGCGCTCGCCGCGCCCGTCGCCAGTTTCTTCAAAGCAGAGATCATCGAGCGGCCCCCCAGATTCATGAAGTCGGGATCACGGAAGTGGTTGTGGCCCAGGCCGCCGCACGGCGGCGACGGTGGGCCTCGGCTACTCAGTCGCAGTCGGGCTCCGCGGCCCGTCATCCATCTGCTGCCGCTCGAAGCCCTGAGTCGGCGCAAGCGGAGAGGGCCGCCCGACGCGACGGCGCTGCGAGAGCTCTAGGACTCGTCGAGAGCGGCGCGCAGCCTTTGGGCCAGCGGCTCGAAGCGTGGGTCTCGACGCAGAGCTGCCAGGTCAGCCTCGGCGAAGAGGATCGCTTGCGCGTAGCCGGCATCGAGTGCCGCAGCGATGTGCTGGAGAGCGCGGTCGCGGTCGCCGGAAAGCTCGGCGAAGCAAGCTTCGAGCACGAGTCTGCGATCGGCGTCGACGATCGGGTTGCTCTCGATCTCCCGCAGGGCTGCGGCGAAGGCAGCAGCGGCGCCGTCGTCGCCGGCCTGAAGCGCAGCGAGGGGGCGCTGCAGCATCGCTTCGATGCGGGAGCCGTCCTCGATCTGTGGGTCGGAGAGAACCCGGTCGAGAAGCTCGACAGCTCGCTGCGGCCTGCCCGCGTAGCGCTCGAGCCGGGCCAGGTGGATCGTGCTGTTGAGTCGGGTCCGGGCCGAGCCGAGGTCGGTGCGGGTCGAGTTGGCCTCGATCGCGAGACGCGCTTGCTCCGCTGCCTCGTCCATCTCTCCCAGGTCCATCAGAGTCATCGCGTGGTTGTTGCGCGTCGTAGCGACGAGCGGATGGTCCTCACCGAGCTTTGCCAGACCGATGTCGAGGGCGCGCACGCCCAGCGCGCGAGCGCGCTCGAGCTCGCCGAGGATCCTGTGAGAAGTGAGCAGATTGACGAGCGGGATCACGAGGTCGGGGTGCTCCTCACCGAGGCTCTTCTCCAGAAGGCCGAAAGCGCGACCTCTGGTGGTCAGTGCCGTACGGAAGTGACCCTGTTTTCGTTGGACGAAGGCCAGGTTTCCAAGCAGCGAGGCGATGCGTGGGCTCTCGGATCCCAAGAGGGGCTCGGCGCGTCGAATCGAGCTCTCGAGTCCCTCCTCGGCTTCGGCGAAGCGGCCGAGCGACGCCGAAAGAACCGCGATGTTCGCCTCGAGTGCCCAGAGCCCGTCTTCGTTCGGTCGATGAAGAAGCACGAGGTCCCGCGCCTGCCGATAGCTCTGCAGGGCCTCCTCGGGATCGCTGGGCCGCAGCAAAATGCCGAGGTCGTTCAGGGCGTGCGACAGCTTGACGTGATTCGTCTCCCGGTCGAGGTCGAAGATGGCGATGGCCCGGCGCAGGTACTCCTCGGCCTGGTCGAGGCTGCCTTCGTTGCGCAGCAGGACGCCGAGCTGACGAAGGCTCTCGGCGAGCTCGGGATCCTGAGGGTTCAGCAGGTCTTCCTGGATCGAGAGCGCTTCGGCCAGGTGTTCTCGCGCCTCGCCCATCATGCCGAGGTTGAGAAAGACACGGCCGACCGTTCGCATCAAGCGCGACTGGACGAGGGGTTGGTCGACGAGGTCCTCGCGCACGCGCTGAGCGCCCAACTCCAGAAGCTCGACCGCCGTCATGTCTCGTCCGCGCACGTCGCCCGGCCTCGCGCCCTTGGTGTCGGGGGCCTGAAAGAGGTCCATCAGAAAGTCGGAGACCTGGGTGGCTGTTTCGGCCTCGATACGGGCCTCGGCCTCGGCCTCGATCGCCAGCGCCTCTGCGGCCCTTGCGAGGATCAGCCCCCGGGTCGTGCCGGCGACGCCGCCAACGAGCAGGACGAGAATCGCGGCGGCGGAGGAGACCGCAAGCCAGTGTTTGCGGGCGAAGCGCTGGAGACGGTAGGCGCGGCTGGGCGGCCCGGCGAGGACCGGCTCACGGCGGAGGTAACGGCGGATGTCCTCGATCAGGTCCGTGACCGCCTGGTAGCGCCTCTCCGGCTCCTTGGCCAGCGCCTTCATGACGATCCAGTCGAGGTCCGGTCTCAGTCGGCGGGCGAGACTGCCGAGCCCGGTGCTGCGCTTCTGGGCCGCGTCGGCTCCGATCGAGGCGTCGGTGGTCAACTTACGACTCGGTGCCGCCGGGGTCTGATCTCGAATCGCCTGATAGGCGGCGGCGAGGCCGAGCTCGCGAAACTCCGCGCTCGAAAACGGTAGCTCCCCGGTGAGCAGCTCGTACAGCACGATGCCCAAGGCGTAGACGTCGGAGCGCGTGTCGATCTGCGAACCCTGACTCTGCTCGGGGCTCATGTACTCGAGCGTGCCGACGGCGTCGCCGTCGCGAGTCAGAGCCTCCCCAGCCTCCTCCTCGGTGGCCTTGGCAATGCCGAAGTCGATGACCTTGGGGAGCGGGCGACCGTCCTCGTTCTCGCTGACGAGGATGTTCGACGGTTTGAGGTCGCGATGGATGATCCCTTTCTGGTGAGCGTGATGCACGCCAGCGCAGACGTCGAGGAAGATGTCGAGTCGCTCGTCCAGAGAGAGCCGACGGGTGTCGCAGAACTCGTGGAGCTGCTCACCGGCGACCAGCTCCATCACGAAGAAGGGGCGTCCGTCGTGCGACGTTCCAGCGTCGAAGACTTGAGCGACGTTGGGGTGGCTCATGCGCGCCAGCGCTTGGCGCTCCGCTTCGAGGCGCGCAACGGCAGCGTCGCTGGTCAGGCCGCGTCGCGTCAGCTTGACGGCCACGCGACGCTCGATCGGATCCGACTGTGCCGCCTCGTAGACGACGCCCATGCCCCCTTCGCCGATGCGGCGAAGGAGCTCGTAGGGTCCGAGCTGAAGCAGCGGCTCGGCAGCGCCTTCGAGCGCCAGATCGAGAGCGACGGCCTCGCGCGTCAGCCCTTCTCCGCGCTCATCCCGCGAGAGCAGGCGCGCCACCTCCTCGTACAGCTCGGGCTCGTCTGCACGCAGAGCCTCGAGCCGACGTTCCCGCTGCACTTCCTCGAGGTCGGCGAGTTCGAAAAAGAGCTCCTCGACGCGTTGAAACCTATCTCTGTCGTCGGTCATGAATCCGTGCTGCGCGTGCTCTCCAGAGCGTTGGCGAGCCAAGTGCGGGCGAACCTCCAGTCGCGCTCGACCGTGCTCAGGGAGGTCTCCAGTAGCTTCGCCACCTCGGTCATCTCACACCCCCACAGCAGACGGAGACGAACGACTTCGGCCTTTCTCGGATCCATCTCCTGCAGTCGCTCCAAGGCAAGGTGGAAGTCGAGAATGCCGATGCCTGACTCCGACGCGCGACCCAGGCCCGAGAGCGTGACGCGGATCGCGTCCCCGCCGCGTTTCTGTGCCCCTCGCTCACGCTGGTAGTCGACTAGGACACGCAGCATGATGGTGCCGGCGAAGGCGAGAAGGTGGCGACGGTTCTGGAAGTCGAGCTGCTTGGGAAGCAGACGCAGAAACGTCTCGTTGACGAGCGCCGCCGGTTCCAGGGTCGGCGTACCGCCCCGGTGGCGCCGACGCAGACGCGCTGCAGCGAGCCGCTCCAGCTCGGAGTAGGCCCATTCGACGACCTGCTCCTGCGCGGCATCGTCGCCGTCGGCGGCGGCCCTCAGCAGCTCGGTGATGCGGTTCCCGGTCTCTTGCGGGGCGTCTTGGATCGACGGAAGAGCGGTGCTCGGGCGGGCGGTCCGGGGCGCGAGGGAAGACGAGTCGGCGTCTCTCTGCTCTGGCGTTCGGGGCTGCACGATCAGGGCCTCCTCGAGTCTGAAGTCGGGCTCGGCGTGAGGATCCAGCTCGCCTGGAGCTTGCCTTTCACTGCGCTGCCTTGAACCTCGATGCGCACGGTGGTCCGAGACTTCAGGTTACGCAGCCAGGTTGGATCCGCGGTGCAGCTGAAGGTGTCGGGCGCCGATCGATACCCGGAGTGGATGTAGCACTTCACTCTGCGGTGCGAAGCCTGGGCTCTGACGAAGCGTGCCTGCGGGCGCGGCCGCCCCGTCTCGTAGGCGAGCCGCATGCGCGCGGTCCTGCCGGCATAGCTGCTGCCGATCGCGGTCGGTTCGGGCAGGGGCACCGAGAGAGTTTTGGCATCTGCGGAGAGCTTGCCCGCGCCGTTGCCGTCGAGGTCGAAGGTCAGGCGATTGGCCGCCGCGGTGTCTTCCTGTCCCAGAAGGGGGCTGCCGAGAAGGAGCAGGACGGCGAGAGTCGTCAGGCGCAGGCCCCGGCACGGTGTGGTTCTGTCTTTGCGGTTCATCTCGTTTTCGACCCAGCGGTTTCTGTTGGTCTGTCTTTAGCTTCGCGAAGTGCCCCGGCGACGCGCCATCTGTTTCGCAGGCGCTCATCCGGGGGCGCGGGGGCGGTCGATCCGACGGCCCGGGCTTCAGGGAAGCCCGGGGGTCGGCCGACCTCGCTGCGTCAACGGGGGCGGCGTCTCATGGGAGGCGCCTGCGGCTGGATCACCCAGTCGACGCTGAGCTTGCCGTCGACGCCGGCGCCACCGACTTCGATCTTGATGCGCGTCTCACGGGTGAGGCTGCGAATCCAAGTGGCGTCTGCCGAGCACGAAAACCGTTCCGGCGCGGGGCTTCGCGTGGGGCGGATGTTGCAGCTGATCCGGCTGTTCCCGGCGGAAGCCTGCACGAAGCGCGCTTCGGGCCTCTTCGAGCCGCTGCTGGCGTAGGCCAGCTTCAGGAAGACGTGGCGACCCCGGTAGCCGCTGTTGATCGTATTGGCTTGGGGCAGCTGGGTGGTCATCGTGCGGGCATCTCGACTGATCTCCCCTTCAGCGTTGCTGTCGATGTCGAAGGTGAGGCGGTTGGCCTTCTTGACGCCGGGCTGGGCGCTGACGACGGAGGCGAAGGCGAAGAGGACGGTGAGGACGCTCAGCAGCGCGAGCATCGGGGCCTGGTGGCGGTTCGGTCTTCTGACGGTCTCGGACATTTCTCGGGTCTCCTTGGGTGCGTCGATCCGGAGGACCGACGCGGGTTCTTTCTCTTTCACCTACCTCGTTCGGAAAGAAGCCGGAGCGCCCTTCAACTTTCTTGCCCCGCGCCTAGCGCGCTGGTGCGACCGCATCCCATCGGCCTGTGAAAGACCGTGCCCGCGCCGACTGCTAGAGTCGCGGCTCTTGCACAACAAGCCGCTCCAGCGACACTTCGCTCGGAGCCGTTTCGCGCCAGCCCCGCTGCGCGCGCTGGAGGTCGCCATGTCGAAGTCGAAGCCGTCCGTTCGTCTCACTCCCCTCGCTGGGCTGGGCCTCGCCCTCGCTCTTGCCTGTCTGGCGCTGGCTTGCCAGCCCTCCGCCGACGTCGCCGAAGAGCCCGCGACGCCGGATCTACTCGCTGAGCTGGGAGAAGGCTGGAACGCCATCGTTCCGGGCGGCGA
>JBCCLJ010000111.1:0-22192 GCA_039026915.1 Acidobacteriota bacterium
AGCGGGGCGTGGTCGTGCTGGCCCACGGCTGGGGTGGCACGCGCGATCATCTCAACCAGGCCTACGCTCCTTTCCTCGCCGCCGAGGGCTTCGTTGCGTTGACGATCGACTACCGCGGTTGGGGTGACAGCGACTCGCGCCTGGTGGCTCAGGAAGGGATGCCGAAGACCCCGGACGCGACGGGTACGGTTTCGCTCGAAGCGATCGCGGTGCGCGAGGAGGTCGATCCTCTCGACCAGACCGAGGACATCCGCAACGCCATCACCTGGGTGCAGGGGCAGCCCGGCGTCGATCCCGAGCGCATCGGCCTGTGGGGGTCCAGTTACTCTGGCGGCCACGTGATCTGGGTTGCGGCGCACGACCCGCGGGTCAAAGTCACCGTGTCCCAAGTCGGGTCGATGGACTCGAAGGGCATCATCGAGACGCTCGACGGTGGCTGGCAGGCACTGCAGGCCCTGGAGCGCGCCCGTGCTCGCGGTGATGCCGCTCCCTACGCCGAGATCCCGGCGCGCGAAGGCCTGCGTGGGACGCCGGACTACGTGTCGATGGCGCAGTACAGCCCGCGCGACGTCGCTCACCGCTCACAGGCTGCGGCGATGATCATCGACGCCGAGAAGGAAGAGCTCTTCGACATCAAGGAGCACGGCCAGGCGGTGCACGCCATCCTGAAGAACCGCGTGCCGACGGAGTACCACGTCATCCCGGGCATCACCCACTACGGGATCTACCGCGAGGCTCGTGAGCAGGCGCTGAAACTGGCGATTGATTGGTACCGGCAGCACCTGTGACTCTTCGCTCCCGGGCGATCGTCTCGGTCGCGTTGGTCGCTCTCTGGGTCCAAGGCTGCACGGCCCAGACCGTGCCGTCAGATCGAGCCGTGGACTCGGTCCGTCTGGCGGCCGCGGCGGCCGAGACCGAGAGCTGGTTGAGCTACGGGCGCACCTACGATGAGCAGCGCTTCTCGCCTCTCGATCACGTGAACTCCGACACGGTCGGCCGGCTCGGCCTCGCCTGGTCCTACGACACCGGCCGCGGTCGCGGGCACGAGGCGACGCCCCTGGTCGAAGGCGGAGTGATGTACTTCACTTCTTCGTTCAGCGTCGTCTACGCCGTCGATGCGCGTACGGGTGAGGAGCTCTGGATCTACGACCCCGACGTTCCGGGCGCTTGGGCCAGGAACGCCTGCTGCGATGCCGTCAACCGCGGCGTCGCGCTGTGGGAGGGTCACGTCTTCCTCGGCACGCTCGACGGTCGGCTGGTCAAGATCGACGCGACGACGGGCGAGGTCGTCTGGGAGATCAACACGATCGATCGGGAGCGCCCGTACACCATCACCGGCGCGCCGCGCGTCGTGAAGGGCAGGGTCATCATCGGCAATGGCGGCGCCGAGTACGGGGTGCGTGGCTACGTGAGCGCGTACGACGTGGAGAGCGGCGACCTGGCGTGGCGTTTCTTTACCGTGCCGGGAGATCCGTCGCTGCCCTTCGAGCACGACGGCCTCGAACAGGCCGCCGAGACCTGGAGCGGTGAGTGGTGGATCATCGGCGGCGGCGGCACGGTCTGGGATTCGATGGCCTTCGATCCCGAACTCGACCTACTGTACGTCGGCACCGGCAACGGCGCGCCCTGGTCGCGCACGCACCGAAGCCCCGGCGGCGGCGACAACCTCTACCTGTCGTCCATCCTCGCCCTCGATCCGGACGACGGGCGCCTCGTCTGGCACTACCAGACGACGCCGGCCGACAACTGGGACTACACGGCGACGCAGCACATCGTGCTCGCCGATCTCGAGATCGAGGGCGCACGTCGTAGAGTGCTGATGCAGGCGCCGAAGAACGGCTTCTTCTTCGTCCTCGACCGAGAGACCGGGGAGCTGATCTCGGCCGAGAAGTACTCCGTGGCGACCTGGGCCACACACGTGGACATGGAGACCGGGCGCCCGGTCGAGGCGCCGGAGGGCTACTACGACGATGGCGCCAAAGTGATCTACCCCGCGCCCGGCGGCGCACACAACTGGCAGCCGATGGCCTTTCATCCCGGCACGGGACTCGTCTACATTCCGTCGCACGAGCGCTCCGGCTACTACGGCTTCGACGAAGAGTTCGAGTACACACCCGGCGGCAATTGGAACCTCGGTACGGGAGTCACGAAGGAGGAGGAGGCCAACGAGCCCCAGGCCCCGAGGCGCGCGCTGCTGCTGGGCTGGGATCCGGTGGCCCAGGAGGCGCGCTGGTCCTACGAGCAGCCTTCAGAGTCGAACGGGGGCCTTCTGGCGACGGCTGGCGATCTCGTCTTCCAAGGCACGTCCGACGGCCGCTTTGCTGCGTTCGATGCGGCTTCTGGTGACCTTCTCTGGTCGGTTCAGACCGACGTCGGCATCCTGGCGCCGCCGATCACCTACGAGCTCGACGGCGAGCAGTATGTGAGCGTGCTGGCCGGCTACGGCGGCGTCGGCGGAGGTCCTCACGCCATCGCGATGACCAAGGAAAACCCGGGGCGGCTCTTTACCTTCAAACTCGACGCCACGGCCCCGATCCCCGAAGTGCCGGACAAGAAGCGGGTCTTGGCCAGCATCGACGAACCTCACGGCACGCCCGAGCAGATCGAGAACGGTGCACGGCTCTACGGCGAGCACTGCAGCCGTTGTCACGGCTCTGAGGCCGTGGGACGCGGCTTCATCAGCGATCTGCGTTATTCCCGCACAGCGGTGCACGAGGGCTGGGACTCGATCGTGCTCGACGGACGCTACAGCACCATGGGCATGGACAGCTTCGCCGACGTGCTGAGTGCCGAGGACTCGACCAACATCCATCGCTTCGTCGTCGCGCAGATGGACCTTGCGAGAGCCGAGTCGTGAGCGCCGCCGTGCGAGCCCTCACTTGCAACCTAGAGAGCGACGCTGAACGAAGCGTCAGAAAAGGATGACGTCATGACTCCACCGACCCGCCGAATCGGTCTCCTTCTGCTCCTGCCTCTGCTCGCCCTGCTGAACGTCTCCTGCAGTGGAGAAAGCTCGGCCGCCGCGGGCGACGCGGTTCCTCAGGAGCCGGTGGTGAGCACGATGCACGGCCCTCTGAGAGGCAGCCAGCGAGACGGTGTCTTCGTCTTCAAGGGTGTGCGCTACGGCGCCGACACGGCAACGACCCGGTTCGCGGCCCCCGCCCCGCCCGCGGCATCGACCGAGCTCGCGGACGCGCTCGAGTACGGCAACTCCTGTCCTCAGACGCGCATCAGCAGTGCCGGCGGCCTCTTCGACTCCTGGCGGCCCGAGCCGCAACCGGCGCTCAGTGAAGACTGTCTCTTCCTCAACGTCTGGACGCCGGGGCTGGCCGACGGCGGCGCTCGCCCGGTCATGGTCTGGCTCCACGGCGGTGGTTTCGCTTCGGGCGACGGCTCCTCGCGTGTCTACGAAGGTACCCGGCTGGCAGCCCGCGGTGACGTCGTCGTCGTGACGATCAACCATCGCTTGAACCTCTTCGGCTACCTGGCTCTGGCGCACTACGGAGAAGGCTTCGGCGACTCCTCGGTCGCCGGCGTGCTCGACATGATCCTGGCGCTCGAGTGGGTCCGCGACCACGCCGAGGCCTTCGGTGGCGATCCGGGCAACGTGACGATCTTCGGCGAGTCGGGTGGCGGCGCCAAAGTCTCGACGCTGCTGTCGACCGAGCGGGCGAAGGGACTCTTCCACCGCGCCGTGGTCCAGTCCGGGGCCATGCTCCGCTTTCCCGAGCGCGAGGCTGCGCAGACGGCGTCCGACCGGCTCGTCGCCAATCTCGGTCTCGACGCTTCTTCGATCGCCGAGATCCGCTCCCTGCCGGCCGACGACCTCCGTGCCGCGGCCGAGGGGACCGGTGCTGGAAGCGCTCCGTCGATCGACGGCAACGTGCTGACGCGCCATCCGTTTCACCCGGACGCGGCGCCGGCGGGACGCGACGTCCCGTTGATGCTGGGCACCAACCGTACCGAGAACTCGATGTTCGCCGGCATCGCCGACCCGAGCCTGTTCGAGCTCGATTGGGCCGGCCTGCGAGCGGCGCTGTGGCGCGCCTACCCGGAGGCTGACGTCGAAGCGCTCGTCGCCGGCTACAGAGAACTGCAGCCCGAGTCCAACGCGAGCGACATCTACTTCGAAGCGACGACCGATGCACGCTGGCTCTCGGGGCACGTACTTCAGGCCGAACGCAAGGCCGAGCAGGGTGGTGCTCCCGCTTACCTCTATCTCTTCGACTGGGATACGCCGGTCGACGGCGGCAAGTGGCGCTCGCCGCACGCGCTCGAGATCGGCTTCGTCTTCGACAACGTCGCTCATTCCCGGAGCATGTCGGGAGTGGGCGACGAGCAGCAGCGGGTCGCCGACATCATGGCCGACACCTGGATCGCCTTCGCACGCAGCGGCGATCCGTCGAACGAGCATCTCCCGGACTGGCCGGCATACCAGCTCGAGACGAGGCCCGTCATGGTGCTCGGCGAGTCTCCCGAGCTCGTTCCCGATGCTCGCGGTGCCCAGCGGGCCCTGCTCGACGACAGCGAGGCTTACGGCAATCGCTATCGACGCGATTGACGTCGGGTCCTCCCACGGGCGCGTCGTCGTCGGCGTGCAATGAGGCCAAGGTCTCGGCTCACCGACGGCCTTCGTTGACTCCGGTGACCGCCGGGTGACGACTCCTCGAGCAACACAGCGGAGCGTGTGGGTGCCGCCACTTCTGCGGCGGGAGCGTGAGGGAGACAAAGATGATTCCGGACGCTGCGATCTTCGGCCTGCTCAACAGCGGCTGGACGAGCCTTCTGATTCTGTTGTCGTTCCTGCACGAGCCCAGGATCTGGCTGTCGGACTTCCCCCAAGAGATGCAGGCCGTCGTGCCGCCGAAGAGTGCCGCCGAGAAAAGGCTCGAACGGCTGTGGGCGGTTCCGATTCTCGGCAGCATGTTTCTGCTGCCTTTCGCCTACGCCCTTTGGTGGCACTCGGAGCAGGACCTCGCTTATCTCGACGCCTTCCTCTTCTTCGCTCTCTGCGGCCTGTGCTTCAACGTGGTCGACCTTGTCGTGCTGGACTGGCTCGTTTCCGTTTGGTGGAACCCCCCTTGGATGCGGCTCGAAGGTGCCGAGGCGATGGCGCATCACGACAACTACTGGTTCCACTTCGTCGGCTTTCTCCAAGGCGTGCCCATCCTCACCTTCGCCGCCGCGATTTTCGCGTTGCCGTTCGTTTGGCTGTGAGTGGAGACCGAGCCCTTCTGAACCGGAGCTCGAACCGTTCGAGAAGATCCTCGGTTCTAGCGACGTCGCTCCAGCCAGGCTTCGAACGTCGGCCCGATCCACAGGTCGTTCAGATCAAGTAGAGCGTGCACGCCGACCGCGATCCATAGAGACCCCGAAAGCAGGTACACCGCCATGAGGATCGTGCCGACGACGCTCGTCACGAGGACTCCGACCCAGCCCTGGTAGGCGTGCACCAGTCCGAACCACACGGTCGCCATAACGAGTCCGAGCGCGACGCTGCCGGTGGCCTCGTAGACGAGGAGCGGGGCGGCGAGGCGGAAGAAGAGCTCCTCGCTCAGCCCCGCGTTGAGAGAGAGAAGGCCCGTCCATCGACGCTCCCTCGCGTTGCGGGGAAAGAGCGCGAAGACGTCGCGAGCCTCCAGCGCTTCTCGCATCTCTTCACCGCCGCGCGAGGCGCGGTAGAGCGCGCCCACCGTCTGCAGGACGAGCAGGAGAGGAGCGAGGCGAATCAAGGCGTTCACGCTTCCACCCCAAAACCCTCCAGCCTCCGCCCAGGCTCGAAAGGAGTCCGTCACCTGAGCGAACTCGGCAGGGAACCGCTGGAGGCTGGGAAGCCGACCCAGGAGTGCGAGCACGACGACGGATGACACTCCGTAGAGCAGGAAGGACTCGAGGATCCAGCGAGCGAAGACCGCTCGTCGCGCGGCCGACTCCTCGAGCGTCTTGAAGTGGACGTAGTCCTTTCGGTCTCTCCAGACGTGTGCAGCGCTGAGGAGTAAGAGAACGGCGAGCAGTGTGACGGCCATTCGTTGATCTTCTCAGGTGCGCGAGCCGGCGAGGACGGGGCGGGTGATGGGCGGCGTGCAGAAAGGAGCGCTTGGCCGAGTGGGCGCAACGCGTCGTTGTCGGTCGAGGCGGTGTCTCGCCTCAGGCCGCGTTCCTGTCTTGGCCCCGACGAGCCACGAGTCCGCATCCGCTTCGTCGCCCGCGATACGCTCCGCCCGCCCACGTTCTCTTCCCTGAGACCCGTCGCAGGGAGTCTTCACCGAGGAGCCCACCGTGTCCGACCAGCCTTTCATCAACAAGACCTTCGAACGGCCGCTCGGCGAGCCGCCGCGGCTCGGCGCCCCCATTCCCACCGCCATGCAGGCGCTCGTACTGCACCGCGATCGCTATGGCGCGCCGCGCGACGTGCTGCGCTGCGAGTCGGTGGCCACGCCGCGCCTGACGCCGGCGGACGCCGGCCGGGTGCTGGTCGAGCTCCTCGCCAGCGGTCCCAACTTCAACACCAACTTCGCGGCGCTCGGTTTGCCCGTGCCGGTCTTCGGGCGAGGCGACGCAGCGACGATCCACGTCCCGGGCAGCGACGCTCTGGGCATCGTCGTCGACGCCGGACCGGCGGTGACTTCGGTCGCCGTCGGCGACGCGGTGATCCTCGACTCCTGGACGGGCAACAGCATTCGCGGCTACGAGACGCACGACGGCTTCAACGCGCAGTTCGCCGTCCTCGACGCACAGCGCGCTCTGCCGCTGCCGACGTCTCTCAAGCAGCAGTCACCCGAGCAGCTCGCCGCGATGATGCTCACCTACGGCACCGCCTACCGCTGCATCGTCGAACGTCTCGGCGTTGATCCCGGCGACTCGGTTTTGATCCTCGGTGGAGGCAAGGGCACCAGCTACGCCGGCGCTCAGATCGCCAAGGCGCTGGGCGCTCGAGTCGTGCTGATGGGCTCGAATCAGACGCTGGGCGAAGAGCTCATCGATCGTGGTGTGGCCGATGCGTTCGTCAATCGCCGGGAGATCCCCGCCGAGGTCTACGGCGTGCTCGACACGGACGAGACGGAGTCCGACTGGCTCGATCGCACGGAGCCCTTCCGCGACGCCGTCTTCGCGGCGAACGGCGGGCAGCCCGTCAACGCCGTCTTCGAGCACACCGGCGGCAGAAACTTCCCGCTGCTCGTCTCGGCACTCGCCGACGGCGGCCGCCTCGCTTTCTTCGGAGCGACCGGCCAGGGCCTCAAGGGCGAGTACAAGGAGACCTTCTTCGCCGGTGGGCGTCGCTACGTGCTCGACGCTCGCTGGGTGTGGATGCGTCAGAAGCAGGTACTCTTTCGGCGCGGTGCCCCCTCCGAGATCTTCGACGAGATCGACCTGCCGCCGGGCCGTCGCGGCGTGATCTGGGGAGCCGACGAGAGAGCGCTCGCTTTCGCGCTCGCTGCGCAGGAGCGCAGCGCCGATCTCGCGTTTCTCGTCTCCCGTGCGGACGAGGCGGGAGTACGAGCGCTGCTCGACGCAGGGGTCGACGAGAGTCGCATCCTCGATACGGGCGCCTTCCGGCTCGATCCGGACATGCCGGACCCGCTGCGCGACGACGGCACGCCGAATCCGGACTACGACGCATTCATGGACGACGCAAAGGCGATCGGGCGGGCGATCTGGGGCGTCTTCGGTCCTCGCGTCTCGCCGGACTTCATCGTCGACCGTGCCGACCAGAGCACGCTGCACTACAGCACCTTCCTGGCCCGCGACTTCGACGAGAACGACGCGCTGCCGTCCGGCTACGTGGTGGTGAGCTGTGAGGTCGATCTCGACGTGCGCGGCTCGCACATGTACCACGCGTCGCAGGCGAGCGAGGTAATGCGTCTGCTGGCCGAAGAGCGCATCGTGCTGCAGCAGGAAGACCTCGACATCGTCGGTCTCGAAGAGCTGGCCGAGGTTCAGCAAAAGATGCTCGACGGCACGATGACCAAGCCCAAAGGCGTGGCGCTCGTGCAGGCGGACCGAGCCGGGCGTTCCATCGCCGACTTCGAAGAGGCCTTTCTCGGCACGGCGGCCCAGGCTTCGGATCCGAGGGCGGGCCGCTTCGTCGACCTGCGGGTGCAGGGCGGCGTCGCGCTGATCACGCTCGACCGTCCGGCGGCGCTCAACGCGCTCAGTGAGGAACTGCTCGGGCAGCTCGGCGACGTCGTCGAGCAGACACGCTCCGGCAAGGCCGCCGGAGAGTCGGTAGACGCCGTCGTCCTGCGCGGCTCGGGTCGCGCCTTCGTCGCGGGCGCCGACATCCAGGTGTTCATGAACAAGAGTGCGGCCGAGCTCGAGGCCCTCGCCAACGCCAACATGGCGGTCTTCACCGCCCTCGAAGACCTCGCCGTGCCGGTCGTGTCCCTGATCGACGGCTTCGCCCTCGGCGGCGGCAACGAGCTGGCGCTGGCGACGCACTACCGCCTGGTGACGCAGAACGCCGCCCTCGGCCAGCCGGAGATCAAGCTCGGCATCATTCCCGGCTACGGCGGCATGCAGCGGCTGCCGCGCGTCATCGGTCCGCGCAAGGCCGCCGAGATGTCGGTCAACGGCGAGTCGATCGGGGCACAGGAGGCCCTGCGCTGCGGACTCGCTCACGAAGCGTGCTCGTCGAGCACCGCGCTGGCGCGGGCGTGGCAGGTGGCGCGCGATCTGGCGAGCGGCGACCTTCCGTTCGAAAGACCCCGGTGGGACGAGGCTGCAGGAGCGGCTCGGGGTGAGCTCGAAGAGCTGCTCGCCGACGAGTCCGTGCAGAGTCTTCTCGCAAGCCCGGCGCCCGACGATCCGAGTGATCTCGAGGGGGCTCGTCGCTTCGCGGCACGCATCGCGCTCGAAGCGCTCCGTGACGGCTTCGGCCTCGACTTTGCCAAGGGGCTGGCGAACGACGCGCGCCTCTTTGGCGAGGTCACCGCGTCGCCGTCGGGTCAGTGTTGGGCCGGGAAGTTCCTCGCCAAGGATCCCGCGCAGCAGACCTTCCTGACGCTGCTGCCGCCGGCTGGCCTTGGAGGCCGGCGATGACCGGGCTCACAGCTGAGCTCCACACGGACCTCGAGGCTCTCGACACGCCGACGGTCTGCAACGCTTTGGAAGTCGTCGCTCCGAAGCGCCGCGGCTACGGCTACACGACGAGTCCGCTCGTCTGCCTGCGGCCGGAGCTCGGCTCCGTGGTTGCTGTCGCTCGCACCGCGACGATCCGCGCGGCGCACCCTTCGGACCTGCGCGGCGAAGAGGCCCGACGCCTCTCGGACGACTACTACGCCTACATCGCTGCAGGCCCCAAGCCGAGCCTGGTGGTGGTTCAGGATCTGGACGGCGACGGCGGCTACGGCTCGTTCTGGGGCGAGGTCAACAGCGCGATCCACAGGGGGCTCGGATGCCGGGGCGTCATCACCGATGGCTGCGTGCGCGACGTACCCGACATCGCCGAGGGCTTCCAGGTGCTCGCGGCGAGCGTGCTGCCGTCTCACGCCTTCGTGCACGTCGTCGACTTCGGCCGGTCGGTCGACGTCGCCGGTATGAAGGTCCGCAGCGGTGACCTGATCCATGCGGACCAGCACGGTGCCGTCGTGATTCCGAGAGAGGTCGCGTCACAGATTCCCGAGGCCGCCGCAGCGATCGCGCGCCGTGAGCGAGTGATCATCGACGCCGCCAACGAGCCGGACTTCGACGTCGCGGCGCTGCGCAGAGCGCAGGGTAAGGCGGCGGAGACCCACTGAGTCCGCCAAGGGCAGGTGGCGAGTGCGGGCGGGACCTCAGTCCGTGCTCGACCGTGCCTCGCTCTCGAGCAGTCGGGCTCCCTTGAGGATGCCCTCCATGGCGTAGTTTCCCTCGTGGCAGGCGTACTCGAAGATCTTGTTCTCGCTCGTCGTCCAGGTGTACTCGCCCGTCCACGGCTCGGTCCAGACGTTCTCGTCTTCGACGGTGAAGCGGTAGAGCAGACTGCCGTCGGGCTGCAGCGTGAAGCGCTCGACGAGGTGCATGTTCTCGGTGCTGCCGCGCTGCTGTGAGAGCGGGTGAAAGCCCACGGTATCGACAACGAGGGTGTCGCCGTCCCAGTGGCCGACCGAGTGGCCGAGCCACGACGGCGGCAGCGTGTCCGGATGCTCGCTGCCAAGGTGTACGACGCGGGCGTCATGCACCATCTCGGTCAGGAACATGACGCTGTCCTCGGTTTGCACGATGCGCTTGTAGTTGTTGTAGAGGCCGGGCAGCATCGGTGCCACGCCGGTGAAGCCGAGAATGCAGCGTTCGGCGATACCCAGCATCTCGGGTCCGTCGTAGGGACCCGGGCCGTCCACTTCGAGCCACCAGGCGGTGCCGTCGTTGCCGCGACGCAGCTTGCGCCGCTCGGCCAGACGATCGAGAGCGGCCTCGGTCATGGGTGGATAGCGGCCGTTCGGCGGATCGATGAGGATCGACGTGCGGAACTTGCCGTCGACGGTGAAGGTCTCGTGACCGCGGTCGACCCAGAACCAGTTGTAGCCGCCGACGTTGCCGGCGCCCAGCGTCTCGCGCTCGCCTTCGTCGAAGCCGACGGGTGCCGCACCGCCGGCCTCGGGTGCTTCGCGCTCCGGGTCGGTCGGCAGCGACGCCTCTTCGGTGAACTGACGCGCTGCCGTCATCAGTTCTTCCGCCTCCTCCGGCGTCATGTAGAGCTTGTCGCCGAACTCCCGCGACCGCACCATCGGCGTGATGGTGGCGGAGTAGTAGAAGCCGGTGAGATCCGGCTTGCCGCTCGCCGTCCTCGGCAGCGGATCGTCTTGGGCGGTCAGTGAAGTCGAGCAGAGCGCGAGGGCGACGAGTCCGCGGACGCAGTCCCTCGGTTGCGGAGATCGGAAGATCATGAGGCACCTCCGGAATCGTGCACCGCCCGAGGCAGACCGCCCGCGAGCGGCGCGAATCGCTATGTCTGTGCGAAGGGTCTACCGTCGAGTCTAGCCGCTGCGGCGCCTTCACTTCACGCGGTACACCATCAGCGCGTTCCCGGGCATCTGACCGAAGAGCGAGTAGCCGGAGTTCACGAGCAGCATGTCGCCGACGAGCTGGACACCGGAGCTGTCGATCGAGCCGCCGTGCGCTTCGATACCGTTGACGGCGTCGTAGGCTTTGACCGTGTGGTCCTGCCAGAGCACCTCACCGTTCTCCTGATCGAAGGCGAAGACGCGGCCGTCGAGGGACGCGGCGAAGAGCACGTCGCTGTTCGACATCGGCGCGGCGGAGAAGGCGAACTGGAAAGGGCACTCGGGCCACGGCGTCTTGGTGGCGCGCAGCTTGGCCATGTCGAGCTCGCAGGCGCGCTCGGCCTTGTGCTCCCAGAGCGTTTCGCCGGTCAAGAGGTCGAGGGCGTAGACGCCGGGTTTGGCGACGTAGCCCGAACGGGGAAAGGCCGGGTCGTTGATCGGTACGAAGACGCGGTCTCCTGCCACCGTCAGTCCCCAGTGAATGCCACCGAGCGCCGAGCCCGCCCCGACTTTCTCCTGCCAGATCAAATCACCGGTGTCCGGATCGAGCGCGTGTACCTCTCCAGACTTCTGGCCCGCGACGAGGATGTCCTTGCCGCTCGAGTGCGCAGCGAGCACCGCAGCGGCGCCGAAGTCGTAGTCCGGCCCGTCCTCCTCGGGGCAGTTCGGTCCCTTCCGTCGACCGCACGCCATGTTCCAGGCGTCGCCGCGCGTACCCTGGAACGACCAGCGGATCGCTCCAGTGCGCAGGTCGAGAGCGACGATGGAGTCGCTGAGCTGGGTGGCGGGTGACGAGGTGTTCTCGCCGGTACCGACGTAGAGCTGACCGCGCTTCGGATCGATCGTCGGCGTCGTCCAGACGGGCACGCCCGACGGCCCCCACTGCTGAACGCCCTCGCTCGACACGTAGGTCTTCACCGGCTCCTTGGTCATGTGAGTGATCCAGAGGATCTCGCCGGTCGCGGCGTCGAGAGAGAGAACTCCGCCGCGGCTCTTGCAGCACTCGTACTTCGGGTTCGTCGCGAGGACGACGCCGAAGGCCGAGAGCGGTACGTAGAGGCGGTCGCCGTCTTCGTCGCTGTAAGGGACGGGAGTGCCGGTCGTCGTGTTCGCCGAGTGCTGGGCGACGGACTTCGTCCACAGTGGCTCGCCCGTGTGGGCGTTGATCGCGCGCACCGTGCCGACGTTGTCGCCGAGGAAGAGTGCCGTCTGCTCGCCGGCGGCGCCGATCGCCATGGACGTCCGGAGGGTCGTCTCGGTGTCGAGCTCCCACTTGATGCAGCCGCTCGTACGATCGAGCGCGTAGACGATGCCCGAGATGGCGGCGACGAAGATCGTGTCTTCGCTCACCACCGGCTGCGAGCGCGCGTCGGCGACGTCGGGCAGGGCGAAGACCCAGTCGAGCTCGAGCTGGCCGACGCGGTCTTTGGTCAGCGTCGAGTCGGGCTGATGCCGCAAGTTGGCGAGGCCTGCTCCCCAGCCTTCGAGCTCGATGCCCTCGGTGCTGACGGAGCGCTGCTCGCACCAGGCCGTCGCGGGGATGGCGTCACGGTCGGACGAGTCGCCTGCCGACAGGAACAGCATGATCGCCATCATCTCTTCCGACGTCAGATGCGCCGACTGCTCCTGCATCTTGCCGGCCGTCATCGACGTCAGGATCTGGTCGCCGCTCATCTGCTGCAGCGCTCCGACGAGCGGGCCCTCCGAGACGCCCTGCGAGCGGTGGCACTCCAGGCAGTTGCGCCGGAAGAGCTGTTTGCCGTCGGGCTCGGACGCGCCTTCTTGAGCCTGCGCCGCGAGAACGGGCAACAGGAGGAGAGCGAGGAGGGCGGGAACGAGGCGTTCGGCAGGGACCATTGGGGAGTCTCCGTGAGTTCGAGGATGGAGGATCTTCGATTCTGTCCTCTTTAGACGCGGGGCATCGTCAGGTCGTTTCGATTTGACATGCAACCATTCGGTTGCATAAAATGAAGCACATGACGGACGTCTTTCAAGCCCTGGCCGACTCGACGAGACGCTCGATCCTCGACCGACTGCGCGTCGAGGGATCTTTGTCGGTCAAGGAGATCAGCGCACCGCTCCCGATTTCACGACAGGCCACGACGAAGCATCTGGATCTGCTCACCGCAGCCGGCCTGATTCGGCACGAGTGGAGCGGACGGGAGCGTCATCACCGTCTCGTGGCCCCCGCTCTCGAGCCCGTGAGCACCTGGCTCGAGCCCTACTCCAAAGCTTGGGATCGACGACTCGATCGACTCAAGGAGCACGTCGAACGACCGGAGGATGAAGCATGAAGTGGATCATCGAGAAGACCCTGGAGATGGATGCAGGGCAGGAGCGAGTCTGGAATGCACTCACTGACCCGCGCGAGCTCGAACAGTGGTTTCCCGATCGCGCCGAGTTCGAAGCCAGGCCGGGAAGCAAAGGACACTTCTTCTGGGAGAACCATGGGGGAGGCGACCTCGAGGTCGTCGAAGTCGACGCGCCGCGGTATCTCGCCTGGCGATGGGCCGGGGGCGATGAGCGGCCGCTGCAGGAGTACGCGACGCTCGTCGAGTTCACGCTGACTCCGAGAGCGGACGGCGGTACGACCCTTCACCTGAAGGAGTCCGGTTTCGACAACCAGAAGAACTACGAAGACAACGACGGCGGCTGGGACAGCGAGCTCGGAGAGCTCGTCGGGTACCTCGCCAAGGCGGCCTGAACTGCGTTGCTCGCTCAGCCGCCCTCGTTGGGTCTGGTCTGGGTGAGCCGAGCTTCGAGCAGCTCGACGTGCTGTCGCCCCTGGAAAAACTCGGAGCCCAGCAAGACGCCCGCAGCGTCGACGACACCGGACTCGGCCTGTCGGGCGCGCTCGTCGTCGAGGAGCGCGTCCGCGACCGGTTTGGGCGTCGGCAGCCCGGCCGTCTCGGCGACGCTTCGGAGCACGGCCTCGTCGTCGAGATCGAGCCGCTCTTCCCAGCCCGCGCGAAAGAGCGCCTCCGCGGCCTCTTTGCCGCACCCGGCGTCGTCGGCCTGCAGGAGAAAATGGTGAGCGCGCGCACCTCGGAAGGTGACCGGGTCCAGGCGCACGCCTCGAGTCTGCGCCGCCGTGGCCAGCTGTTTCTCGCGCTCGCGCCGGCGCCGCTCCATGTGGCGCCGCGATCGTTCGCTGTCGCCGGCCCTCGCCGCCGGCCAGGCGGCAAAGGGTCGCCAACGCGCGGAGACGCCGAGTCTCTCGAAGAGCCCGCTCAGCGAGACGAAGAGCAGGTACGACTCCGGCTGCGTGACGTCGAGCGCTACGACAGGAGTCCCTGAGAAGCCCGTCATTCCCCGGGCGGCAGCCGGCAGGCGGTAGCCGATGTCCGGTGCAGGTCCGCTTCGCCCGGCGAGGAGCCACTCGATGCGCGGCAGATGCTCCCGCCCGAACCAGACCTCTTCGCCGACGACGAAGCTCGGCACGCCGTAGAGGCCCGCGTCGAAGATCGCTGCCTGCTCGACGTCGTGGCGTTCGCCGCCTGGGCCATTCAGATACTCCTCGAAGCCCTGCGTCGCGGCGCCGGCGCCTTCGAGCTGCTCCAGAAGCACCGGGACCATTTCGGCGTCGAGCTCGCGACGCCAGAAGGGCTCGGCCGACTGCAGGAGAAACTTGCGCACCACTTCGGGCCCGCTGCGTTCCGCCCACTGCATCGCAACGTGAGCCGCCCGCGTATCCCAGATCTTGACCGTGCCCCGGATCGTGACGCCGTGAAGCGCCGCGTACCGCCGGCAGTCGAAGTAGGCGTGCTTGACCCAACGCCACTGCTCCTCCGACCGCTCGGCCTCTTGGACCTTGCCATCGGGCCCGAGCTTCGCGGAGCCGAGATAGCTCGGAATGTCGAGCGTCAGCGGTCGCCACTGGAGACGCAGGCCCAGCCTCTCCTCCATTTCGAGTGTCTCGATCGCTGCGAGATATGCGTAGGGACTCTTGAGATCGAAATAGGCGATGCCGGGAGCCGACGAGCTCAGCGGGTCGAAGGAAGTGTTCATCCTCGAACCCTACCGTGTGCTCGGTCCGGCAACGCTCCTCCCCCGTACCGAAAACGCCGTACACTGCCGCCACGGATGACGACCTCACGAGCCTCAGCCCGCAACACTCACGGCCTTGCCCTGCGCGCCGTACTGCTGCTCGGGCTCCTGACCTTCGGCCTCTTCTTGACCCAACGTGCCGGGTGGCTGCAGCAGGGGTTGGCGAGCGATCGCAGCTACATCTCCTACGTGATCGCCGGCCTCTACGTGTTGGCCACGGTGGACTGGCTGCGCCTCGCCTGGAGACTCTCCGCCGATCGAGATCGGCTGCAGTCGCTCGAACGGTTGCATCGCGACGACGAGTTGAGCCGGCTGCGTCGTCACGAAGGCGCCGTGGGTATCGACACCGCCTGGCCCGAGAGTCCCCTCTCGGAGCATCTGGGCCACGTCCTCCACAAGCGAGAGAGGGGGCGGTTGCACGGTGACCAGACTCTCTTGCTCGACTCTCTCGGCGAGAGGCTCGCCAACCGCCACGGCACCGGCCACTTCGTCGCCGACGTGCTGCTGAAGCTCGGACTGCTCGGCACGATGGTCGGCTTCATCTTCATGCTCCGCCCGGTCGCTGACTTGACCGAGGCAGGTGCGGCGCAGGCCCGCGAGCTCCTGCAGGCCATGAGCAGCGGCATGGCGGTCGCGCTCTACACGACGATCGCCGGGCTCGTCACCAGCACGCTCCTTCGGCTGCAGTACCAACTGCTCGATTCAGCGGGGCAGGACCTGATCCGTCGCGCCGCCGTGATTCTCGATGCTCTGGTCGCCGAGAGCGCCACGAGCTCCGAGGCATGAAGCAGCGCCTGCAGCGGGAGGACACCGGCCAGGACGCGCTGACCGACGTGCTCTTCAACGCACTTCTCGGCTTCGTCTTCATGTTCGTTGTCGCCTTTTCGCAGATCGACGAGACGGAGTCCACCGGCAAGGTCGACCCCAAGGCCGAAGTGCTGATCACCGTGCGCTGGCCTGACGGCCACCCCGACGACGTCGACGTCGTCGTCGAAGATCCGCGCGGCGAGATCGTCTGGTACCAGAATCAGGACGCCGGCCTGCTCTATCTCGATCGCGACGACCGCGGCACGCTGCTCGACACCTTCGAGATCGACGGCGAGCGCGTGTCGAATCCGTTGAATCAGGAGAGCGTTTCGGTGCGCACCCTCGTTCCGGGCGAGTACGTGGTGAACCTCCTGCACTACAAGGCGGACACCGGGGCGCCCGTACCGGTGACCGTCAAGGTCGAGGATCTCAACCCCCAGGTAACGGTCGTTTACTACGGCGAGCACGAGCTGCGCCGTACCGGCGACGAAGTCACGGCGGTGCGCTTCCGCGTCGGGGAGCGCGGCGAGGTCGGCGAGCTGAGCACGGCCCCGAAGCAGCTGCTCTCCAAGGCGATGCGTGACAAGGGCGCCGAATGAGCTGGCTGCTCGCCGCGAGCTACGCCGCCGTCGCGGCCTTGCTGCTGAACCTCGGACTGCGCAGCCGCTGGCCTTGGTGGGTCAAGCTCGGCGGCGTCGTTCTGGTGAGCCTGCTGTACTTCGGGACATTCCTGGGCTGGCGCGCTCGGGAAGGCTGGCCCTCGACGACGGTCATCGAGGAGTCGTTCCGGCTTCTGTCCGTTCACATCGAGGAGCCGGACCGCGCCACGAAGAGTGCCGGCGCCGTCTACTACTGGGTGCAGCTGCTCGATGAGGAGGGCACGGCGACGGGTCCGCCGCGCTCGTATCGACGCAAGTTCTCGGCGGCGGAAGCAGCAGCCGCTCGCCGTGCCGAAACACTGCTCCGTCGCGGCGTGCCGGTCGAAGGTCGCTGGCAGGATCTCGCGGGAGACCGAGAGCTGGAGCGTCCCGACACGTCGCCGAGCCGTCGCAGTGAGGCTCCGGGAGAAGCGCTAGAGTTCGAAGAGGTTGCGCCCCCCACCCTGCCGCCCAAGGGCAGCTCCTGACCCCCCGATGGAAGAATCCTTGCTCGAACGCGTCCGAACCGAAACGCCTCTCGTGGCGAGCGGTGCGGTGCACCTGAATAACGCCGGCGCGAGTCCGCCTCCGCAGCCAGTGCTCGACGCGGTGAGCGAGTACCAGGAGTTCGAGGCGGTGCACGGCGGCTACGAGTCGCGCGATCTGCGCGCCGACGACATCGACGCGGCTTACGACGCCGTGGCGGAGCTGCTCGGCTGCCGTCGCCGCAACGTGGCGCTCGTCGAGAACGCCACCGCGGGCTTCGTGCAGGCTCTCCTCGCCTTCGACTGGAAGCCCGGCGACGTCGTGCTCACGACGCGTCACGACTACACCTCGAACTTCCTGCAGTTTCTCTCGCTCGAGCGCCGGCGAGGCGTGCGCTGCGTCGTTGCTCCCGACCGGCCTGAGGGCGGGGTCGATCCGGACCGGTTGGGCGAGCTCATCGAAGAACACCGGCCCCAGCTCGTCAGCTTGAGCTGGATGCCGACGAATTCGGGTCTCGTTCAGGACGCCGCCGCCGTCGGCGTGCACTGCCGCGCCCGGAACGTTCCTTATCTCGTCGACGCCTGTCAGACCGTCGGCCAGCTGCCGATCGATGTCGAGGTCCTCGGCTGCGACTTCCTGTCGGCCACCGGCCGGAAGTTCCTTCGCGGGCCGCGCGGTACGGGCATGCTCTTCGTCTCGGATCGTCAGCTCGAAGCGGGAGCCCACCCGCTGACCCTCGATCTGCACGGAGCCACCTGGACCGGCCCTCGCGACTTCGAGCTGCAGCCGGACGCGCGGCGCTTCGAGAACTGGGAGTTCAACTACTCCCTGGTGCTCGGACTCGGTGCGGCGGCGCGCTACGCACTCGAGTTGGGTATCGAGCGAGTCGCCGAACGCTCGACGAGCCTTGCGGCTCGCGTTCGAACCCTCGCCGAGAAGGCGGGTCTACGTGTCCTGGACGAGGGGCCGGAGCTCGGCGCCATCGTCACGCTCGACGTCCGAGACCGTCGTGCGGAGGAACTCGTCGACGTGCTGCGACGTCGGCGAATTCACACGAGCTCGCAGGGGCGCGAGTCGGCGGTTCTCGATCTCGAGGCCAAAGGCGTCGATCAGCTGCTGCGCATCTCACCGCACTACTTCAATACCGACACCGAGATCGAGCACGCCGTGGAGCAGGTCCGCCGCCTGCTCCAGAGCTGAATCGAGCGAATCAGCCGCGCTCGAGAGCGTCGACGGGATCGGTGCTCGCCGCACGCCAGGCGGGGACGGCGCCTGCGAGTGCGCCGACGGCGAGCAGCACGATCGCCATCGACACGAACGTGGTCGGGTCCGTCGGCGCGATGCCGAAGAGCAGCGAACGGATCGCTCCGGAGAGCAGGAACGAGGCACCGAGACCGAGCACGATGCCGATGCCCGCCAGCATCAGCGTGCGGCCGACCACTCTCTGGCCGACGCTGCGTGAGGACTCGCCGAGGGCCATGCGAATGCCGATCTCGGGAATGCGCTCGCCGACGGCGCAGGAGAGAACGCCGTAGATGCCGAGTGCGGCAAGCAGCAGCGACACGCCGGCGAACACCGCGAGCAGCGCGAACGTGAAACGCCGTGGTGAAATCGACCGATCGATCACCGACGACAGGCTGACGTAGTCGTCGCTGGGCATGCCGGGATCGAAGCGCGTGATCACCGACGAAATACTCGTCGCAAGCGTGTCTGCCGGTATCGACGAACGCACGACGAGCTCCAGCGTCTGGAAGTTCCAGAACTGGGTGTAGGGCATGTAGACCTCGTGACCCGCCCCCTGTTCTACCGCCAGGTGACGCACGTCGGCGACGACGCCGACGATGCGTGCCGGTTCGTCGAAGTAGTTGATCGTGCGGTTGATCGGATCGTCGTCCCCGAAGATCGTCTTCGCGGACCACTCGTTGAGTATCAGCACCCGCTCCGAGTCCTCGACGTCGTTGGGCGTGAAGTTCCGGCCGGCCACGAGCGGTATGCCCATGGCGTCGACGTATCCGTGATCGACGACGTGAGGAAAGAAGCCGAAACCCTCCTCGCGCGCTTCCATCTCAGGGGTCGGGGGTGCGATGCCCCAGCTGCGATTCGTGCCCAGCGGAATGTCGTCGGTGAGTCCCACCGACTCCACGCCGGGCAGATCGGCGACGCGCTGCGCGATCTGGGAGTAAAAGGCGGTCGCTTCCTGCAGAGATTCGAAGTCGCGGGAGCTACTGAGCTTCCACGCTGCGGTCTCGGATGGACGGAAGCCGAGATCGACGTCGAGGAGCTCCTGAAAGCTGCGCAGCAGGAGTCCGCCGAAGACGAGCAGCAGGCAGGCCAGAGCGACTTCGGCGACGACCAGACCCTCGCGCAGTCGCGTGCTGCGGCGGTCAGTGCTCGTTGCCCGGCCGCGCTGCAGTTTCGAACCTGGATCTCCCGCGGCGAGCTGGAGCGCCGGTGCGATGCCCATGGCGAGTCCCGCGATCGTGGCCAGCAGGATGCTGAAGCCGAGGGCGCGGAGGTCGACGCTGATGTTCTGTAGCAGGGGCAGCTCGAGCGTCGTACTCGAAGCGACGGTGCGCGTCACCAGGACGGCGAGCCCGATGCCGAGCGCAGCACCGGCGCCCGCCAGCGCCAGGCTTTCGATCAGCAGCTGACGGAGCAGGCGCTTGCGGCCGGCGCCGAGCGCGCTGCGCACGGCGATCTCCTGCTCCCGCGACGGTGCCTTGGCGAGCAACAGATTCGAGAGATTGACACAGACGATCAGGAGAGTGGCTCCGGCGGCGGCGGCGAGGAGCAGCATGCCCGTGCGGTAGGGGCCGGCGATGCGCTTCTGCATGGGTCGCACGACCGCGCCGAGTCCCCAGCGCTCGGGGTCTCTCTCCTCGAGGCCTTCGATGATGTTGTCGAGCTCGGCTTGGGCGGTTTCGGGAGTCGCCGTGTCGGTCAACCGACCGACCATCGTCAGCGAGTTGCCCCAGTTGTCCGTCGTGTCGTCAATCGGAAAGGGTAGGAGGAAGTCGACTGCGGCGCCCGGCGTAAAGGTCGACTTGAAGTCGAAGGTCGGCGGCAGGACGCCGACGACTTCGCGTGGCTCGTCGTTGAGCGACAGCGCCTTGCCGACGATGTCGGGATCTTCCGCGAAGCGGCTCGCCCACAGGCGGTGGGTGAGCATCACCGCGCGAGGGCCGCCCGACTGGCCCTCGGCCTCCAAGAAGTTGCGTCCCTTGGCCGGCCGCACTCCGAGCACGTCGAGCAGATCGTGCGCCACCGTCGCGCCAGCGAGGCGCTCGACCTTGCCGCCCTCGTTGAGGTTGTAGCTCGCCTGGGTGAAGAAGGCGTTGTAGCCCGAGAGGCCGTCAAACTCTTTGGCGAGCTCGCGAAAGTCGCGCAGGTTCGACGTCCGCGAGGTCATCGACGAGAGTCCGCCCGTTCCCGTGTTGTCGATCCAGACGAGGCGGTCGGGCTCCGGGAAGGGCAGCGGTTGCAGGAGCAAAGGGCTGAGCACGCTGAAGACCGCGGTGCTCGCGCCGATCCCGAGACCGGCGATCAGCGCAGCGAAGACGAAGAAGTTGCGGTCGGCGCGAATGCGCTGGAAGGCGGAGCGTGCGTCGTCAGCCAAGTGCATGTGGAATCCTCTGAAGTCGTTGGCCGCTGAGCAGACGTAGGTCGCAGAAGTGCCGCGAGCGAACCGCTACGTTGTTCAGTGCCTTTGCTTACGCCTCGGCGACGACCGGGTTGCGTGTTGGGTCGAGTCGCGGTCTCGAGGCGACGAGTCGCCGGCCGCTACGCCGAGCTGCATCCGATACTGTTCCCGCGAACCCACGGAGAGTTAGACCATGCGCCCCTTCCACCTCGCCTTTCCCGTGCACGATCTCGACGCCGCTCGCACTTTCTACGGCGAGGTTCTCGGCTGCCGCGAGGGTCGCAGCGCCGATCGCTGGATCGACTTCGACCTCTACGGCCATCAGATCGTCGCGCACCTCTCCGACGACCTAGGGCCGGGGCCGGCCGCCTCGAACCCGGTCGATGGGCACGACGTGCCGGTGCCGCACTTCGGCGTCGTACTGACGATGGAGCACTGGGAGGAGCTCGCTCAGCGCGTCGAGCAGGCCGGTATCCCTTTCGGCATTCCGCCGACGATTCGCTTCCGCGGCGAGCCGGGCGAGCAGGCAACGATGTTCTTCAACGATCCGAGCGGTAACGCCCTCGAGTTCAAGGCTTTTGCCGACGACAGTCAGCTCTTTGCGAGCTCGTGATTTCCTTGGTGCCTACCACGGGAATCACGAGCCATGTCGATGCTCCGTCCTCTCGGCGAATGGAGTCGACCCCAGCCTTTGAAAGTCGTCTCCATTCGCCCCGGGCGAACGAAGGCTGCTGATGTCTTTGTAGTTGACTTCGTTCGCCATGCCGGGGACTCCGCCGTAGCGAATGAAGACCGTTGGCTAGGCTCCAAATACCTTCCTTCGCGGAGGGCGAATGAGGACTTGCCGGATCCAAAGAGCTGACCTCATTCGCCTTGCTCGAAGCTCGCTCCGCTCGCCTCGCTTGGCCATTCGAAGTCCATGACGACGTTCAGTCTCCTGGCGAGCGCCGCATGAGCGGATGAAGACTGTCGGTGCTCGCTGCGCCCTCGCTTGGCTGGAGCCAGAGTGTCGAATCGCCCAAGCTCGTTGGTGAGTCCTAGCTCAGCTCCAGCGTCATGAAGACGCTGTTCGGGTCGAGCGTGTAGTCGCCAAACGGTCCGCATTGCTGGAAGCCGTAGCGTTCGTAGAGCTTGCGCGCCGGGAGGAAGGCGTCTTGTGAACCGGTCTCGAGGCTGACTCTCTCGTAGCCGCGCCTCGTCGCTTCGGAGAGCAGGGTCTCGAGCAGCTTCTTGGCCGTGCCGCGTCCGCGATGCTGCGTCGACGTGCGCATCGACTTGACCTCGCCGTGCGTCTCGTCGAGCTCCTTGAGGGCGCCGCAGCCCAGGAGCTCGTCGCCCTCCCAGGCCGTCCAGAAGGTGATCTCGGGCGCGCGCAGCGAGTCGAGGTCGAGTGCGTGCACGCTCTCCGGTGGGGAAACCTCATGCATGTGGTGGAGGTGCTCTTGGAGGAGCTGAGCGATTTCCGGGCCGCAGAGGTCGTCGATGCGGACAAGCATCGGTGCGCTGCTCACAGCGGCCAGAACCAGGCTACGACCGACAGTGCCAGGACCGACGCGAGCCAGAGCAGCGCAAGGCGATGTGGCGAACGCGGA
>JBCCLJ010000112.1:0-22020 GCA_039026915.1 Acidobacteriota bacterium
CGGTGCGCCCGCCGAATCTCGTCTCCCCTCCATCGCGCCCAAAAGGGCGCGAATGGCGCGGGAGACGAGATTCGAACTCGCGACCAACAGCTTGGAAGGCTGTGACTCTACCCCTGAGTTACTCCCGCTCGGGATCTGCTGGCGGGCCGAAGCGGCCGGCAGAGGGTCTACGAAGTGTAGCTGAGGTCGTTGGTGTCGGGGAAGGGGTGGTGGGGCCGGATCGGGGGCGTTTCGTTGATCGCCGCGCTGCGGCCTCGGGCACGATCGCCGCGTCGACAGCCTGACTCCGCTGCGCGGAGCGCGGCTGTGCCCCGCGCGAGGACGCGAAGGGGGAGGCGCGTCCGAGGACAAAGGCGGAGTGCCGTCGTTCGTCGACGACGCCCGCACCGGCGCAACGAATACGGCAACCTCCGCGTGCCGTGAAGGAGAGCGCTGCTGTTGACTTCGACCGCCTCGCTGACCCGGTTCCAAGGCCGCTGCGGCGCGTCCGCGCGTCTCGGTCTTCTGTCGACGCTGCCTGTCGTTCTTGGCCGTTCGCGGTGATGGTGTGGGAAGGCGAGCCGGGCGCGATGGGCGACGCCCTCGGAGCCTCATCCGGTACCCTTTCCGCGTGAAGCGGTTCCTCCAGCGCCGCGGCACCGGATCGGGGAAAAGCGGCGGCTACGGCTGTCTGGCACTCTTCGCGCTGCCTTTCGCAGCGGCCGGCGTCGTCTGTCTCTACCTGGCGCTCGCCCACCTTGTCGGCTGGTGGAGTGCGCGCAGCTGGATCCCGACTCCCGTACGGCTCGAGTCCGTGAATCTCGAGAGCAGTACCTCCGATGGCTCGACGACGTACCGCGTAACGGCGAGCTACCGCTACACCTTCGAGGGGCTGGACATCGTGGGCTCGCGCGTCGGCCTCAGCGGCATCAGCGACAACATCGGCAGCTTTCACGAGGACGCCTACGACGAGTTGCGCGCGGCGAAGGCGAAGGACGGCACTTGGACTGCTTTCGTGAACCCCAAGGATCCTTCCCAGGCGCTTCTCTATCGCGAGGCCCGTTGGGGGCTGGTGGGCTTCTGGGGGATCTTCATCGTGCTCTTCGGCGGCGTCGGCTTCGGGCTTCTGGCCTCGATTCCCTGGGCGCGACGCAAAGAGGTGGAGGAGGCCCGGCTCAAGACGCGCCATCCCGACGAGCCCTGGAAGTGGCGCGACGACTGGCAGGGTCCGGTGATCCGTTCTTCGGCGAAGGTCGCTTTCGCCGTGCCGCTGGTCTTCGCCATGGTCTGGAACGCCGTCTCGCTGCCGGCCGTCTTTGGCGCCTGGGACCAGATCTTCAGCGGCGAGGAGCCGCTCATGCTTCTCGTGCTGCTCTTTCCCCTCTTCGGGATCGGCATGCTGGTGTGGGCATGGGTCGCCTTTTTGCGCTGGCGTCTCTTCGGCGATGCCCAGCTCGTTCTGGGGACCTTGCCGGTGCGTCGGGGCGGTGAGCTGGCCGGCCGCGTGCTCGCGGGTGCTCGGTTGAGCGGGCGCGACGGCCGCAAGCCCGCTCACATCGATCTGCGTTGCCATCGGAGCGAACGCCAACGGTCCGGATCGAAGACCAGGAACACGCGCAAGCTTCTCTGGCAGGAGCAGCAAACCGTGCCGGTCGAGCGGCTCGTCGACGAGCCGACGCAGACGGCGATTCCTGTGCGTCTCGTGGTGCCCGACGACGTGCCGGAGACCGACGAAGGCAAGGTCAGCTGGAGTCTCGACGTGCGCGTCGAGCGCAAGGGGGTCGATTTCGTCACGAGCTTCGAGGTGCCCGTGTACGGCACGGCGAGCGAGGAAGAGCGCGAGCGCCTCCAGCGGGAAGAAGCGCAATCGCCGGAGCGCGTGTCCTCACCGGGCGGCTGGTCGGCGAGCGGAGTTCACATCGTTCCGCACGAGGGAGGCAGTCACTACGTCTTCGCGCGGGCGCGTCAGAAGGGGCCGGCGATCGGAACGACGGTCTTCGCGCTGATCTGGACGGCGGTGTGTGTCGGTCTGTACCTGGGTCCGGTGCCGCGCATCATGGTCTTCGGCTTCGGCCTTTTCGAGCTGATCCTCCTCTACGTCACGATCGATCTCTGGCTGAGGCGACGCGAGATTGTCGCAAGTCCTTCGGGTCTCGCCTGGCGCACGGGGCTACTGCGCATGGGCCAGCCGAAGAGCGTCGCTGCGTCGGACGTGCGGAAGATCGAGGTGAAAGAAGGCATGCAGATGGGCAACCGTCTCTACTACCGCCTGATGCTCGAGGCCTCCGGGCTCAAGAACGACCCGGTGCTCGCCGACAAGATCGAGGGAGCGGCGCCGGCGCGGGAGCTGAGGGACCTGATCCTGCGCGATCTCGGGCTCGGGGACCACGAGGCGAGCTAGCGCGAAGCCCAATTCGCTGGTTGGGCCGCGTCGCCCACCTGGATCCGATGGCGGCGCCGACCGTGCGCGGCTCGAGCGCCTCTACTCCCCGCAAGGAGGTGCTGAGGATCGGCGGCTCGAGGGCGCTCCAAGGCCTCGTGGATCCCTCGTCTCCTTCGATTCCTGCCCGAACAGCTCACCGTGCGTCTTCGACCTCCAACCAGTCGAACGCTGCCGCCAGCGGTCTTCGGTCGCCGGCGCCGTCGAGGACGTCCTTCGGTCGGTCGGCGCGAGCGAACTCGAGGCGCAGGAGGTTGGCCTCCTGGGACCAGGCGCCTGCGGGAACCTGGAGTGCCAGCTCGGTCCAGTCGGTGGGCAGTTCGACGTCGCCCAGCGTCGTTTCGTTGAGGCCGAGCCGGACGCGCTGGGGCGTAGCTCCTTCCCATCCGAAGGCGCGCGCGCGAAAGCGCAGCGTCGTCGCCGCGTCGGCTTCGATCGGCAGGGCGAGCGTCGCTCGGGGGCCGAGGACCCACTGAAAGCTCAGTTCGCCGTCGCGCTCCGGGAACGACCAGCCGTCGCCCTGCAGCAGCATTTCGCCGCCACCAAAGTCGAAGCGCTCGCCCTGCGCCGACCAGGCGCGCTCGAAGGCCGCGCTGCGTCCCTCCTGGGAGCGCGTCGCAAGCAGCGTTTCGAAGTCGGGAAAGAAGTGCAGCTCGACCTCCTGCACGCTGCGCCGGAGGATCGGCGTATAGCCCTGCATCCAGTTGCGGACCTCGTTCGTCTTGCGAAAACCGGCGCTCAGCAGCCAGCCCGTCTCGTGCTCGTCGACGATGCCCTGCCCGCGCTCGGCCGACTCCCAGGCGAGTACGAACGGAGTCTCGTCGCCGAGATAGTGGCCGAGGGTGATCTGCGGCCAGAAGTTGGGGACGATGATCGGTTCGCCGGGGAGAGCGATCTCACGGACGAGCTCGGCCAAGCCGCGCCAGTCGGGCTTGAGCCAGGGCTGGCTGCGCGCGGCCGGCAGGTTGGGTAGAGCGAGTCCGAGGCAGAGGAGTAGAGCGAGCGCCGTGCCGACCGGCGCAGCTCTCGTCGGCGAGCTGCGAAGCCATCGGGAGACGCTCTGGCCCAGGCGCACCGCGCCGAGCGCCGTCAGCAGCACGAAGGCCGGCAGACAGGCCGAGGTGTAGTTGATGTTGTACCAGCGGACGGTGGCGATCAGGGCGGCGATCGAAAGACCCCACGGCAGAAAGAACATACCGGCGACGAGGCTCGCATCGAATCGATCCTCGCGGCGTGCCAGGCCGAAACCGAGGCCGACGAGGGCGATGGCGACGAGCACGAACGACCGCAGCTCGCTGCCGACCGACGCGTGACCGGACGTCGTCATGCTGGCGATGAAGAGGTCGAGGCCGCGCTCGGAGAGAGGCGAGAGAAAGACGGGCGACGCCTTGAGCTCCCGCTCGACTCGGTTCTCCTCGACGACGACGCGGTTGACGTCAGAGGGCAGGAGGTAGAGAGCGCTCGAGAGCAGGAGCGACACGGTCGCTGCTCCGACAAGGTGCTGGAGGGTGCGCCGGGTTTCTGGCTCGCGACGCTCGACGACGAGGGCGAGCAGGCTCAGAGCGGCGAACGAGCTGAGGATCGGAACCGAGTGGATCCCGGAGTATGTGGCGAGGGGCGCGGCGATCCAGCCGACGGTTCGCACGGACGGCAGAGAGCGCAGGAGCAGAAGCCCGAGAAAGAGGAGGGCCAGCAGCATGACCAGCGCGTAGGGCCTCCCCTCGCGTGAGAAGTAGACGTGCAGCGGAGAGAGCGCGAGGAAGAGCGTCGCGACGAGGCTGAAGACGCGCCCCTGCCAGCGGTAGGCGACGGCGGCCATGAGCGGCAGGGTGGCCGTGCCGAGGAGCGCCGGCAGCAGGCGGACGCCGACCTCACCGTCAGCGAGGCGCATGCCGAGGTTCTGCAGCAGATAGTAGAGAGTGCCGTTCTCCGGCGCTCTCGAGACCTCCGCGTAGCCGAGGAAGAAGCGGTACCAAGGCTCCTCGAAGATGCTTCGGGCAATCCGGGAGTGCAGGATCTCGTCGAGCCAGAGGGAGGGGCCCCCGAGTTGCCAGAAGCGGAGCAAGAGCCCCGTGGCGAAGCAGAGCGCCAAGCCTGCTGCGTAGAGCTTCGTGCCCAGTGGATCGTCGGTGGGGCGGGTCGTCGGCACAATCCTAGGTTACGACGCCGATTGGCGCGTCGGATGAAGCGGGCGCCGCCGAGCGCGGCGGCCCAACCTCCACTATGCTGCCGGCGTCGTGCGCCCTGCCCTCGTTCACTGCTCGTTTCACAAGTGCCTGACGGTCTACTTCGGTCGCGTCATGGGCATGCTGTTCAACGATCTGCTCCCCTGGAGCGGCGGCTTCCGGCACTACAACAGCCACCTGCGCGACTTCGAGAGAGCCTTCGCCCGCTCGCGGGTCGCCTCGGTGAACAATCGCTTCCTCGACGTCGAGACGATGGGTGACGTGCGTGTCTCCCGCTTCGTTCGCGACCCACGGGATCTCGTCGTCTCGGGCTACTTCTACCACCGCCGCGGGGCCGAGCCGTGGACCCGGATCGAGGCGCCCACCGAAGAGGACTTCTACTTCACCGGCGGTGCGCTCCCGGAGTCACTGCGCGGGGCCGGGCCGTCCTTCGCCGAGCTGCTGCAGCACCTGCCGACGGAAGAAGGTCTGCTCTGCGAGCTCGAATTCCGCGGACCCCACCTCGAGGCGATGGCGCAGTGGCAGAGCCAGAAGGGAGCTCACGGCGAGGCCGTGATCGTGCAGCGCTACGAAGACGTGGTCGGCCGCGAGGCTGAGGTCTTCGGCGCCATCTTCGATCACTTCGAGCTCGGCCCGGTCGAGCGCCGCCTCGGTCTGTTGCTGGCGCGGCGCTACTCGCTGCACGGTCTGCGCGGTCGTCGCGACGGCCACGTCCGCAACCCGTCAGCGGGCCAGTGGCGTGAGCAGTTCACGCCGCGCGTGCGTCAGGAGTTCGATCGACGCTACGGCGCACTGGTGCGCGATCTGGGCTACCCGGAGAGCTGACTTGGCGCGGATCCTCTGCGTCGTCCCCGATCTCGTCGGCGTTCTGCACGGCGCGGTCGAGCTGTGTCGACGGTTGGAGGAGGACGGCCACGAGATCTCGATCTGCGTGCCCGACACCGCCGCGGACGTTGCGCGCTCCTACGGACGAGAGCCGCTTCGTCTACCGGCGGAGTCGGCGCTCGAAGAGTTCCTGGCGCAGGACGCCACAAGCTCTCGGCTCGGCCGCTGGCGAAGGCTCGACCGGCGTCTGACCGCGGCGGTCGAGCGCAGTCGGGTGCTTCCCTGGGCTCAGGAGATGAAAGCACTCGAGCCGGACCTCGTGCTCGTCGACACCGAGCTCGCGGAGCAGATCGTGGCGCTCTCGGGCGCGGGTCTGAACTTGGCTCAGCTCAACGGTTTCAGCTCCGTGTGGAGGAGGCCGGGATTGACGCCTGCGCATCGCAACGTGCTGCCGGGACGGGGGCTCGCGGGCTCTCGCTTCGGACGCTGGGTGCTCTGGAAGGACCTCGTCTGGCGCAAACGCGGGCGAGCCCTGCGGCAGCGCGTCGGCCTCGTCGGCCTCGACCGTCTCTCACGCCTGCGAGCGCTGTCCGCCGCGGCGGGCTTCGACTTCGAGCGCCACGCCGACGACAGCCACTGGCTGCGGCCCGTGACGTTTCCGCATCTGCCGGTCCTGACCACGCATGCTCTCGAGTTCGACTTCCCGCACGAGCCGCCAGCGAACGTGCACTACGTCGGCCCGCAGGTCGCGGAGGAGCGGCCGGGAGACGAAGTCAGCGCCGAAGACCGGCGCATCCTCGACGAGGTCTTCGCTCGACGAGAGGCCGGCGAGCGGCTGATCTATGCGGCCTTCGGGTCCTTTTTCACGGCCGATGCCCGGCGGATCGAAGCGATCGCCGCGGCGCTGCGTCCGGGTTGGCGTCTCCTGCTGACCGCTGGGGGCACGGCGCAGGCTCTCGACGCCCTTCCGGACGCGGTGACGGTCGTTTCGTGGGCGCCGCAGCTCCAGGTCCTGCGCCACGCCGACGTCGCGATCGTGCACGGCGGCATTCATACGGTCGACGAAAGCGTTCTCGCCGGAGTGCCCCAGCTCGTGTCGTGCGGTTGGAAGACCGACATGGCCGGCAACACCGCACGCATCGTCTTCCACGGCCTCGGACTCGAGCTGCGCGCGAACGACGGCCCTGAGGAGATTCGACGTCATCTCGACCGGCTTCTGGACGAGGAGAGCTTTCGTGCGACGGCGCGCCGCTTCGGCGACGCGTATCGACGCTATGCCGAACGCGGTGCGACGCAGCGCGCCGTCGAACGCCTGCTCGGTGAGGTGGCCTCGTGAGCGGCACGGCGGTGACACGCGGGGCCTTCTGGGTCTACGGCTATCGCTGGCTCGATCGGCTGCTGAGCTTCCTCACGATCGTCGTGCTGGCGCGCATCCTGACCCGTGAAGACTTCGGTCTCGTCGCCATCGCTGCCTCCGTGGTGGCGATCCTCGAGGGCCTCAGCGACTTCGATGTGAACCGCGCTCTGATTCGCCTGCGCGGCGAAGAGCGAGAGCTCTTCGATACGGGATTCACGCTGTCGGCGATCCGCGGCACGCTGACGGCGGTCCTGCTCCTCGTCGTCACGGCGTTCCTGCAAGACCGGGCGATGGTCGAGGTGCTCTGGGTCCTGGCACTGTCGCCGTTGGTGCTGGGTCTGCAGAATCCGCGCTTCGTCACCTTCGAGCGCGACCTCGTCTATTCGCGCCTCGCCTTGGTGACCCTCTCTGCCAAGGTCCTCTCCTTTGGCGTCACCGTGGCGATCGCTCTGGTCTATCGAAGCCACTGGGCCCTCGTGATTGGCATCGTCGTGCAGAGTTTCGCGACGGCCTTTTTGACCTACGTCGCCAAGAGCTACCGCCCGCGCTGGTCGCTGGCGCGCTGGCGCGACATCGTCTCGTTCAGCGGCTGGATGTCGCTGGCGACGGCGATCACGACGCTCTCCATGCAGACGGACCGACTCATCGTCGGCCGGCTCCTCGGCGTCGCCGACGCCGGCTCCTACTACATGACTCAGCGCGTCGGCTCGCTGCCGACGGCCGAGCTGGTCTCCCCGCTGCAGCGCGTCCTCTTCCCTTCGTTTGCCGGCATGGTGACCGAGCCTGCGCGACTGCGGCGTGCCGTGGCGGAGTCCGTCAACGTGCTCGGAAGCTTGAGTCTCCCGGCGGGCATCGGCTTCGGCTTGGTCGCCAACGAAGTCGTGCCGCTGGTCCTGGGCGAACGCTGGACGCCGATCGTGCCGCTGCTGCAGATCCTCGTTCCCTATCTCGGTGCCCGGGCGACGCTGTCGATGGCTCTGCCCTGCGTCATGGCGCTCGGCCGCACTCGGCTGCTGGCGGGCGTCAGCTTCGTCTACGCGTGGGTTCACATCCCCCTCTTCGTCGCGGGCACGGCGGCCTATGGGCTGCGCGGAGCCATCGTGTCGATCGCCGTCGCGGGGGCCGTGTACACGGCGCTCAACGCCTGGATGCTGCATCGCACGGTCGGTCTCGGACCGGTAGAGGTCGCCGGACAGCTCGTGCGCCCCCTCGTCGCCGCCTCGCTCATGGCGGCGGCGCTGTTCGCTCTCGCTCAGACGCCCTGGGTACGGCTGAGCGGTGACGGCGGCGTCGTGTCTCTGGGCTTCAAGGTGGCCACGGGAGCGATCGTCTACGGCTCGGTGCTGTCGTTGCTGTGGCGCCTGCAGGGCCGGCCCGCCGGTGTAGAACGTCGAGCGCTCGCTCTTTGGCAGAGCCGGCGGAGTGTGCCCGGGCCTTAGTCGGCTGCGCTCGCGACGTCACGCTCCTCGGAGCGTCAGCGACGAATCGCTTCGAAGCGCACTTGGGTCCGTTCGGCAATGCTCTCCCACGAGTGATCGGCGGCCACCGCCAGACCTCCCCTCGAGAGCCGGGCGCGCAGCTCGGCGTCATCGAGCGCGGTCGCCAGAGCGTGGCCCAGTGCAGGCACGTCGAGCGGCGGTACGAGCAGAGCGCTCTCGCCGTCTTCGAGCATCTCGGGGAGTGCGCCGACCGCGGTGGCGACGACGGGGAGACCGAGGGAGAGCGCCAGGAAGAGAACGCCCGACTGGCTGATCGCGCGGTACGGCATCACCAGAGCGTCCGCCGCCGCAAAGTAGCCGGCGACGTCTTCGAAAGGCACGTAGCCGAAGTGGTCCACGGCGCCGAACTCCCGGGCCTTCCTCTGGAGCTCCTTACGTCGTGCGGGCGGCAGGTTCACCGGATCGCCGGCGATCAAGAGACGGGCCGCGGGGCAGCTCTCCGCGACGTGCGGCCAAGCTTCGAGCAGCAGATCGAGTCCCTTGTACTCCCGGATGTAGCCGAAGAAGAGCACGACGGCGTCGACGTCCGCGAGACCGAGCTTCCGTCGTTCGAGCCCGCGGTCTCGTTTCTCGTGCTGGTCGAAGAAGCCATACTCGCCGTGGGGAATCTGAGCGATGCGCTCCCTCTCGACGCCGAACTCGTCCTGCAGGCGACGTCGATCGAACGACGAATGCGCGACGATCAGGTGGCAGAGGGCATGTACGCGCCCGTAGATCGCGCTCTGCAGCGGGATGCGCTCGTGCGGGGTGACGACGTGGGCCGTATAGGCGACCCGGAGGCGCACGGTTCGAAGCCAGAAGAGGTACACGAGAGCGATCTGATTCGTGCAGTGAAGGTGCACGACGTCGGGTCTTAGCCGCTTCGCTGCGAAAGCCGTGCGCAGTGCATCGACGAGCGCTTCCCCCTGCAGCAGAAGCCGGGCCAGCGTCTTGGGCAGGCGCGGTGCCCATCGACCGCTCCAGGGCGCGATGCGGCGGTGGCGGCGGACCTTGCCGGGGGCCTCTGAGAGCTCGTCGTCCACGGCCGTGATGACATGGACTTCGTGGCCCAGGTCGGCGAGTGCGCGCGACAGGTTGTCGACGTAGTGCGCCAGTCCGCCGCGCCCGAAGGTCTCGATCTCGACGATGCGCATCAGGCCCCAAGGCTGGCGCGGTGAAGACGGCGAGTCAAGAAAGACGAATCCCGCGGGAGCCGCCATAGACTGAGCCGGCATGTCACCCGAGCGCACCGAACGGGCCCGGCGTCTCGAGGAGGCGATCCGGCGAAAGAAGTCTCGTCCAGAAGCAGGTTCCTCCTCCGCGGGACTGAAGCCACGACCGAAGGGTCGACCGGCTCGGGCCAGCGAACTTCAGGAGAGTCTCTGGCTCGCCCAGCAGCTCGATCCCGAATCAGCGGCCTACAACATGGTGAGCGCCTTCCGCCTCGCCTCGGGTGGGATCGATCGAGCTCGGGTGTCGGAGAGCTTCGCGAGCGTCGTTCGAAGGCACCGCATTCTGCGCTCGACGTTTCACAGAGACGCGGACGCGATTGTGCAGAAGGTGGACGACGAGCCGCGGGCCGAGCTCGAGGTTCTTGACCTTCCAGAAAGCGCTGCGGAGGGTGCCGAGGAGTGCCTGCGAAGAGAGGCGCGCCGGCCCTTCGATCTCGAGCGTGGCCCGCTGACCCGTTTGCTCTGGGTCGAAGCCGCGGACGGCGTGGTTCTGCTGGCGCTCGTCGCTCATCACATCGTTGCCGACGAGCGCTCGCTCGAGATCTTCTGGCGTGACCTGGAATCGGCCTACCGCGGTGACAGCCTGCCCGAACCGGCTCTTCAGTACGACGACTGGGCGCACACAGAGCGTGAACGCCGGTCCGAAGACGCTGCGGCGGTCGACTTCTGGCGGCAACGCCTCGGCGTCCCTGAGGAAGCCGAGTGGCAGATGCAGCGACGATCCCCCGGCGAGCGCGGTGGCGACTTTCGCCAGCTCGCGCTCGATCCGAGGGTCGGGGAGGGGCTGCGGACGCTGGCCGCGACGACGGGCACGACGCCCTTCGTCGTGCACCTCCTCGCTTTCGCTCTGCAGCTCCGGTCGATCTCCAGAACGCCCTGCGCCTTCGCGACGCCGCTGTCGCTTCGGCGTCAGGCGGCGACCGCCGAGATGGTCGGCTACTTCCTGAACCCGGTCGTCGTGCCGCTGGAGCTCGAGGCTTCGCTGACGGTCGAGCAGGCGATCGCTCGGGGGCACGCGCTCCTGCAGGAGCTGCGGCCCCAGGCCGACCTGCCGTTCGCCCGCCTCCTCGACCGTCTTGCCTGGCCGAGAAGCTCGGCGCGTCACCCGCTCTTCCAGACGTTCTTCGTCTACCAGGAGCTCGGACGCGCGCCGAAACTCGGCACCGCCCAGCTGGACCCGCTCTTCGTCAACCTCGGCGAGTCCAAGTTCGAGCTCACCCTCTTCGCTACCGACTCGGGGCCGGACGGTCCGTCTCTCGCAGTCGAGTTCGACACCCGGCGCTTTGCCAAGGAGGAGATCGACCTTCTCCTCGAACGTCACGCTGCTCTGCTTCATGCGCTGGCTCTGTCGCCCCGCGATCGGCCGGTGGTCTCGCTCGACGTGCTGACAGAGCAGGAGCGCCTGTGGCTCGACGAACGGTCGACGGTGGCGGCGCGCTCGGAGCAGATCGAAGGGCCGCTGCTGCCGGAGCGCATCGCAGCGCAGGTGCGCGACGACGCGGAGGCGGTCGTCTGCGGCGACAAACGGCTCTCCTGGCCGGAGCTGGCCGCGACCGCTCAGGGAGTCGCCCACGAGCTGGTGCGGCGGGGGATCGGTCCCGGCGACCGCGTCGGTCTGCAGGTGCCGCGCTCCACGCACCTCGTTGCGGGGCTCGTCGGTATTCTCTGGTCGGGCGCCGCTTACGTGCCGATCGATCCCAGCTATCCCGCCTCGAGAAATCGACGGTTGGCCGAGCCTGCCGGGCTGCGCGCGCTGGTCGTCGGCGGCGACGTCGAGCCGGTCTGCGATGCGCCGCTCGTGCGTGTCGGCTCGAAAGCCGCGGGGCACGCGGCGCCGGTGGCCGTCGCCTCCGGTGATCCGGTCTACGTGCTCTTCACTTCCGGATCGAGCGGACAACCCAAAGGGGTGGTCGTCGATCACGGCAATCTGCGCGCTTCGACGCTCGCTCGGCCCGTCGTCTACGGTTCCGATCCCGGGCGCTTTCTGCTGCTGTCGAGCGTGGCGTTCGACAGCTCCGTCGCCGGGCTCTTCTGGACTCTCGGTAGTGGTGGAACGCTCGTGCTGCCGACCGATCGAGAGGTGCGAGATGCGCGCCGCCTGGCCGAGCTCTGCGACCGCGAGCGGGTCCAGACGCTGCTCACCGTGCCGTCTCTCTGGGCGCAGATGCTCGAGCGCGGTGAGTTTTCCACGCTCGAGACGGCGATCGTCGCGGGCGAAGCGTGCTCGCGCGAGCTCGTGGATCGTCACGCCGAGCGCCTGCCCGAGGCGCGCCTTTTCAACGAGTACGGGCCGACGGAAGCGACGGTCTGGGCGACGGCCCAACGGCTGTCGCCCGCCCCAGCGGGCACGCCAGCGATCGGCAGACCCGTTCCGGGAGCCTCGGTGCGGGTGCTCGATCGCCTCGGTCGTGAGCTGCCGCCGGGTTTCGAAGGCATCGGTTGGATTCTGGGACCGACCGTGACGCGCGGCTACCTCGACCGCCCCGCAGAGACGCAGGAGCGCTTTCGATCCTGGTGCGGGGAACCGGCTTACTGCACCGGCGATCGTCTGCGGTGGAACGAAACGGGGGACCTCCTCTTTCTCGGCCGCGACGATGAACAGCTCAAGGTGCGCGGGCAGCGCATCGAGCCGGGCGAGATCGAATCGCTGGTCTTGGCGCAGCCTGGCGTGCACGAGGTGGCCGTCGTCCTGGCGCCGCAAAGCGAACGGCTCGTCGGTTTCGTCGTCACCGAGGGCAGGACCGACGCTCTGCGGCAGACCCTTCGGGAGGCGCTTCCCGAAGCGATGGTGCCCCAGCTCTTCCTCGCCCTCGACGAGCTGCCCCGGCTGCCTAACGGCAAGGTCGACCGTCGCCAGCTCAGCGAACGGGCGGCGGAGTCCTCGCGTCTTGCGCTGTCTGTCGCTCTGGAGACCGACCTGCAGAGGACGCTGGCGAACCTCTGGGAGGGGCTGCTCGGCCTGCCGTCGTCCTCGATCTCTCTCGACTCCAACTTCTTCGAGGCGGGGGGGCACTCCCTGCTGGTCGTCGAGATGTGCGAGGCGATCGAGAGGGACCTCGGCGTGTCGCTCGAAGCGGCCGACGTCTTCGAGCACCCGACGATTCGCCAGCTTGCCGAGCGCGTCGAGAGCCGGGGAGGCGGAACGTCGTTCTACGACCACCTCTTCGCTCTGCAGCCGATCGGTGCGGCCGATCCGTTCGTCATGGCGATTCCGCACTTCTTCTCCGAGACACTGAACCAAGCCTTTCGCGGCAGAAGGCCGGTCTACGGTCTACGCGGCGTCGGGATTCGCGCCGAAGGCAATCGCGGTCGCTGGCCGACGATGGAAGCCCTCGGGCGCGAGCTGACCCACGAAGTCGTTCAGCGTTTCGGCGAGCGTCCGCTGTACGTTGGCGGCTACTCGTTCGGCGCGTCGATGGCCTTTGAACTCGCCCGCCAACTGCGTGAACGGGGCGTTCCGGTCCGCGGTCTGCTGCTGATTGCGCCGATGCCCCTCGATCTCGTCGACGTCGGACCGCTGCGTCTCTCCTTGCCGAACCTCGGGCAGCCGGTCGGCGAGCTCTCGGCGCGAGAGCGCCGGCGTCGAGCTTTGGCGGCCTACGCACCCACCTCCGCGGGGTTCTACCGGGAGGTGCGGCGACGTTTCGTGACGGTTCCGGGTCGCCGACTGCTCTGCGCCTACGGCGACCTCCGGCGCGCCGTCGGGGCCGCGCCCAACCCTTGGGCCCTGCATGCCGACGTCCGACTCGAGCGCTTCCGGCTGCACCGCGACTACCGTCCCGCCACCGTCGACTGCCCGGTGATCGTCTTCAACCCCGAGGGTGAGTCCACGGACGCAGCGGCGACCTGGGCTCCGCACTTCACCGGCCCGGTCGAGCTCTGCTCGACGCCGGATCCACATCATGGGGAAGCCGAAGTCGAAGAAACGAAACGGCGTCTCTTCGACAGACTGAGGGCGCTCGAGTGACGTCCGGCCTTCGGCACTCTTCGGAAGCCCGTCGGCCGATCGCGGACGACTTGGAGCTCGTGCTGCAGGTCGCGGAGCGCGTACGACCTGACGGCGACGACCTGAACGCCTGGTTCGACACGTATCGCGGGCGCCATGCGGAGCGGATTGCCCACGATCTGGCCCTCGTTCGGCGCTTCGGCTCGACGCAGGCACGAGTGCTCGACTGCGGCGCGACTCCGCTGCTCCTGACGGCGGCTCTCCGGGAGTCCGGCTACGACGTTGTCGGCGTCGACCTGGCGCCGGAGCGGTTCGCTGGTGCACTCGACCGTCTGCACCTCCAGGTAGCGCGCTGCGACATCGAGCGAGAGCCTCTGCCGTTCGGGGACTCGAGCCTCGAGCTGGTGGTCTTCAACGAGCTCTTCGAGCATCTGCGCGTCGACCTCATCTTCACTCTGAGCGAAGTGCTGCGCATCCTCTGCGACGACGGAGTCCTCCTGCTCTCGACGCCCAACCTCCGTTCGCTGCGCGGGCTTCGCAACCTGCTGACGCGCGGTGAGGCCCACGCCGTCTCCGGCGGCGTCTACGAGCAGTACGAGAAGCTGCGCACCCTCGGCCACATGGGTCACGTGCGCGAGTACACGACGGTCGAGCTGGCTTCGTTTCTCGGGCGCATCGGCTTCGAGGTGCGCGAGGTCGTCTACCGCGGAGGTCACGGTCGCGGTCTCGTCGGGCTGGCGGAGCGCCTGCTGCCGTCCTGGCGTCCCTTCCAGACGGTCGTCGCGCGCAAGAGAGCTTCGTGAGCATCGAGCGGCGTCTCTTTCTGGTCGGCGTTCCGCGCTCGGGGACGACGCTGCTGCAGAGCCTGCTGGCCGCTCATTCGGAGATCACCTCGTTTACCGAGAGTCATCTGCTGAGCCGCCACTTCTCGCTCCTGCCGATCGTCGGTCGGCCGGTGCTGCGCAGCGATCTCGGGGCCCGCGTGCGCGGGTTTCTCCGCGAGAACGGTCTGGAGGTGGAGCAGGCGGAGGCATGGGCCGAGCCCTTCGATCGGCTCGGCGGTCTGGGTCGTGAGCTGCGCACCGAGGCGGCGCTCCGCGAAGTCGTCGCCCTTTTCGATCGGCTCTGTCGGGAGCGGGGGAGCAGGACCTGGCTCGAGAAGACGCCGCGGCATCTACGCTTCGTTCCGGCGACGGAGGACGCGCTCGATCCGGACCTGCGTCGCACCGTCGAGACGATTCACCTGATTCGGCGACCCCTCGAGACGGTCGCGTCGCTCCATCTCGCCGCGCGCGACTGGCCCGAGCCCTACTCTCTCGAGGAGTGCGTCGCGCGCTGGAACGAAGATGTTGCCTTCACGCTCGAGCAACTCGACCGTCCGCGCCAGCACCTCGTCCTCTACGAAGAGCTCTGTGAGCGACCGGAGGCGACGCTGCGCTCGCTCCTCGACGCGCTGGGGCTCGCCTGGCAGTCGGCCCTTCTCGAGGAGTTCGCGTCTCAGGCGAAGGGACTCGTCTTGGCAGAAGAGAGCTGGAAGGACGACGTCGCGCGCCCTCTCGAGGCTTCGAGCCGGTCGGTCGAAAAGCTGTCGCCCGCGAGGCGGGCCGAGATCGAGGAATCTGTGGACCACGGTCTTTACGAACGAGCATACGATCGGGCCACCGCGCACTCCTGAAGGCCTTCATGACCACTCCCCCCGCGATCTCTGTCGTCGTGCCTTACTACGACAGCGAGAAGTACATCGAGCACTGCCTCGCCTCGCTCCACGAGCAACGCGGCGTCGAAGGCGGCTTCGAGCTGCTCTTCGTCGACAACGGCTCGTCCGACGGCTCGCCGGAGATCGTGGCGCGCTACGACGGCGTGACGCACCTCAGCGAGAGCAAGGAGGGAGCCTACGCAGCACGCAACGCTGGCATCGCGCAGGCGCGCGGTCGAGTCATCGCCTTTACCGATGCCGATTGCCGCGTCGACTCCGACTGGCTCGCGAACGCACAGCGGGCCCTGCAGGACGAGAGCGTCGGCATCGCCATCGGTCACTGCCGATACCCGCAGAACGGGACTCCGGGCCTCAAGGTGCTCGGTCGCTACGAGAACGCCAAAGCCAGCTACGTCGCCCAACGCGGTAATCCGCGTCAGCAGTTCGCCTACGGCAACAACATGGTCGTACGCGCCGACGTCTTCGAGGCGATCGGTCCGTTTCGCGAGTGGAAGCGTGCGGCCGACAGCGAGCTCGTGCACCGCATGGCTGCGGAAGCGGCGCAGTGGCGCTTGATCTTCTGCAAGCAGATGCGCATCACGCACCTCGAGTTCACGCGTGCCAAGGCGCGCGCTCGCCGGCTGCGTCTCTACGCGCAGACGAATACGAAGATCGGCAGCTTCGAAGAGCTGACCACGACGCAGCGGGTGCGCATCCTGCTGCGCGCGCTGTGGCTCTGAGTGAGCTCGGGCTCCCGTCGCGCTCGCCGAGGCTGCAGCGCAAGAGGCCGTGGGCTGCGACGACCGCATCCCAGCTCACGCTCAGGTGTTGCGCGTCGACGAGGGCCTCGATGACGAAAGCGAAGGTCATGTTGAACAGCGGACCGTCCGGATGCAGCCGCTGGCTGACCCAGATCTGCTGCTGACTGTGGCTCAGCGCAGGGCTTTCTAAGACGGCTGAAAAGCGAACAGAACCGGATCAGTAGAGGGGGAGCCGACAGCTCGTTGCTGTGCGATCATCGGGATGACTGACGGACAGTACAACAGGCCAGGACATCATGGATTTCATTCTCAGCGGCCCGCGGAAAGACCGCTTCGACGAGTGGTCGAAGTTCGCTTCGGAAAACCTGGGGGACGACCTTGTGCGCCGCGACCGCGAGGGCGTTTTCGAGCGTTCCGACTGGGAAGCTTGCGGTCGCGCCGGTGTGCAGGCGAGCCTGGTCGCGCAGCGTTGGGGAGGCAAGGGTCTCTCGGCCGTCGACACGGTGCTGATGATGGAGGCGCTCGGCTACGGCTGCGGCGACAACGGCCTGACGCTGGCTCTCGGCGGTCACATGTGGAGCGTGCAGGAGCCGATCGAGGTCTATGGCAGCGACGAGCAGCGCGAGCGCTATCTGCCGGGCCTGATGTCGGGTGAGCTGATCGGTGCTCACGGCGTCAGCGAAGAGACCTCGGGCTCCGATGCTCTGAGCCTCAGGACCACCGCACGGCGGGTCGACGGCGGCTACGTCCTCAACGGGCGCAAGGTCTACATCGGCATGGCGCCCGCTGCGGGCCTCGCCCTGGTGCTCGCAAACACCGACCCGGAGGCCGGGAAGTGGGGTGTCTCTGCCTTTCTGATCGAGAGTGGCGCCGAAGGCTTTCGACAGAGCGAGCCGGTCGCCAAGAGCGGCACGCGCACGAATCTTCTCGGCGATCTCGTGCTCGAGGACTGCTTCGTCCCCGAGAACCAACGACTCGGCAAAGAGGGCCTCGGACTCAGCCTCTTCACGCGATCGATCAGCTGGGAGCGGGCCTTCATCCACGCTGGCCACATCGGCGCCATGCAGCGCCTGCTGGAGCGCTGCGTCGAATACTCGCGCGAGCGCAAGCAGTTCGGGCAGCCGATCGGCGAGTTTCAGTCGGTCTCGAACCGCCTCGCCGACATGCGAGTGCGGCAGGAGACCTCGCGACTCCTGATGTACAAGGTGGCGGCGATGAAGGACGCGGGCGCCGATGCTCGAATGGAGTGCGCGATGGCCAAGCTGCACATCTCCGAGGCGTTGCTCGATTCCGCCGAGGATGCGGTGCGTATTCACGGTGCACGTGGCTATCTCGAGGAGTTCGGTGTCGAGCGAGAGCTGCGCGATGCGTTGGGTGGTGTCATCTACGCCGGCACGTCCGACATCCAGCGCAACGTCATCGCCGCTCTGCTGCGCTCCCAGTGATCGCGCTGCTGCACCACTCGGTCGACGACGGCGCAGAGCGCGCTCCCGAGCGCGAAGCCTTTCGCTGTGACGGCGAGGCGCTGACCTACGCCGAGCTGTCGCAGAAGTCGTCGCAGCTCGCTGCCGTCCTTCGCGAGCGTGGCGTTCGACGCGGCGATCGCGTGGCGATCTACATGACCAAGAGCTTGCAACTGCCGGTGGCGGTCTACGGCGTGCTCAAAGCGGGTGCTGCCTATGTCCCGATCGATCCAGCCGCGCCTCGCGAGCGCATCGAGACGATCCTGCGCGATTGCGGCATACGTCACCTGATTACCGGCGAGTCTCGTGCCAGGAAGGCGACGCGCCTGCAGGCCGAAACGCGGGAGCTGCAAACCGTCGTCGGCGCCAGCGGCGAGGCCAGCGTCACGTGGGACGAAGTCTTCGCGGCTTCCGCCCTGACGGCAGCCGTGCATGCGACGTCGCTCGACCTCGCCTACGTCATGTACACCTCGGGATCGACCGGAGCGCCCAAAGGGCTCATGCACACCCACGACAGCGGGCTCGCCTACGCTCGCCTGTCGGCCCGCGAGTACGGCGTCGGGCCGGAAGACCGGCTCGGCAATCACTCGCCTCTGCACTTCGACATGTCGACCTTCGAGTTCCTCACGGCTCCTCTCGCCGGTGCGACCACGGTGCTCGTCCCCGAAGAGGCGATGCTCTTTCCGCGCCGCGTCGCCGAGCTCATCGAGGTCGAGCGCCTGACCTTCTGGTACTCGGTACCGCTGGCGCTGATTCAGCTGCTCGATCGCGGCAGCCTCGAGCATCGAGACCACTCGTCGCTGCGTTGGGTCCTCTTCGGTGGCGAGCCGTTCCCGCCCAAGCATCTCGCGCGACTCGCGCGGCACTGGCCTCAGGTGCGCTTCTCCAACTCGTACGGCCCTGCCGAAGTCAATCAGTGCACGGCACACCACCTGAGCGCGAGCGAGATCGACGGAGAGCGCCCGGTACCCCTCGGCGAGATCTGGCCTGGAGCGGACGGCCGGATCGTCGACGAGCATGGCGAAGACGTCGCGGACGGGGCGAGCGGTGAGCTGCTGATCAGCGCCCCGACGATGATGCGCGGTTACTGGGGGCGGCCCGACCTCAATGCCGTGTCCTTCGTCGAAGTCGAGTTGCACCCCGGATTCACCCGTCGCTACTACCGCACCGGTGATCTGGTGCGACGCAGCCCCGACGGGCTTCTGGAGTTTCTCGGCCGTCGGGATCGTCAGGTCAAAGTGCGCGGGTACCGGGTCGAGCTCGACGAGCTCGAAGCGCTGCTGTGCGCCGAAGACGGGGTCGCCGAGGCGGCGGCGGTGGCGCTGCCGAGCGGCGGTGGCGACGCGTCTCTGGTCGCGGCGGCGCTGCCGGAGACCGGGGGGGAGATCGACGGCACCGTTCTTCGCCGGCGGCTGGCGGAGCGGCTGCCGGGCTACGCCGTGCCCTCTCGGGTCGAAGTGATGGATGCGCTGCCGCGCACTGGTAGCGACAAGATCGACCGGCCCGCGCTCGCGCGTCAGTTGGCGGCGACCAGCCCGTCGAAATAGATCGTCATCACCCGCAGCGTGCGGAAGTTCTCGGGCACCAGGTCCGGGTCCGGCACTTTGACGCTGAGCTCCGCTTCGGCGTCGGCGATGAGGCGAACGATGCCGATGGAGTCGATGAGTCCGCCGGTCAGCAGGTCTTCGTCGAGATCGACCTCGGCCGCGGGGATCTCGGCGATGGTGGCCACGAGGGCCTTGAGAGTTGCTTCGCTGGACACGGTGTCTCCTGAGCAGGCGGGGAATTCGGGCTGTCGGGGCTCAGAGAGCCAAGGCTCTTTCGATGAACCACCAGGCGGCGACCAGAAGCAGGAGCGCAGAGACGATCGGCAGTAGCCACTTGCGATAGGACTCGGTGCGTCGCATTGCGAAGAGCAGGGGAAAGAGGACGGCGACGATGGCGATCTGGCCGAGCTCCACCCCGATGTTGAAACCGACGACCGTCTTCAGAATGTCGACCATGCGGAACGGTAGGTGGCCCATGACCGAGGCGAAGCCGAGCCCATGAAAGAGACCCAGCCCGAGGATGATCAGCAGGGATCCTTCTCGTACCTTCGGAAAGATGTTGTTGAGCGCCACGAGGACGATCGAGAGCGCGATGATCGACTCGACGAGGCGCGACGGCAGGCTGATGAAGTCGAGCGCCGCCAGCAGCAGGGTCACGGAGTGCGCGATGGTGAAGACCGTCACGATCTTTAGCAGATTCCAGAGTGCGGCCTTGAAGCCTTCCACCGGCTCCCATGCGCCGTCCTTGCGTTGAAGTACCGTCGGCAGCATCAGAGCCAGCAGGAAGAGGATGTGGTCGATTCCGATCCAGATGTGAAGCACACCCTGCGGGATCATGTCCCAGGGGGTGAGCAGACCGCCGACGTTGTTGAGGTCGAGCACCTGGTCGCGGTTGCCCGGGCTGAAGACCATCGCCGTGTACTCACCTTCGTAGGTGGTGTCGGTCTTGGCGTTGTACTGCATCATCAACAGGCCGCGATGCAGACGGTCGCCTTCGTAGAAGAGGGAGTGATGTACGTCGAGCTCGTCGGGCAAAGGGCCGGTGTCGATGCGGAAGTTGTAGAGGACGAATCGGCCCTGAGGAAGGGTGAAGATTTCGGGGGCCAGGAACTCGAGCGCCCAGGGCTCTCCGCCCTTCGGGCCGATTCTGAAGTTCTCGCGGAGGTAGGCCTGCACCCTCTCAGCGTTGCGCTCGACGATGGCCAGAGCCTCTTCGTCCGTGCCTTCGAGGGCGAGATCGAGCTTCTCCGCGAACTCGTCGAAGTGGATCTCGAAGAGGCCTTCGACCGAGTTCTCCAGGAACTTGAAGAAGACGTAGTCCTCTCCCTGGGCGTGAGCGAAGAGCGAGCCGGGGCTGGCGAGGAGCAGCAGAATCAGAGGCACGAGTTTTTTCATCGTTCGGATCCTCTTGGATTCGAGAAGCGTGTTCAAGCTCAAATGAGAAACCGGGCGGCGTGGGTTTGTTCGTTGGGCGTCCGTGGGCGGATGCGGGCCCGCCGGGTACACTGGCGCCGCCCGCGCCTCACGGACCGCAGAAGGAGTTCGCGCAGTGGAAGTCTTTACGCTCGAAAATCTGGTCACACTCGGCTTCCTGGTATTGCTGCAAGCCGTTCTCGGCTTCGACAACCTGCTCTACATTTCGCTCGAATCGAAGCGCGCGCCCAAAGAGATGCAGGCCAAGGTCAGGCGGTGGGGAATCCTGATCGCGATCGGCCTTCGCATCGTGCTCCTTTTCGTCATCCTGCGCGTCATCGATCTCGTACAGGATCCGTTCTTCTCCCTGCATGCGGGCTGGATCGACGGCGAGTTCAACCTGCACAGCGTCATCGTCCTGCTGGGAGGTGCATTCATCCTCTACACCGCGATGAAGGAGATCTGGCACATGGTCGGGCTCGAGATGCACGAGCACACCGCCGACACCTCGCCGAAGTCTGCGGCTCAGGTCATCACGGTGATCGTCATCATGAACCTCGTCTTCTCTTTCGACTCGATCCTGAGCGCGATCGCTTTGACCCAGGTGTTCGTCGTCATGGCCACCGCCATCGTCACCGGCGGCGTTCTCATGATCTGGCTTGCCGACACCGTCTCCGAGTTCCTGCAGCGCAACCGGATGTACGAGGTTCTCGGTCTCTTCATCCTCTTCGTCGTCGGCATCATGCTGGTCAGCGAAGGCGGGCATTTGGCGCATCTGCACCTTTTCGGCAACGAGGTGACGGCGATGAGCAAGACGACGTTCTACTTCGTCATCAGCATCCTCGTTCTGACCGAGATCGTGCAATCGCGCTACAAGCGCCGACTCGCCAAGGAGGCGGCGCGACAGGCCGCCGCCCAGTCGGTCGCCGAGTCAGCTGCTTCCTGACACGATCGCCGCCCGGAAGGACGAAGCTTCTGGGATAGAATCGCGTCGCGACGGAAGACGGCGAGCGCGCACTCGATGGGGGATTCGGAGTGCGCGCTGAGCCGAACAGCCTTCTGTTCTGCTTCTCTTTTCGACTACGCCCCACCTGGAATCCTCACGTGCCACGTCCACTTGACGGCCGCGCAAGCCTCGCGCTCTTCGCGCTGCTTTTACCCTTCAGCGCTCTGACCGCGCAAGAGGTCGAGCCGCGGGTCTCCACCTCCGTGGACGACGCTGTGCAGCGCTCTTGGCGCTTCGAAGAGAGCTCCGATCGCTCTGCGTCGGCAGCCCTTTCACGCCGGGCCTCGGTGCCCACGGCCTACCGACTGGTGACGCTCGATCGTCAGCGTCTCTCGGCCCGACTCGGAGCCCGCCGTGCCCGCGCTGCGGAGATCACGCTACCGCTCGCCGACGGCCGGCTCGAGCGCTTTGCCGTGCGGCCTAGCGCTACCGTGCCGGAGGAGTTGGCGGCTCGCTATCCGGGTGTCCGGGTCTTCCGGGCCCGAGGTATCGACGATCCGCGATTGACCGCAAGCTTCTCCGATCTCGAGCAGGGCTTCAGCGCCTGGATTCGAACTCCCGCCGGGCTGAATGTGGTCGAGCCTCTCGACTCGGGCGATTCCTCGAGCCACGTCGTCTACCGCCGCGCCGAACTCGCGCGGGGTGCAGCCCCGAGCTTCCGCTGCCAGGTGCATCGAGAGCGACCCGTTGC
>JBCCLJ010000113.1:0-21942 GCA_039026915.1 Acidobacteriota bacterium
AGCTTCGTCACCGTCGTCAGCCACGACTTCTGGCAGACCCGGCTCGGTTCTGCCGAAGATGTCGTCGGTCGCGCCATCGCGATCAACGGCCAGCCCTTCACCGTGATCGGTGTCGCGCAGGAGAGCTTCTCCGGGATCGTGCCCTTCGAGCGAAGCGACCTGTGGGTACCGATGGGCATGCAGGATCTCCTGCAACCGAGGAGCTATTCGCTCCTCGACGAAAGGGGGGCGACTTGGATGAGCGTCGTCGGCCGGCTCGGAGCCGGCGTCGACTCCGAGGCTCTCGGGCCGCGCGTCGAAAGCATCGCAACGGGACTCGCAGAAGCCCATCCTGAGACGAACGAGACCCGAGAGATCACTGCCATGCAGGGCCTCGGCTTCGGCCCGGCCGACCGCAAGCTCGCTCAGCTGCTCTCGGGAGTGCTGCTCGCCGTAGCGTCGCTGGTTCTGCTCGTCGCCTGCGCCAACGTCGCCAACCTGGTCCTGGCCCGTGCCAGCCAACGACGTGGCGAAGTCGCTCTACGGCGAGCGCTCGGAGCGAGCCGAGCGCGCGTCGCACGCCTGCTCTTCTCCGAGAGTCTGGTTCTCTCTCTGCTCGCGGCGCTGCTCGGCACCGCCTTCGCCTTTCTCGGCAAAGATCTGATTCCGGCGCTGCTCCCGCAGGCGACTGAGAATTCGGTCCTCTCGCTCGCCCTCGACCACCGCGTCCTCCTCTACACCGGCCTCTTGGCGCTGCTGAGCGCCGTCGTCTTCGGCACCGCGCCGGTACTGAGCAGCCGCGACCTGCGTCTGGCGTCGCAGATGCGGGAGGGCAGCGGCGGACGCTCTCGAGTTCGGCTGCGCAGCACGCTCGTCGTCGTGCAGCTGGCGCTCTCCGTCGTCCTTTTGATGGCCGCGGGACTGCTGCTCGAAACGATGCGTCGCCTCCAAAGCGTCGACCCCGGCTTTCGCTCGGAAGGCGTGCTCACCGCCTCCATCGATCCTGGCCTGCAGGGCTACTCGGGAGAACAGATCTCTCTTCTGTACGACCGACTGCTCGAGTCGCTGAACGACGAGGCTCTGCTCGAGCGCGCTGCGCTGACGGCGACGATTCCGCTATCGACCTCGGAGGAGTCTTACGGCGGTCTGCGGATCGAGGACAACGAGCCGCCCGAAGGACGCAGCGGCTGGACGCTCCGGGTCAACTTCGTCTCGCCGGGTTTCTTCGAAACGCTGCAGATTCAGAGAAGCGAAGGACGCGACTTCGGCAAGGCCGACACTCCGGGCGCGCCGCGCACGGCGATCGTCAACGAAGCCTTCCGCAAGCGCTTCTGGCAAGACCGCGCGCTCGGGAGAACGATCGGCTTTCCGCGCCGAGACGAAGATCCCGAGCTCTACGAAGTCGTGGGCGTCGTCGGCGACGCACGCTACGGGTCGCTGGCGGGCGACGCCGAACCGATTCTCTACCTACCGCTCTCGCAGCATCCCCGGCAACGCATCGCGATTCTGGCGCGGAGTACGGGCGACCCACTCCTGGGACTCGAGCCGTTGCGCGCCACGGTGCGCGGCCTCGACGCGGACATGCCCCTCTTCGGCGTCGCCCCCGTCGAACAAATCGTCGAGTCTTCGCTCTGGCAGGAGCGCCTCGTCGCTACCCTGCTCACCCTCTTCGGCAGCCTCGCTCTGATCCTCGCGGCGGTCGGGCTCTACGGCGTCGTCGCCTACATCGTCAGCGAGCACCGTCGGGAGATCGGTATCCGCATCGCCGTCGGCGCGAGCGGCGGTGAAGTCGTCACCCACTTCCTGAAGAGCTCGATGCGGCTCGTCGTGCTCGCGCTCAGCCTTGGACTCGTCGGTTCGCTCGCGATGGGACGACTGCTGTCGAGCTTCCTGCACGGTGTTCAAGCACTCGAACCCGTCGTGACGATCGGAGTTCTGGGACTGCTGCTGCTCGTCGGTACGTTCGCGACGCTGCTCCCCGCTAGGGCAGCGGCGAGTGTCGATCCCGTCGAAGCGCTCCGGGCCAACGGCTAGCGCCACCGTCGGCGCCGCCAAGGACGGCTGCGCCGAAGTTCGGCCACAAAGAGCTCCTGCCGCTGCCTCAACGAGGATCGAGCCTCCTTCCCATAGAATATCTATGGAGAACTTGAGGCCTACGAAGGACACTCGAACAGTGGAAAGGAAGGTCCCGTGACACTCACCAGCACTGCGGTCGCTCTTTTCGTCTCTCTGACCCTCGCGGCGCCCGGCCCGGCCGCCGCAGCTCAGCCCAGCGATTCGGTCGAGATCGAGACATTCTTCGCCGGAGAATGGGAGATGCGGGGTCGCTTCCGGCAGACCCCACAGATGGACTGGATCCCGACGATGTCCAGCCTCGTGGGCCAGGCAAAGCTCGGGGCTGCCGTCGTACTGCGCGACATCGACGCGCCGCAGATTTCCTTCACAGCGCTCGACCTGTTGACCTACGACAAACAGCGAGGCGTAGTGCAGTACATCTACCTCAACAACAACTCCCCGACGGCTTACGTCTTCGAGGGCAAGTGCAGCGACGGCTGCCGCCTCATGGAGCTCGAGCAGGTCTGCGGCACTCTGAGCGAGTACCTTGGGTGTGGCGGCCGAACGACGATCACAGTGGAGACCGACGACCGCTTCGTTGCCCGCGACTACATACCCAGCGCGGACGGCGAGCTCTTCATGAGCCGAGAAGTGACCTACACACGGGCAAGTGGCGCACCGTGAGCTAGAGCCCCAGCGTACCGACGGCAAAGGAGCAGCAAGCCAACGGAGACGGCGGATGGCAGTCCCTGAGACCGCCCCGGCTACCGGTCGTCTCTCGTCGCCTCGCTGCTTGCCGTCGTCTCGACGTTCGAAGAGCCTTCGCGCCTCTGCCTCTCCACCATCTCGGCGACGTCAGCGAGGAGCTCCTTGGCGTCGAAGACGATGCCGTCCTTGATCGTGAACTTCACGCCGCCGACGCGCTCTGGGCGCCGGGTCTCGTCGTTGAGGCGAACGGCACCGGTGCCGTAGAGCACCTTGAGGTTCTGCAGCGGGTTCTCCTCGACGAGGAACATGTCCGCGAGCATGCCTTCACGCAGCACGCCGCGATCGATCGGCTCGCCGCTCTTCTTGTTGAGCTCCATCGCGCCGTGCATCGTCGCGGCGCGGATGACCTCGAGCGGATGGAAGCCCGCCTCCTGCAGCATCTCGAGCTCGAGGATCGTGCCGAAGCCGTAGGTCTGGTAGATGAAGCCCGAGTCCGAGCCGACGGTGACCTTGCCACCGCGGTTCTTGTAGTCGTTCAGGAAGCTCATCCACACCTGGTAGTACTTCTTCCAGGCGACCTCGTCCGCGGTCGTCCAGTCGTACCAGTACGAGCCGTGGTCCTCGCGGCTCGGCGCGTAAAACTCGCCCAGCGACGGCAGCGTGTACTTCTCGTGCCAATCCGCGTTGCGCGCGCGCATGACGTCGCGGCCAGCCGAGTAGATGGTCATCGTCGGGTTGAGGTAGAAGTCGAGCTCGAGGAACTCCTCGAGCAGCGCGTTCCACTCCTCGCTGCCGCGCGGGTGGATCAGGTTCCACTGCCGCGCCACCTGGCCGAAGCGGAACTGCTCGTCCATGTAGTTCATGTCGACCGGCCACGGCTGCACGTCGTGGTCCTTGTACATCGACTCGAAGAGCCCGTAGAAGTGGGTCATGCTGCCGAGGCCGAGGCGCGCCGCGTCGAGCGCATTCATCTGCGCGACGCCCATCTGCTGCAGGTGAGCCGTACTGCCCATACCGAGCTGCGCTGCTTCATCGAGCAGCGCCGCCATGATGCCCGGCGGGTAGGAGCCAAGCTTCAGCCCCTCGATGCCTTTCTGGTGTGCGTATTGCACCCATTCGCGAGCCTCGCTGGGTGAGAAGATGTGGCGGTTCTTCCACTCCTTGCCGGTACCGGGACGCTGGTAGGAGACGATGCGCGGGGCGGTGATCTCGTTCTTGGCGGAGCGCTCGCGCTCCGCGAGGTCCCACTCGAGCACGTTCGTCGGCACGCCGCGCACGGTGGTGACGCCGTGCGCCAGCCAGAGCTTGTAGACGTACTCGGCCTCAGGTGCCTTGGGCACGCCGCCGGTGTGCACGTGAAGGTCGACGATGCCGGGTAGGAGCCACATCCCCTCGGCGTCGATCTCGCGCGTCGGGTTTTTCGGCCTTCGATCTTCGTCGATCCCCAGCCCCGGGGTACCTACGACACGGATCTCTGCAATGCGGTTCTTCTCGATGACCACGTCGACCGGGCCGATCGGCGGCGAGCCGGTACCGTCGACCATCGTCGCACCGCGGATGATCAGTCGATCGAAAGGCCCTTCTCCCTCCGCTCGGTCCGGGGCGGGCTCGACCTGCTTCACCTCGGCAGCGTGCGCCGATCCGGAGAGGCTCGAGACGAGCAGCGCCACGACCAGCAGCAGTGCCGCCAGAATGCCGAGGCGAGCAAGAAGACGGCTCTGTGGATCCGGCTCAGCGGGTGACGTCATAGGTACCTCCAACAGTAGCTCGCAGGGCATACGAGCCACCGTGCTCCTCAGAAAACGATGCCCGGAAAGGGGCGAAACGGCGACGGACGCCCGGGCCTGGAAGGCCCGCGCTCCTCGACTGGAAGGGATCGGAGGCCATCATACGCCTTCGAAAAGCAAAATGTGCGCAAGCCCCGAGCCCGCGCGGAGACGGCACTAGTCGCGCAGCACGGCACCGTCGACCCACACCTGCAGGTCAGCGACGTTGGTTCCGGTCTCGCCCGTGACGAGCAGGCCCCCTGCAGCTTCGAGGAACCGATAGCTGTCGTTGGCGTCGAGTGCCGCACGCGCCACCCGAGGCCCCCCGCCACGGGCGATCGTCTCGGCCGTGACGACCGCACCGGCGGCATCGGTCGGCCCGTCCCTGCCGTCGGTGCCGGCGCTGAGAAAGGCCCAGTCGCCGCGCGTCACGAGGTTCTCCATGGCCAGGGCGAAGGCGAGCGCCAGCTCCTGGTTGCGCCCCCCCAGACCGTCACCGCGCAGAGTCACCGTCGTCTCGCCGCCGCACACCGCCAGGCCCGCGCCCGAGTCGACGACCTCGGCCGCCAGTCTCTGCCCCACCGAACGCGCCTCTCCCTCGACCGGATCTGCCTTGGTGACGACCTCACCGCGACTCGACAAGACCTCGGCACAGGCCGCAACGCTGGCGGCGTTTCCGCCCACGAGCCTCTGATCGACGTGCGCAAAGCACGGCGCGCCGGCGAACGGCGTCTCGGCAAGGTCCCCCGCGGCACCGCGCTTCAAGCGCTCGGAGGCCGATTCGGGAACCGCGACCGCGTAGCGATCGAGGACGTCGATCGCGTCGGCAAAGGTCGAGGGGTCGGGCGTGAAGGGTCCGCTGCCGACAACGCTGAGATCATCCCCGGGTACGTCGCTCAGGATCAGAACGGTGCTCCGACGGTGCGCCGCCAACTCCGCGAGACCGCCGCCCTTGAACCGGGAGAGGTGCTTGCGCACGGCGTTCACCTCGTGGATCGAAGCGCCGCTGGCGAGAAGGGCTTGCGTTGTCGCGATCTTGTCTGCGAGTCCCACACCGGCTGCAGGAGCGGGCAGGAGAGCCGAGGCCCCTCCGGAAATCAGCACGAGCAGCTCTTCCGAGCCTCCTCGAAGGAGCTCTTCCACGGCGACCGACGCGCTCAGACCGACCGCGTCGGGGACCGGGTGCCCCGCTCCGAAGACCTCGACGCCCAGCACCGCGGCGCGCTGACCGGCCTGCCCCGCCGTCGTGACGACGACCCCGGGCGACTCCTCGTCGAGCCACTCCGCAGCTCCCTCCAGCATGCCCAGGGACGCCTTGCCGACCGCCAGCACGGCCGGCCAACGCCGGTCCTCGGCGCCGAGGGCAAGACGTACGGCGCGACTCGGCTCCGCGGCCGCCAGACCGGCCTCGAACGCCTCGACAGCGAGACCGACGGACGAAGTCAGTGAACGCCTCCTTCGAAGCTACCGGAGAGGCAGGTCCGCGTTCGGCACGGGCCGGATGTCGCTGAGGGTGTCGAGACTCCCGGCGGTCGGGTGTCGCATGCTGCCGCTCCTCGTCGTTCGAGTCGAATTCTACGGTGCACCGCTCCTATGGACGAGCGGCTGCCGGCGGGACCTCCGCTGCCTTCCAGCTCTGGCGAAGGAGCCTCTGTACAGCGGGACTGGCCATCTGGAAGTCCCGGCCGACGGAGCGCGGTCGCAGAAACCACTTCCAGAGAAAGGCGCCGAGCAGATGCTCTTCTCGTTCCACCGTGCGCAGCGCCACCTCGAGGCACAGCAGCTGCAGCGCTTCCGCCTCTGGACCGTCGGTGTCGTCGGACCACGGCTCGGCAGCGGCTCGAAGCGACCGGTTGTAGCCGAGCTCGGTGAACAGCACCGGCTTGTCGACGTCGCGCGAGAACGCGCCGAGAGTGTCGGCGACCTGCCGCCAGCCCTCTTCGATCTGCCGACGCGTTGGCGAAGGTTCTTTCGAGAGCGGGAAGTAGCCTTGAACTCCCACCGCGTCGAGTGCATCCCAGAAGGGCACTCGCTGGTAGTCGGTCCAGTTGGCGGCGTAGGTGAGCGGGGCGTCGGTCACGCTCCGAACCCGTTCGATGATGCGACGCCAGTCGGCCTCGCGATGGAGCGTGCGATCGAGCTCGGTGCCAACGACGAACGCGTCCGTCCCTCGCGACCAACGAGCGACGTCGACGATCCACTCCTCGTACTCGGCGAAGAACTGATTCCAGGCCTCGTCACTCTGGAACTCGATCTCCCCACGCCAGGCGAACGGCGAGCCCCAGTACGCCAAATGTGGTTTGACCAGCAGGCGAAGGCCCGCCGCGCGAGACTCCCGCAGAGGCCTCGCGAGAAAGCTCGGCGCTTCGTCCCCCGTCTCCCAGCGGCGCACACCGCCCTCGCTGCGCACCGACGCGTAGGGATGAATGGCGACCCAGTTGGCGCCGACGGCCCGCAGGTCGGCGAGCGTCGGCGCCAGCTGATCCGAGTCCCACTCGCGGTTGCCGCGGTGAGTCGACAGCGTGATGCCGCGCACGTCGGCGAGCGCGCTCACCTCGACCTCAGCGGACGTCTCGGGCGGCTCGAACCCCCAGAGCAGTGCGAGAGCGAGACACAGCGGCGTTCCGGCGGCGAGCATGACTCGGCAGTCTACGAGAGGTGTACCCGTGCCGAGTCCCCTCGAGGGTGGGAACCGGAGTGGTTTCCTTCGAATCGTGTTGGAATGCGGCCGAGGAAACCTCATGCAGAAACCCATCATCGGCTGGCATCGCTCCGAACCCCCGCCCGACGGGCACGAGTTCGCTCCCCACCTTCGCAACCAGGGCGGACGCCTTCACTGGGAAGGCATCGACCTCGCGGGCCTGCACGAGGCCGGGCCGGTCTCCGGGCTCCAGCCTGCGGAGGGTCAGTCTCTGACGGGGCCGCTGCCGAGTCCGCTGGAGATCGCCTACCTGCCCCGGATCGCCGAGCGCATCCGCTCGCTCGAGCAGCACTTCGCGCAAGCCCGACGGGCTGCCGACTATGCCGGGGAGTTCCTCTACTGCTACGCCTCCAAGGCCAACACGGCGGAGGAGATCGTGCGAACGACGCTGCTCGCCGGAGCGCATCACGAGATGTCGTCTCGCGTCGACGTCGAGATCGCGCGCCTCATGGCCGAGCGCGGACACCTGCCGGCCGATCGGTGGATTCTGGCCAACGGCTTCAAGCCGGCCGGCTCGGACTACTCCGAGGCACTGCTGGACTTCGCGCGCAGCGGCGCGAAGGTGCTGCCGATCTTCGACGACCTGCACGAGCTCGAGCCGTTTCTCGAAGCAGGTGTCGCCGTCAGCGTGGGATTGCGGCACAAGACCTACGGCCTGCAGAAACACTCGAGCGGCGCGCTCGACTCACGCTTCGGCCTGAGCACGGACGACCTGCAGCGCGCCGCCCGCGAAATCGCCGGCTGCCCGCATCTGACGCTGCGCATGCATCACGCCATGCTCGGCAGTCAGATGGTCGAGCCAGAAGACTTCAGCGAAGGCCTCGAGCCCGCGCTCGAAGATTGGTCCGCCCTGCGCAAGGTCCACGAGACGCTCGATCTGTTCAATTTCGGCGGCGGCATCCCCGCGCGCATGACGCTCGACTTCGTCGAGCCTCATGCCGAGATCGCTCGAGCGATCGTCACGACCGCCAAGGCCGTTGCGCGCCGCCGAGGCGTGCCGGAGCCACATCTCGTCGGTGAGATGGGCCGCTACACGACCGCCGAGCACGCGGCTCACCTCTTCGAGGTGCTGGAGTTCAAGGACAACGGCTCGCCTCTGCCCTGGGCTCTGATCGACGGCTCGATCATGACGTCGTTCCCCGACATCTGGGCGATCGGTGAGCACTTCGCCGTGCTGCCGCTCAACCATCTCGATCGCACCTTCCGCCAGGTTCGCCTCGGAGGGATCACGTGCGACAGCGACGATGTCTACCCGCAACGGCAGAGCTCGGCGGAGCTCTACCTGCCCGCCGTCGGTCCCGAGGAGTCCCTGCGCCTGGGGTTCTTTTACGTCGGCGCCTACCAGGAGATGCTCGGCGGCGTGCGCGGCAGTAAGCACTGCGTGCTGCCCGAAGCCTGCGAGCTGCTCATCGAGGAGGACGGCGATGGCGCCCTGCGCCCCCGCCTCATCGAAGGGCACCGCACCATCGACGTCCTCGCCAATCTCGGCTACGTCTAGCGGCGTCGGCCGAAAGGGCCCCAGTCTCTGCGCCCAAAAATCGCCTTTCGCAAGAAATCCACTCACAGGGGGTTGGCGAAACGGCTAAGTGCACCTACACTGCGCTCGCTTCGTGAGACCCGGGTTCCGCTTCGCCTCGAAGGCAGCCGAAAAGCCCCGAATCCGATCGAGCGACAGCAGACAGGAGCCGGCGAATCGACTCGCTCTTCGCAGGCTCACCAATCAGCCTCGATCGTCTGACAACGCGACACGGATCTCCCGCACGGGAACCGAATGGGCGAACTGCACCGGGACCGGTGCGACTCGCCCGCCGACGAGAACCACTCGGCCTCAGCGGCTGGGCGGCACGCTGCCGCAAGGGCAAGGCCTAATTGGCCAACCGGCCAGTAGAACTTTCCAACCAATGTGAACACCTGCGTTCTTTCGAGCGTAACTCCTGCAGGAACGCCTCGAAGGACCGAAGAGCGACTCCCTCAGCTACACCAAGGATTCTCACCTCATGCAAGCTCCCCAGAGTCCAATCCGTCAGTGTTCGAGTTTCAAGAGACGCCTCGTCGCAGTCCTTCTCTTCGCGACGCTGCTCACGCTGCCGCTGAGTGCGACTACGGGCCCCTGGCTCGACGTCGACGAAGCCCAGATCCCTTTCGACGAGGAAGCGCAGATCCTCGACTTCCTCACCACCGCCGAGATCGTCGGCTCGAAGACTCTCAGCCAGGGAATCAACAAGAGTCTGAAGCTGACGCTCCAGAAGGACGGCGTCACGGCGCACGCCGTCTTCCGCACCGTCTCCGTCGAGCACAAGCAGGGAGCGTCGCGCAGCCATCCGTCGCGCAACACCTTCCGCGACTCCTACATCTTCGAGAAGGCCGCCTACGAGCTGAGCCAGCTTCTCGAACTGAACCGCGTTCCTCCGACGGTGCTGCGCACGATCGACGGGCAGGAAGGCACCGTGCAGCTCTGGATCGAAGGAGCCAAGACTGACGCCGCGCTGATCCAGTCGCCGGGTCCGGAGTCGGGCAACGCCGGACTGCGGCACCTGCAAAAGCAGGTCATGCTCGTCTTCGACAACCTCGTCTACAACTTCGATCGTCACCAGAACAACATGCTCTTCGATCGCGATCAGCGACTCTGGTTCATCGATCACACCCGCTCTTTCCGCGGCCGTCCCGAGCTGCCCAAGCGCCAGAAGATCGCCGTGATCGACGCTGACCTGCTCGAGAAGCTCCGCTCGGTCGACGAGAAGGAGATCCGCAAGACGCTGTCGCCCTACCTCAACCGGATCGAGACGGACGCGGTCGTCAAGCGCAAGCGCCTTCTCGTTCGCCGCTTCGAGCAGCTGCTGGCCGAGCGCGGTGAGCAGGGTGTGCTCTACGACCTCGGCCAGGTCACGCGCGAGTCCCGCGAGATCAGCCGTCGCCGACTCGCGGCCGACGCGTCGCAGGAGGAGCGGAAGCTCCTCGACTGGACCTCCGTCACCCGCCCCTCGATCCAGCTCGACATCGACTGAGTTCGTCACCCCCGCGACGGCGGCCGGCCAGAGCAGAGCGACGACGAGATCGCGGTCTTCGAAAGAGCACGATCTCGTCACACTTTCTGCACCGTTCCGCGGTTACGATGCTTCCGTGGCACGAACCGGAACAGAGATCGCTCCCGATCGCACGACGCTGCGCAAGCTCCGGGTCTTCGACAGGCTGAGCGACGCCGTCGGCTGGACTCCCATGGTGCGACTCGGTCCGACCGTCGCTGAGCACCCGCAGACGGTCTACGCCAAGCTCGAGTACATGAACCCCATGGGCTCGAGCAAAGACCGTCTCGCGCGTTTCCTCGTCGACGAGGCCCTCGAGAACGGTCGCCTGGCGGCGGGCGGCACAGTCATCGAAGCCTCATCCGGCAACACGGCGATGGGCCTGGCGATGATGGCCGCGCAGGAGGGATTGCATTTTCGCGCGGTCGTCCGACGTCAGACGAGCCCCGAGAAGCTCGACTGCCTGCGCGCCCTCGGCGTCGAGCTGGAGCTCGTCGACGGTGAGCTGCCGGCGGAGGACGAGGCGAGCTACAACCGTCGCGCCGAGTCGCTGGTCGAGGAGATCGACGGCGCCTACTTTCCCGACCAGCACAACAACCGACTCAACAATCAGGCCCACTACCGCTCCACCGGCCCCGAGATCTGGGAGCAGATGGAAGGGCGCATCGACGCCGTCATCGCTGGGATCGGCACGGGCGGTACCCTCTCCGGCGTCGCCCGCTATCTCAAGGAGCAGGATCCAGCGATCCGAATCGTCGCCGTCGACATCGAGGGCTCTGTCTTCACCGAGTTTTTCGAGACCGGGCAGCACGGCGCTCCCGGCCCCTATCTCGTCGAGGGTCTAGGAGACGAAGAGATCATCGGCTGCCCCGAGTTCGAGCTCTTCGACGACATGGTTCAGTCTCCCAATCGCGAGGCTCTCCTCGGAGCGCGAGAACTCGCTCGTCGCGAGGCAATGTTCGTCGGCGGCTCGTCCGGCGCCGCGCTCTGGGGAGTTCGCCAGATCCTGCCGACACTCCCGGCAGGGGCGCGCGTCGTGACGATCTTCCCTGACTCCGGATCGCGCTACCTGAGCACGATCTACAGTGACGAGTGGATGCAGACGAAGGGACTTCTCTGAAGACGCCCAACGCTGCGTAGGAAACGTCCTACAGGAAGTCGAGTGACCGGTGACACACCGGTTCCGATCGGTCCTGCCTAAGCTTCTCTCGGACCGGAGCGCTCCGGCGCGTGAGGAGAGGGGTATGGATCACCGCACGGCACCAAGGCGACTGCAGCGGCTGCTGTTCATCGACGACGACGCTGGAGTTCGGCGCACCTTCGGAGCCGTGCTGCGCCGGGCCGGATACGAGGTCGACCTGGCGAGCGACGGTTACACGGCCCTCGAGAATCTCGAGGTCTGGCAGTACGACGCCGTCGTCAGCGACCTGCTCATGCCCGGCATCGACGGCCTCATGCTGATCGACCAACTGCACGACATCGATGCGACGTGCTCGACGGTTCTCATCACCGGTGCACAAGACCTTCAACTGCCGGCCAAGCACCTCGGCGAGGAGTCGATCGTCTCAGTACTCAACAAGCCGGTAACGCCGGATGAGCTGTTGCAGACCGTTGCACGAGCTACCGAGATGACGGCCGCCCGGCGACGCGCTGCCAAGAAGATGGCGAACGGTTCCGAAATCCTTCTCGTCGAGGACAGCGCCGCCGACGAGCGGCTCGTCCGGCACTACCTCGAGCGATCGCTGCAGGGCGGCTACCGGCTCACGGTCGCCCACCGACTGCAAGAAGCTCTCGACCTTCTGCACACGAGCTCTTTCGACCTCATCCTCTCCGACCTGTCGCTGCCCGATGCTCGCGGGCTCGACGCGGTGGCTCAGCTGCGCGCGCTCGCATCACACATCCCGATTGTCGTGCTGACCGGGTTGAAGGACGCACAGATGGCGCAACACGCCCTCGGTCTCGGCGCGCAGGACTACCTGCAGAAGAGCGACCTGGACCCGAAACAGCTCAGCCGAGCCTTGCGCTACGCCGCCGAGCGCAAAAGGGCCGAAGCTCGGCTCGCCTTCATGGCGCACTACGACCACCTCACCGAGCTCGGCAATCGCGCTCAGTTTGCCGAGCGCGTCGGTCATGCCATCTCGCGGTCCGTGCGCAGCGATACGAGATTCGCCGTCCTCTACATCGACCTCGACCGCTTCAAGCCGATCAACGACAGCTACGGTCACGAGGTCGGCGACGCGGTGCTGAAGGAGGTGGCCCTCCGGATCCGCGCAGCGGTCCGAGAGCCGGACTCCGTGGCGCGCCTGGGCGGCGACGAATTCGCCGTGCTCCTGGAGGACGTCGAAACGCGGACCACGGTCGCCACCGTGGCCCAGCGCATTCTCAAGTCACTCGAACAGCCGATCGCGCACGGCACCCTGACGCTGGAGGTCGGGGCCAGCCTCGGTGTCGGCTTCTTCCCGGACGACGGCACAAACCTCGACTTGCTCCTGCGCGCGGCCGACGCCGCCATGTATGTCGCCAAAGAGGACGGTGGGTCGAGGGTTCACTTCGCCTCGCACGTCGTCGAGGGAGCTCAGCCGACGACGAGCGGTCAGGAGGTCGAACGCGCCTTCGAGAACGGTGAACTGGAGTTCTTCTACCAGCCTCAAGTCGATCTGCGCACGAACGCTGTAGCGGGTTTCGAAGCTCTGCTGCGGTGGCCGCGATCGATCGAGGAAACGCTCCTGCCGAGCGAGCTCCTGCCGCGACTCGAAGCCGCTGGCATCATGAACGAGGTCGGCGCCTGGTCGCTTCTTTCGGCAGCTCGTCAGCTGGAACGTTGGCCGCAAGGGCACCGCAGACCCCGCATCGCCGTCAACATGACTCTGGCGCAGCTCACTTCGACGCACGTCTTCGACACCGCCCGACGGCTGATGAGCGAGGGCGGTCTCGCCCGCGACTCGATCGAGATCGAACTGAACGAGGCCGCCCTCATCAGCGACACGGCGCAGGCTCGGGAGCTCATCCTCGAGCTCCAACGCATGGGTCTCCGGGTCGCGCTCGACAACTTCGGCGAAGGTCGAACCTCGCTCTCTCAGCTCAGGGAGCTCCCGGTACAGAAGCTCAAGCTCCACCGCTCCTTCCTCGAGGACGTTCAGAGTCCGACGGACTCAGCGCCGATCGCGACCTGCGTCATCTCGATGGCCGAACAGATGGGGCTCGAGATGGTCGCGGAAGGCGTCGAAACGCCGGAGCAGCTGCAGTTCCTCCAGCGCGAGGGCTGCCCCACCGGCCAGGGCTTCTTTCTGCAGGGACCGATCTCGACCGCCGAGCTCGGCACCTATCTGACCGCCGCCTGACGCAGCGTCACTTGTATCGTCGGCCGCCCTTGATGACGACGTCGACGTTCCGCAGCAGTGAGACGTCGTTGAGCACGTTGCCGCGCACGGCGATGATGTCCGCGTCCTTGCCCTCGGACACCGTTCCCGAGCGCTCGATGACGCCCTGAGCTACCGCCGGCCAATAGGTCGCCGCTTGAAGGGCCGCCATCGGCTCGACGCCAAACTTTCGAACCCACAGATCGATCTCTCGCCAAGTCGAGTCGCTGTGGAAGGTCAGAGGCACGCCGCTGTCGGTGCCGATCATCAGGACGACACCCGATTCGAGGAGCTGGGTGAACTTACGACCCAGCGTCGGCCGACGCTTGGGCATGAGCTGGTAGTAATCGAGGCGCTCCAGACGCTCGAGAGAGCCGCGCACGTCGGCGGCGATGTCCTGCGGCAGGCCGCGCCGCCACCGCGGATCGTCGATGCGCTCGGGATTGTCACGGGTGTACTCGTAGAGGAAGAGAGGCGTGATGGTCGGCGTCCAGAAGAGCGTGTTGGCGCGTCCCTTCATCAGCTCGAAGACGTCGTCCGGGTATGCGGGCATCGTGCCGAGCCCCGTGTGTTCGAAGCCGTCGACGCCGGCCGCGATCCCGCGACGGATCTCCTCCGGTCGATGCGAGTGAGCAACGACCGGCAGCCCGCGAGCGTGCGCCTCGTCGACGACGGCCCGCACCTCGTCCATCGTCATCTGGTCCTGGTCGATCAGCTTGATCCAGTCGACGCCGGCCTCGGCCAGACGAGCTACCTTGGCCTTGGCATCGGCGACGCCGTCGATGCCCCAGCGAAACTGATCAGTCCCGGGGTACGGCTGATGCTGGATGAACGGACCGGAGACGTAGAGGTTGGGCCCCGGGATCTCGCCGCTGCGGATCTTGCTGCGGATGTCGATGGACTCTTCGAGTGGAGCACCGAGGTCTCGGGCACTGGTGACTCCCGCCATCAGAAGCTGCTCGGCTGCGGCCGGCATGATGTCGGGGCCGAAGCGCTCCGGGTAGGTACGGTCCCAGTGCACGTAGTTCGAGTGACCGACGAGCATGAGATGCACGTGCATGTCCCAAAGGCCCGGCAGCACGGTCATACCCTCTGTCGAAACGACCTCGAGATCCTCCGGTACCGCGAGCTGACCGACCTGACCGACGGCTTCGATGCGTCCTTCGCGCACGAGGACCACGCTGTCTTCGAGCGGCTTGCCCCCGTAGCCGTCCACCAGACGTCCGCCGACGAGCGCCATGTCTTGCGACGCCAGAGGCGCAACGACAGCCAAGGCCAGGACAAGACAGAGGGACAGCGAACTCGAACGCATGGGGACTCTCCCGGGGCAGGGACTCACGGTCGTTCGCGAGCCATCGTGCAGCAGTCTAGTGGAGTGCCGAATCGCCCAGAGCTCGACGCAGCCGATCGGCGCGCTGTCTCGATCTCGACGCCGGCGGCCCGGCCGCCTCGAGCGGCGCCGAGGTCGAGGCGAGGAGTTCGCGAGCGCGGTCGCGGTCCTCCTCGGCGAGCAGCGCCGCTGCCAGTTCGACCCGCACCTCGGCGGTCTGCCAGTGACCGTCTCCAAGGTTCTCGACGCGCAGCCGCAGGGCCTCCTCCAGGGCCTCCCGCGCCGAAGCACTCGAGCCCTCCTCGAGATCGAGCTGGCCCAGAGCGAGGAGTGGGTACGACAGGTTCACGTGATTGGCCGGAAGGGCCGCTCTGGAAGCGGCGAGAGCCGCCTCGAGATCCTGCCGCGCGGAGGGATCGCCGCGTCGTCGACGCACGTCACCGAGATTCGAGCGCACCACGGCCGAGGCCGGGTGAGCCTCACCGAGACGCGCCGCCATGATGGCGAGCGAGCGCACCAGAAAGGCCTCCGCCTCGTTCAGCCGGCCGCGATCACGGTCGAGAAGCCCCGAGTTGTTGAGCGACTGCGCGACCCGCGGGTCCTGCTCACCGAAGGCACGCAGCCGGATGTCGAGCGCCTGCTGATGATGGCTCGCAGCTTCGTCGTAGCGCCCGAGATCCTGCAGCGTGAGGCCCAGGTTGCTCAGGCTCTGTGCAACGTCGGGATGATCCTCCGCGAGGACCTCCCGGCGCACCTGGATGGCACGCTCCAGGTACTCGAGGGCTTCGGCGGGTCGGCCCGCCGAGTAGAGCGCGAGACCGAGGTTGTTGAGCGCGGTCGCCGTGCGCGGATGATTCTCGGCGAAGAGCTGCCCGTAGTGGTCGAGCGTGCGTCGGTAGACGTCGGCGGCTTCATCCGGTCGGCCCTGACGGCTGAGCGCCGTGGCCAAGTTGTTGAGAGCGCCGGGCACCATCGGATGGTCTTCGCCGAGCTCGTTCGTCAGGGTCTCGAGAGCCGAGACGAGGAGTTGCTCCGCGTCGGCGAACCGGCCCTGATAGAGCGCCAGCACCGCCATACCGTTGCGCACCTCTCCGACGGCTCGATGGTCGTCGCCACGCAGATCCAGGTTCAAGGAGAGTGCCTCGTCGAGGGCCGCGGCCGCCTCGTCGAACTGGCGCAGCTCGATCCGAACCCGCCCCTCGCGCTCGAGCAGCTCGGCCCTTTCCAGAGACTCTCGCCCAAAGAGACCCTCCGCCTCGTCCTGCGCAGCGAGGATCAGCTCGAGGGCCGTCTGATGCTCGCCCTGCAGACGGCGCAGCTCGCTGAGGGAGCGGCGGCTGGCGATCACGTCGTCGACCCGATCACCACTTTCGGCCCGCACCTCGAGAGACTCTTCGAGGAGTGGCTCGGCCTGAGAAAAGAGGCCGAGGCTCGTATACACGCGTCCGAGGACTTCGAGCAGTGAGGCTCGCGTCGCCGGCTGCTCGCCGAGGCGCCCCTCCAATCGCCGCGCGGCACGCTCGACGAGCTCGCTCGCCGTCACCTCCCGTCCGCGACTCTCGCTGGGGTCGGCCACCTCGAAGAGCGTCAGCAGGAAGCTCGAGACGCGCTCCGCCCGATCGCGCTCGAGCGCGGTCGCCTCGACCTGCCTCGACAGCACGACCAGAGCGCCGAGGAGCAGACCGACGAACGCTGCGGCCACCGCGAGAGGCAGGCGGTTGCGTCCGACGTACTTGCGCGACCGATAGATCCACGAGTCGCGGCGCGCAGAGACGGGCCGGCCGGTCAGGTGACGGCGAAGATCGCGCGCCAGCTCGGCCACCGACGCGTAGCGACGCTCAGGCTCCTTGCGCAACGCAACGGCACAGATGCGGTCGAGGTCGCCCCGGAGGCGACGGCGCAGCCGCTCGGGCGTCGCGCCGCGCTGCGCCGCGACGTCGGCTCCTTCGGGTACAAGGGAGCTCGGCGTCGGCGCACGGGTCTCCAGCACCTCGCGCTCGAACCGCGCCAGCGACGCTCCCACCGTGAAGGGGCGCCCACCACTCAGCAGCTCGAAGAGCACGACGCCGAGACCGTAGACGTCGGTGGCGGTGGTGATCGCTTCGCCCGACAGCTGCTCCGGAGCAGCAAACTCCGGCGTCATGGCGCGATAGCCGGCGACGGTGCGATCGGTCTCGAGCTCCTGCCCGCTGTCGTCGACGAGCCGGGCGATTCCGAAGTCGACGAGCTTGACGCCACCGTCTTGACCGACCAGCACGTTGGAGGGCTTGAGATCTCGATGCACGACGAGGCGGCTGTGCGCGTACTCGACCGCCTCGCAGGCCTGCAGAAAGAGCTCCAGGCGGTCGTCGATTCGCAGCCGCCGCTCGTCGCAGTACTCGGTCAGCGTCTGCCCCGGCACGAACTCCATGACGAAGAAGGGCCTTCCTTCGTCGGTGACCCCCGCCATCGAGGAGTCGCGCGATCCGCGGATGTTGCAGCCCCGCGAGGATCTGGCGCTCGGCAAGGAATCGGCGCTCGATGTCCTCCGTGGCGCGCGCCCGCCGCAGGACCTTGACCGCCACCTGCTGTTCGAACTGGCCGTCATCGCGCTCGGCGAGGTAAACGCGCCCCATGCCGCCGCGACCGATCTCCTCGAGCGCCCGGTAGGGGCCGAAACGTGGCAGCGAGCGCACCAAGTCGATCTCGGCGCCGACCCCAGCGACGACCGCTTCGCCGAGCTCCTCGAAGAATTGCTCGGCTTCCTGCTCTCTGTCGAGGTACGGAGCGAGCGCAGCGCGCTCGTCTTCCGACAGTTCCCGAAGGAACCGCGCCCGGTCCTCGGGCTCCAGCTCCAACGCCTCGCCGAGCAGGTCGTGCAGCCTGCTCACCGTTGAGACGCTGCCTCCTGGGCGTCGCCCTGGAGCTCGCGAAAGAGCACCGTGCGAGCCACGCGCCAACCTCGCTTCACGGTCGCCGAGGAGACGTCCAGCGCTTCCGCCGTCTCTTCCACGGTGAGACCACCGAAGAAGCGGCAGACAACGATCTCACCGAGCCGCGCATCGTCCTCGCTGAGTCGCTCCAGCGCTGCGTCGAGAGCGAGCAGAGACTCCGAGCGCTGATAAGAAACGAGCATCGGTTCCGTCAGCTCGACCTGCTCCTGCCGGCCTCCACGCTTCTGCCGCTGATGGTGTCGAGCGTTGTCGACGAGCAGGCTGCGCATGACCCGTGACGCCAGGAAGAAGAACTGCGCGCGACTCTGCCAGTCGACACGACTCTGATCGATCAGCTTCAGATACGCCTCGTGAACCAGGCTCCCGGTTCCCGGCGCCTTGAGTCCATCGCGGCGCCAGGAGATGCGATGCGAGCGCGCCAGGCGTCGCAGCTCGTCGTAGACGAGTGGTAGGAGCTCGTCGAGAGCGTCCGCTTCGCCGGCGCGATGGCGCTGTAGCAGTGCGGTGACGTCTCCGACGGGAGCGCCCTCGGCCCTGGCCTCGGAATCCGGTGGGTGCAAAGAGTGCCTTTCGAGTCTCGAGCCCAAAGGCTCGCTGGGGGAATTCAATACAGCCGAAAAACAGTTCAAAAACGCAGGTTCGCACCTCGCGGCTGAGAGCAGCTCCTGAGTATAGTCTCCCCCGGTATGGCCACGCACCAGACCCCGTCCGCCCGACCCTTCGTCCCACCCAGCAGGGGCACCGTGAGTCGGATCGTGGGCCTCTTCGTCCTGGTGACGACAGCGGCGTTTGCCGGTGGTCGTGCAGGGAGCGAGGGCATCGCAGCGGAGGATTCCGCTCCCTACCGCGTGGCCCTCGCCGAGCTGAGCAAGATCGAGGCCCGCAACGGCACGCTCCAGTCGCGCACCGAGATTCTGGTCAACAACCTGTCTCGCTACTTCGTCGTCTACCTCGTTCCGAGTGACCAGGAGGAGCTGCGTCGCGTGCTCGGCACGGCGCAGCGGATGACTCAGCAGGTGGCCCGTATCCTCTACCGAGGGGGGCAGGCGGCTGCGACCCAGTCCGGCGCAAGTCGAGTCGAGGCAGTGCACATCGAACGCGTGCTCGAAAGCTTGCTGCCGAGTCGGCCCAGCACCTTCGGAGAAACGGTCTTCTTTCCCGAGGTCTCGCCCACCCCGCTCGAGGAGTGGGACCTCCGCGCTCTGGCCGATACCGGCCTCGCCTGGGAGGCCTTGGGAGCCCTGGCCGATACGGAGGTCGCGACCGCCACTGCGCCGCTCGCCATGAGCGAGGAGGCAGCCCGCCGCATCGCCGAGGGCGTCAACGCCTACGGACTCCTCGTCTTTCGTCTGGGCGGTCAGCACGCCAAGGCGAGTCTCGACACGCACGTACGAACGAGCCATCTGCGAGAGGCAGGGAAGACGATCCGCGACCGTGCCGAAGGCAAGGTCAGCCCGATTCTGGAGTCTCCGCAGCTCGCGGAAGCAGGCTCGCTGTTCAGCGATGTCACCGATGCGGTGGGCATCGACTTCCGCCATGTGACCGCCGAGTGGCTCGGACGATTCCGTCGCTACGGACCGACCGCGCCGACCTTCTCGGGCGGAGGCGTCGCCGCCGGCGACCTCGACGGCGACGGTTGGGACGACCTCGTTCTCTGCGGCGGCCGGGGCTGTCGCTCCTTCGCCAATCGACAGGGGCAACGCTTCGAAGAGACGACCGCCACGACGAAGATCGGCGTCGACGGTGAAGCGCGATCCCCTCTTCTGGCGGACTTTGACAACGACGGCGACCCCGACCTCTTCGTCACTTACGCTCGCGACACCAACCGTCTCTTCGAGAATCTCGGCGACGGCCGCTTCCGCGACATCACCGAGACGAGCGGCCTCGTCCTCGAGGGCGACATCAGCGGGCCGGCGACCACGGCGGACTTCAACGGCGACGGCCTGCTCGACCTCTACGTCGGCAACTTCGGCAACTATCTCGGAGGAGACTCCGCCTGGGTCGCACTCGACGCGAAGAACGCGATGCCGAACCGCCTCTACCTGCAGAGCAGAGAGAGACCCCTGACCTTCGTGGAGAGCCCGACCGGAGGCGACGAGGGCTGGGCCCAGGCGCTCTCGCATCTCGACTACGACCTCGACGGGGACCAGGACCTCTACGTCGCCAACGACTTCGGTCGCAATCAGCTGCTCCGCAACGACGGCAGCGGACGCTTCGAGAGTGCGGGAGCCGCCACGCGCTCGGACGATCCTCATCACGGAATGAACGTCGCCTTTGCGGATCTCAACCGCGATCGCCGCCCCGACATCTTCGTCACCAACATCTGGTTCTGGGCGTCGGCCAAGCGCGAAGTCACCGAGACGAACACGCTGCTGCTCTCCGACGAAGACGGCGGCTACGCCGACAGCGACGCCGCTGCGCTGCTGGACCACGACTCGGGCTGGGCTTGGGCCGCTCTTTTCTTCGACGTCGAGAACGACGGAGACGACGATCTGTTCGTCGCCAACGGCTTCACCGACTACATGACCTTCGTGCAGTACCGGAAGCACCCCGAAACACCGGATCAGCTCTACCCGGTCAACAACGGACGCTCGGCGAACCTCTTTTTCCGCGGAGACGGCTCGGGACTGCCTTCCGAGCTGGTCGAAGGCTCCGGCGTCGAGCTCGCGGGCATCAACTCTCGCTCGGCCGCCCTGCTCGACTACGACCGCGACGGCGACCTCGACCTCGTGGTCACGACCTTCCACGAGCAGACGCGGCTCTTCCGCAACGACTCCGACCGAAAGCACCGAGCTCTCTCCGTGCAGCTCGTCGGCGACCCCGCGGCTGGCTCGTCACGAGACGCGATCGGCGCCACGGTCGTCGCCACGGGCGAAGACGGCTTCTACGCCTGGCGCGCCGTCCAGGGAGGCGAGGGGTATCTCGGCATGAATACGCTGGCCGTGGAGATCGGTGCGGGAGACCGAGAGCGCCTCGACCTCGAGATCGTCTGGCCCAACGGAGAGCGTCAGTCCGTCGAGGCGGTCGCTACCGGGCGCGCGCTGCGCATCGAGCAGGGTCGCGAGGAGCCCACCTTGCGATGGGCGTTCGACGGGTCCACCCCTTGAGGCTCCGCGTCCGGAAGCCCGAGAGAGCAGGGAGGACGCTCTGCGGACTCGTCGTCGCAGCCCTCCTCTGTCAGCTCGCCCACGCGCAGCCGGGCCAGACATCCGAAGAGGACCTGCTGCGCGCCGTCTCTCTGCACAGCGCGGCACTCGCCGACATGGAAGCCTTGAACTTCGGACGTGCGGCGGAAACGCTGACCGAGCTCGAAGAGCTGATGCCGGACAATCTGCTGCCCAAGGTCAACCTGGCCATCAGCCTCTTTCGCCTCGACCGACGCGAGGAGGCGATTCGCAAGATCGAGGAGGCCCGCGCCCTCGACGGCAGCAATCCGCAGGTTCTCTTCACGCTCGCTCGCATTCTCGGCGACCGGGTAGCGAACGACATCGAGGCTCGACGAACGTGGGACCGCCTCCTGCGGCGGCTGACCGCGGTCGCCCCACGTGACCCCCGACCGCACTTTCTCCGGGCGCGGTCTCTCGCCGAGCGCGGCCGCACCGTCGACGCCGCGGTCGTCCTGCGCGAAGCGATCGACCGGTCTCCAGACAACCTCGTGCTGCTCGTCGATCTCCTGGTCGCCGCCGCCGCTGCCGACGACGTCGAGGCCACGTCGGACGCACTCGACGGCGTCGAGGACCGGCTCAACGGCTTCGACGACCAGCTCAATTCCTACGCCGATGCTCTCCGCGACGCGGCCTTCGAAGGCGATGCCGCAGCGACGCGGCCGCCGGCGCAGGTGCTGCAGAACCTCTTGCGACCGACCGAGCTCTACCAGGTCGGCCTCGCCGAGCTGCAGGGCCGAGAGGGCGGCCTGTTCATGTTCCCGCAGCTCGAGTTCTTTCCGCCGCTTCCCAAGAGCGTGCAGGGTGGAGCCGACCTGGACATTGGCTTCGAGCCTCTCACCGAGTGGGTCTCCTCAGGCGACGTCGCCCAGCTGCTTCTCGAGCGCCGGCTCGGCGAGGAGCCGGTGCTGACCCGCGACACCG
>JBCCLJ010000114.1:0-21893 GCA_039026915.1 Acidobacteriota bacterium
GCGTCTCCCTTGAGCAGAGGGCGTGCCAAGGGAAATGGCCGTCATCTCGGTCTTCTCGAGGCCAACCAGGGAGCGAGTGCGCGAGCGACTGCGTAGAACCTGTACAGCGCTTGTACGGCCGGAGCGCAGATGCCCCTCCGCTCGAGCGCGAGAGTTCCTGTCCCGGTCGAAGCCTTCCTGCTAGTCTGAAGAAGTGTCGCCCGCTGGCGACGCTCGACCCGACTCTTTCGCTCCCGTCATGGCTCCGTTTCCGTCTCCGCAGCGATCCGCTTCACTCCAGATCGCCTCCGTTCCGCTTCGCAGTGACGCGGCCTCGGAGGTCGTTGTCGAATGAACTCCGAGGCGCCAGTGCTCGTCGAACGGCACGGCCGTCGACTCGAGCTCGTGCTGAACCGGCCCGAACGGAAGAACTCGCTCGTCGGTCCGCTGGTCGAGTCGCTTCGGGATGCGGTGAGGGACGCTTCTCGAGACGACGCGGTCGGTAGCATCCTTCTGCGTGGTGCAGGAGGTGCCTTCTGTTCCGGGCTCGACTTGAAGGCCTTCTCGGCGGATCCGGAGCCCGACTGGAAGGCGCGGTTCTCCGAGAGTTGGCTGGATCTCCACGTTGCCCTCTTCGAATCTCCCAAACCCGTGGTGGGGGCTCTCGAACGCTACGCGATCGCCGGAGGTTCCGGCCTTGCCTTGGCTTGCGACCTGCTCGTCGTGGGCGACGGGGCCTACCTGCACGTGGCAGAAGCACAGGTGGGTATTCCTGCACCCATGAACGTCGCCTGGCTGCAGATGCGCGTCGGGATCGCGGCGACGATGGAGCTGTGCCTTCTCGCGGATCGCGTATCAGGAAGGCGTCTGCAGCAGCTCGGCTTGGCAGTGTCTTCTGTCTCCGACGACGCGGTCCTCGAAGAGGCTCGTCGCTGCGCCGATCGCATCGCCGATCTCGAGGCCAACGTGCATGCGGCGACGAAACGCATGATCGCGGCCGGTTTGAAGGGCACGGTGCGTGAGCACCTGGCCGGCTATCAGGAGGTTGCTCGGCGTGGCGGCGGACTCTGATGTCGGTCCTTTCTGTGGACTGCGAAGACGGCGAGGACGAGACGCTGCGTACCGGGGAGTCGGCGCGATTCTTGCTGTGTTCGTGGGTGTGTAGCTCCGAAGTCGAAACCCTGTTTCGTTTCGGAACTTCCGAGCCCGGCAGACCGCCAACCTGCTCCCCTTGGAAACCCTGACCATGCCTCTGGCTTCTCAACTTCGCACCGAGCACGTCTTTGCCGATATCGTCGCGGCCGACGGCGAGTCGGCACTGCGGTTTTTTGCCGAACGGATGTGCTCCAGCATCGGGATCGACTCCGATGCTCTGCTCGAAGCCCTCGAAGAGCGCGAGTCGCTCGGCTCGACAGGCATCGGTGGGGCGGTTGCGATCCCGCACTGTCGAGTCGAAACGCTGAAGGAGGCCGTCTTGGCCGTCGGCATCTGCCGCGATGGCGTCCCCTATGGCGCCGCCGACGGCAAGCCCGTGAAGCTGTTCTTTCTGATCGTCTCGCCCAAGTCCGACCCGCAGCAGAATCTGAAGCTGCTCTCGGCGATCTCGCGGTGGGTGAGAGAAGCCGGCAACGTCGACAGAGTCCTCGCCCTCGACACCCGCGACGCGATCTACGCGGCTCTGGCTGACCTTCCGGGCTGCTAGACCTCACAAGGAAAGAGCGCCAGGGATCCGTCCCGAACCGCAGCGCGGGGTCGTCGAACGTCGACGCCGCTCCGAGCGACCCAAGCTGCGCGGCGTCGCGGTCACGCGCTTGCCGCGAGATGGCTTAGACTCGCGCAGCGCGAGCTCGTTTCGCGCCTCGGTGATCGAACAGCGATGGAAGGAGAGGAACGATGAGCTCGGGCAACGTCGTATGTCGCACAGCACTGCTGATCCTCGGCCTGTTTGTAACGGCCACGGCCGTTGCGGAGGACCTGACCTTCGATTCCGACGGAGTCGAGATTCGGTATCAGCTCGAGGGCAGCGGAGAGCCGGTGCTTCTGATTCATGGCTACTCCGCCAGCGGCGACATGAACTGGCGGCTGGGAGGCGTGGTCGACGCACTCGCCGAGTCCTATCGAGTCATCTTGATCGACAACCGAGGGCACGGAAGAAGCGAAAAGCCCACCGATCCGGACGACTACGGCGTCGAGATGGTCGAAGACGCCTTCCGCCTCCTGGACCATCTCGAGATCGACTCGGCGCACTGGGTCGGCTACTCGATGGGCGGCATGATCACTCTGAAGGCCTTGACGATGAGCCCCGAGCGCCTGCGAACCGCGGTGATCTCCGGGATGGGCTGGACCCGCAACGACCCGGCGACGCGCGAGCGCTTCCAGAAGGGCGAAGGGCGCGGCTCCGAGGCTCTCAAAGCCTGCTATCGAGGCTTCGGCGAGCTCGGCGTTTCGCGTGAGCAGCTGTTGGCCATCCAGCGACCTGTACACCTGATCGTGGGCAGTGAGGACGGTCTCTACGAGTCCTCGGTCAAGCCGCTTCGCGAGGTTCGGCCCGACTTTCGCCTTGACCTCCTGGAGGGCGCCAATCACGTGACGGCCCCCATCCACGCCGATCTCAGCAGCCGGATTCTCGATGCCCTGGTCGCCGGCCCGGAAGGGACGACTGAGCGATGAAGGATCTCGAGTCGACGTTCGGTGCCCTCGGGATGAAGCTGGGAGACCTGGGAGAGGCTCTCGGACGAGTGGCTCGTGAGGCGGCCGAGCAGGTGGCCGACGGCGCCCGGGGGGCCGCCGAGCAGTTCCAGGACTTCGCCGCGATCCTGCGTCCCGTTCTTGGAGAGGACGGCGAGCTGACGCGCGACGAACTCCTCGCCGCGCTGCGCGATACGGAGAACGCGACGCCCGAGTACCAGCAGATGCGCGTTCGAATGCGAGAGTTCCTGGCGAAGCACGGCGAGGAGGCCTTCGCACGTTGGGTGCGCAACGACTTCACCGTCAGGTGGACCCGTGAGGGTTTCCGTATGACGGGCGAGACGCGCCACGAATGACGGCTGAGGGCAAACTGCCGGCGCACCGCGTCCTGGTGACCGTCGGTACTCTCTGCAGCGTCTCTTCGGTGGGCACGACCGAAACGCACCGGGCGGTGGTCAACGAAGACCCCAGCGCACTGGGCTTCGCTGCCTTCGATGCTGGCTACGTCGGCATCGAGGGCGGCACCGTCGATTCTCCCGCCTTCGTACGTTCGTCCGACGGTTCTGCCATCGACCTGGCGACCATCGAGGCCGAGTGGGGGGCCGCGCTGCGCTCGAACATGGGGATTCGGCGACTGCCTGAGGAGCGGGTCGCGAGTCACGTGCCTTGCGACGTGGCAGCGCCTTTGCCGCATGACCTCGAGAGCGGCGGGCTGCGTCGCCTTGCGGGGCTCGGTTTCCGCGACATTCGTCAGTCCGGGCTGTCGGACATGTTCGGGCTCTTCGACGACGATCCGCGCCTCGGCCCGAGTCTGCAGGCTCAGCTCTTTCTCTACGGAGGCATCGGCGCTCTGGCGGCGCTTCCGCGTCCGTTGTCACAGATGCTGCCCGAGCCCCATCGATTCCGGGTGGCGGCAGGCAGCGCGTTTCCGGGCATGGACAGTCACCACGCGATGAGCTTGGGCATGCAGCCGAAGCACGAGCTCGTCGAGGACAAGAAGAACGACCGGTTGGCTTTTCGTTTGGCGGCTTCATTGAGCACGCACGGCCCCGCGCTGGTGTCCGCTTTTCTGGCACCGGCGATCAGCCTGAGTCGCGTGCGGCGCAAGCCTGAGATCCTGGAAGCGCTCGTCCAGCCCGGCAGCTACAAGCGCGTGCCCCAGGCGCCGATGGTGGCGAGCGCTGCGTGTGCCTCGGCTCTCGTCGGTCTGTCCGACGTGGCGACGCAGATGGTCAGCGACTATCCGGGGCTCGTGCCGCCGCAGTGTGTGCTGTGGACGGCGGCCGACGCGGGACTCCTTCCAGACGCGAGGATCTTGGAGGCCTTCGGTCTGGGCGCGATGATGCACAGCGACAAGCTTGCCGAGATCAACGAGGGCCGCCCGGCCGCCGATCAACGCCCTCTGAACAAGAGCCTGGCACCCTTCGACATCGACGCCCAGGGCACTGTCGTCGGCCACGGAGGATCGGGGGTCGTCGTCACCACTCTCGAATTCGCTCTCGAGCACCGTCTCGACATCACGTCTCTGATCGTCGGTTGGGCCCAGAGCGGTGAGACGGGAGGCAAAGGCCACTTTGCCGGTGTTGGTTTCGGCGGCGAGAACGCACTGATCGGAGCGCTCGAGATGGCGCACGCGGCTCACGGCTACGGCGTGCAGGACTTCGGGCACGTCGTCGCTCATGCGACGGGAACGCGCACGAACTCGAGGACCGAGCTGTCGAACCTGCACTTCGCGCGCACCGCGGTTGCGGCGAAGCAGGGCCTGAACGAGCGACTGCGCGACGTCACCATCGGCGCTCCGAAATCGGTGGGAGACGGCCACACGATGGGGGAAACGGGCCTCAAGGCGGCCGGCGAGGCGATCCGCTACGTGTTGGGCGAGAAGACCGTCGGTGTGCCGACGTTGCGCAGTTTGGACCCGGATCTGGGAGACCCCGCCGAGTTCGTCAAGATCGGGGCCGCACCGGTCGAAGGCAACCCGGATGGAGGAGCACTGGTGCCCACGCAGGGTTTCGGCGGCTACGACGGGGCCGTCGCGCTGCGGTCGGCGACGCCGGAAGCGCTACGTCGCTATGGTGTGTCCGAGGAAGTCCTCGAGAGCTACCTCGAGCGCTGGCCCGAGATTCGCCGTGACCGCGTCGAGCGGGAGGCGAGGCTGCGGAGGACGCGAGGCTTCGTGCTGCAGCTGGCCGACGAGCATCGCTGGGCCGGCGCGAGCTAGAAGTCGGTCCGCGATCAAGTGCCAGCCAAAGGTCGAGGCGTTGAACCGCACTAGGTGCAGGCGTTGAACCGCACTAGGTGCCAGCCGAGTGTTTGGCTCTTCGGCGCCGGGCTGCCGCGGTTCTCGCGGCAAGGTCGAGACCCATTGATGCGTCTCTCTCTTGCATGGGACGTGAACTCAGAGGCTGTTTCGCAGGCAAACTGGTTGAGACGACCAGCAAGACGGTGCAGGGGCGTCTTCTGCTGAGGCCCTCGAGGGAGGTCAACGCGACGCTGAAGGGCGTCATCGCTCGTGCTCAGGAGCGAACGGACATGAGCATCGTGGCAGCGGTAGCTCTCTCGAACCACGTTCACTTCTTGCTTCGACCGAGCTCGACGCTGCAGCTCAAGGAGTTCATGGAGTACTTCATGTCGAACTCGGCGCGAAAGATCGGCCGCTTGCACAACTGGCGCGGCGCTCTTTGGGCAAGGCGGTACAAACCGATCATCGTGACCGATGAGGAGACCGCGCAGGTAGCTCGGCTCAAGTACATCCTGAGTCACGGCGCCAAGGAGGGCCTCGTGCGAGATCCTGAACAGTGGCCTGGACTCAACGTGGTCTCCGAACTGATCCGAGGATCGGACGTTGTTCGAGGAGGGCAATGGCACGACCGAACGGCAGAGTATCGGGCTCGACTGCGTGGCGAGCGTCCCGTGAAAGGGCAGTTCGTCGAGCGCGGTCTTTGCTTCCGGCTGAGTGCGCTGCCTTGTTGGGACAAGCTGACTCCCGCCCAACGCGCCGGCTCGGCACGAGAACTGGTCCGGCAGGCAACTCTAGAGGCTCGGGGCGTGCGGCAGGGGCGTCCTGTGCTCGGTGTGCGGAGAGTGCTGCGGCAGAACCCGCGCAAGGAACAACTCAGCGAGACTCGTCCTGCTCCGAGATGCCACGCGGCTTCAGCAGCCGCACGAAGGAGACTGATGTCCGAACTGCGTAGCTTTGCCGCCGCATTCGCTTCGGCCGCCCAGGCTTCGCAGAAAGGGTGTCGAGTTCGGTTTCCGCCAGGGTGCTTCCCTCCGTCTGAAAGCTACGTTCCGGAGCTTGTCCCAAGCTAGATTTCTTCTTCGTGAGACGAAGCGAATTGCGATCCGGGGAGCCGATGCACCGGCCGGCTGAGCCCGCTTGCCTGACGAGCTCCATGGACGGGCGGTTTCGAGCCTGGGTGGAGAAATAGGTGGTCGGGTGACGACTCTCTAGGCGACACCGGCTGCGTCTGACGGACGCCCTTCTCTGCATCGACCGCCAGTCGCAGGGCTGTCGATGAGCTTCTCGAACAAGTCGCTGGCACCTATGGGAGGTCTGACTTGCTGAGCCGGTCTGAGGCTAGTTTGCGCTGCCGCTCGGGATCTCGCTGAACGGTACGTCGCGGTCGACGCGGATGTCGCCCGGCAGCTGAAGAACGCGTTCGGCGATGATGTTCTTCAGGATCTCGTCGGTACCGCCTTCGATGCGCGTTCCGAGGGAACGCATGAGCATCGCCGTGAACTTTGAGTCCGCTGTCAACACGCCCTCCTGCTCCTGCATTTCGAGAGCGAGATCTGCGGCCGCCTGCATCGTATTGCCCGCGACGACCTTGCCGATCGAGTTCTCCGGTCCCGGCATCTCGCCGCGCGCCAGGGCTGTGATCGCGCGGTAGCCAATGTACCGAAGGCCCGCCTCGTTCACGTACCAGTCGGCGACGCGGTCGCGAACCGAGCTGTCTTGCATCATCTCGCCGCCGCGGTACTCCTCCGCGAACTCGAGCACGGCCGGAAGGCCGGTGCTCATGCCGCTGCCGATCGCCAGGCGCTCGTTCATCAGCGTCGTCAGCGAGACGGACCAGCCGTCGCCGACGTCGCCGAGACGCTGAGAGTCAGGAATGCGAACGTTGCTGAAGAAGACCTCGTTGAAGCCCGAATCGCCGGCCGCCTGCTTGATCGGGCGAATCTCGATGCCGGGGCTCCGCATATCGAGGAAGAAAAAGGTGAGGCCCTTGTGCTTGGGCACGTCGGTGTCGGTGCGCGTGACCAGAATGCCCCAGTCGGAGTGCTGCGCACCGGAAGTCCAGACCTTCTGGCCGTTGACGACCCAATCGTCGCCGTCGCGGACCGCGCGAGTGCGGATGCCGGCGAGGTCGGAGCCGGCTCCAGGCTCGCTGAAGAGCTGGCACCAGATCTTCTCGCCTGAGGCCAAAGGAGGCAGGAACTCACGCTTCTGCTCTTCGCTGGCGTACGCGATCAGTGTCGGTCCGCACATTCCGTGACCGATGATGAAGAGAGACGAGAGCATCCCGTAGATCCCTTCTTCCTGTGTCCAGATGATCTGCTCGAGCGGCGTCGCGCCGCGCCCGCCGTACTCCTTGGGCCACTGCAGACACGCCCAGCCGGCATCCGCTTTCTTCTGCTGCCACTCCCTGCTCACCCGCACGTAGTCTTCCGGCGGAATCGCGCTGCGTCCGAAACTGCTCGCTTCGAGCATGGGCAGCAGGTCTTTCGGCGCGTTGGCGTCAAGCCAGGCGCGGCATTCGGCGCGAAAGGCGGCTTGTTCGGGGCTGTCGTTGAGATCCATGGAGTCAGGCCTTTCTCGGGTCGAGTCACAGGTGCCAGCGAATTGTAGCGAGGGCGCGGACCACACCTCAAGCCGGGAGCCACGTCGTTCAGGGGGCCGTCCCCAGCGCCCGGGTCCGACGCTATACTCCGCGCTTCTCGGCGGCTCGACCAGGGCAGGGGGAGTCCGCGAACGCAAGAAAAGCAGGTGACTGAGATGTCTTCCGACACGAAAGAGCCCAAAACGGGCGAAACGCCGGACGAGCCCGTCGACTTCATTCGCTCGATGGTGCAGGACGACGTCGGCTCGGGGCGCTATGGCCGCCCCGTGGCGACGCGCTTCCCACCGGAGCCCAACGGCTATCTGCATATTGGTCACGCCAAGTCGATCTGCCTGAACTTCGGGGTGGCCCAGGAGTTCGGCGGCACGTGCAACCTGCGCTTCGACGACACGAATCCGACGGCCGAGGAGGTCGAGTACGTCGAGTCGATCAAGGAAGACGTGCGCTGGCTCGGCTTCGAGTGGGACAGCCTGCACTTCGCGTCGGACTACTTCGAACAGCTCTACGAGTGGGCGATTCACCTGATCGAGAACGGCGACGCTTACGTCGATAGCCTCGGCATGGAGGAGATCCGCGAGTACCGCGGCCCCTGGAACGAACCGGGTCGCGACAGCCCCTATCGCGGACGCTCCGTCGAAGAGAACCTCGAGCTCTTCCGTCGGATGCGTGCGGGTGAGTTCGAGGACGGCGCCCACGTGCTGCGCGCCAAGATCGACAACACCGCACCGAACATGAACCTGCGCGACCCGATCCTCTACCGCATTCGCCATGCGACGCACCACCGCACCGGTGACGCCTGGCCCATCTACCCGAACTACGACTTCACACACGGACAGTCGGACGCGATCGAGGGCATCACGCACTCGCTATGTACCCTCGAGTTCGAAGACCACCGCCCGCTCTACGACTGGTTCCTCGATCACCTGCCGGTGCCGCATCGCCCCGTGCAGACCGAGTTCGCGCGGCTGAATCTGACCTACACGGTGCTCAGCAAGAGGGGCCTGCTGCGCCTGGTCAAGGAAAATCACGTCAGCGGTTGGGACGATCCCCGCATGCCGACGCTGAGCGGCCTGCGGCGACGTGGCTTCACGCCGGAGTCGATCCGCGAACTCTGCGACCGCGTCGGAGTCACCAAGAACGCCTCGCGTTCCGACGTCGCGCTCCTCGAGTATGCGGTCCGCGATCACCTGAACAAGGTCGCGCCGCGCCGCATGGCCGTTCTCGACCCGCTGCGCGTGGTGATCGAGAACTATCCGGAGGGAGAAGAAGATCTGCTCGAGGCGGTGAACAATCCGGAGGACGAGAGCGCCGGGACGCGCAAGGTGCCGTTCGGCAAGGTGCTCTACATCGAGCGCGAGGACTTCCGCGAAGATCCGCCGAAGAAGTTCTTCCGCCTCGCTCCCGGGCGCGAGGTACGTCTTCGCTACGCCTACTTCATTACGTGTAACGAGGTGGTGAAGGACGACAACGGCGAAATCGTCGAGCTGCGCTGCAGCTACGATCCCGAGACGCGCGGCGGCGACGCTCCCGACGGACGCAAGGTGAAGGCGACGCTTCACTGGGTCGCTGCCGAGCACGCCGTCGAAGCGGAGGCGCGCATCTACGATCGCCTCTTCAAGGTGCCCGCTCCGGGCAGCGGCGATCGCGACTTCCTGGACGACCTCAATCCGGACTCCCTCGAGGTCAAGAGTCCCATCTATGTCGAGCCGAACCTCGACGGCTTCGGGGTCGGTGACAACCTGCAGTTCGAGCGCCTCGGCTACTTCTGCCTCGATCCCGACAGCGACGAAGGCCGTTCGGTCTTCAACCGGACGACGACGCTGAGGGACAGCTGGGCGCGAATCGAGAAGCAGATGGCGCAGGCCTCCAAGGGCAAGAGCAAGAGCTAGAGGCTCCGTTCGTCACCGAGACGGAGCGGCTTTGCAACTTCCGACCCGATGAAGCGTCATTGGGGTAGTGCGCTCGGCGTAAACCGCGCCGACGCCCGACCGGTGCTCGGCACCGTCAGGAGGCTTCGATGCTCGCTGCTGCAGAAAGGCTCGGAAGGCGTCTCGGTTCCGCCCCCGGGTTCACCGCTACGGTCGTCTTGACGCTCTCGCTGGGTATCGCGGCGAACGTCGCCGTCTTCTCCGTCATCAAGGGCGTGCTGCTCGAGCCGCTCCCCTTCGACGACCCCGAGCAGCTGATCGCCGTCTGGCACGAGGCTCCAGGCCTCAACTTCGATCGGATCAACCAGAGCGCTGCGCTCGACATCGTCTATCGCGAGGAGTCGGAGGCGTTCTCGGGCACGGCGATGTGGCAGCAGGCTCGCGCAGCGGTCACTGGCACCGGAGAGCCGGAGGAGGTTCGCGTCCTGTCGGTCACCGACACCTTCTTCCCGCTGCTCGGCGTCGACACCTCTCTGGGCCGGCGCTTCACGGCCGAGGACGACGCGCCCGGCGCGGCCGACACGGTGCTTCTGACGCACGCGTACTGGCAGAAGCGTTTCGGCGGACGGGAAGAGGCCGTCGGCGACGCGCTGACGCTCAACGGACGACCTCACGCGATCCTGGGCGTGCTGCCGAAGGGATTTGCGTTCCTCGATCAACGCGCCGAGCTCTTCACGACGCTGAACATCGACGAGTCCGAGGAAGTTCTCGGACGCTTCAACTACCGCGGCATGGCCCGCCTTCGCGAAGGCGCGACGATCGAGCAGGCGAACGCCGAGATGGACCGCCTGCTTCCCGTGACGGCGGAGCGCTTCCCGGGTGGCCTCACCCTGGAGATGATGCAGGATGCTCGCTTCGCCGCGAGCGTGCACCCGCTGGCCCAGGACGTCGTCGGCAACATCTCTTCGGCCCTCTGGATCCTGCTGGGCTCGGTCGGCGTGGTACTGCTCGTCGCCTGTGCGAACGTAGCCAACCTGGTGCTGGTGCGCGCCGAAGGACGCCATCGCGAACTGGCGCTGCGCAGCGCGCTCGGCGCGAGCCGGGCGCGGCTCATGCGCTCGCTTCTCGGTGAGAGCCTCGTCCTTGCGCTGCTGGGCGGTGCTGCTGGATCGCTGCTCGCCTGGGGACTGCTGCAGCTTCTGGTCTGGGCCGGCCCGCGCTCCGTCCCGCGGCTCGATCAGGTCGGCATCGACGCCGGCGTCTTGGTTTTCGCTCTCTGCGCCTCCTTGCTGGCGGGGCTGATCTTCGGGATCCTTCCGGCACTTCGTGGAGGTTCGTCGGGAGAGGGTCTTTCCGAGTCGCTCAAGGACGGCGGCCGCGGGAGCGCTGGGCGCGAACGCTACCGAACACGCTCGGCCCTGGTCGTCGCGCAGGTTGCACTCGGCCTCGTCCTGCTCGTCGGCTCGGGACTCATGCTGCGGAGTTTCGCGGCGCTGCAGCGGGTCGAGCCCGGCTTCGCTGTCCCGGAAGAACTGCTGACCTTTCGGCTTTCGATCCCGAGCGCCGAAGTCGAAGAGCCTCTCGAAGTCCTGCAACTGCAGCGTCGGCTGATCGAGCGCATGGCGGCGCTTCCCGGCGTCGAATCGGTGGGCGCGACGTCGTCACACACGATGGACGACTCTCACAGCAACGACGCACTCCTGGTCGAGGACTTTCCGACGGAGGAGGGAAGCCTGCCTCCGGTGCGTCGTTACAAGTTCACGATGCCGGGGTACCACGAGACGATGGGCAACCCGCTGATCGCCGGTCGTGGCCTCGAGTGGGCGGACCTGGAGGAGGATCGCCTGATCGCGGTGGTGACCCGAGACTTCGCCGAGGAGCTGTGGGGGAGCCCCGAAGCGGCTCTGGGCAAGCGCATCGCCGACGGCGTGCCCGGCCTATCCGACGTCAAGTGGCGCGAGATCGTTGGGGTCGTCGGCAGCATCCGCGACGACGGTCTCAGCCAGGCGACCGTGCCGACGATCTTCTGGCCGGCAAAGATGCCGATCTTCTGGGGCAGTGAACCTTGGATTCAGCGGTCCCTCTCCTTCGCAGTACGCAGCTCCCGAGCCGGCGACCCGAGCCTTCTGCGCGAGATCCAGGCGGCCGTTTGGGAGCTCAACCCGAACCTGCCGCTGGCCGGACCGCGCACAATGGACGAGGTCGTGCAGCGCTCGCTGGCACGCACCTCGTTCACGCTGCTGATGCTCGGTGTGGCGGCGGGCATGGCCCTGCTGATCGGGTCCGTCGGAATCTACGGCGTGATCTCCTACATCGTCGCTCAGCGCACTCGCGAGATTGGTGTCCGTTTGGCGCTCGGGGCCGGCTCGCGTCAGGTGACGTCGATGATGGTCCGCTACGGCATGGGGCTCGCTGGGGCCGGAGTGCTGGCCGGTCTCGTCATCGCCGGACTGACGACCGGAGCTCTGTCTCGGTTGCTGTTCGGGGTCGAGCCGCGCGATCCGCTGACCTTCGCGACCGTGGCTGTCGTTCTCGTCGCCGTCGCCTTTGCTGCGAGTGCCGTTGCCGGGATGCGTGCCGGCCGCGTCGACCCGATGGAGGCGCTGCGCAGCGAGTGAATCCGCGCGGGGCGATCTCAGCGTGCGCACCGCTGTTGGCGCGATGCTCGAAGGCCCGCGCTGAACTTCTGGCTGGGACGGCAGGCTGGTCGCAGCGCTGACGACTTTGGACGTCGTCCGTGGCGAGCGAGTCCGCGGCGTGGCTGCGCCCCGCACTCCCGCCGAAGCGCGACGCGGCATCCGCTCCGCTCGACGTTGACCGACGCTGGCTGTGTTGCGTCGGGTCTAGTCGTCTTGCAGCGTCAGCTGGCCGTGCTCGTCCGTGACGTACAGCGCATCGGCCCAGAGCATGCCGTCGCTCCAGAGGAAGCCATCGGCCCAGAGCATGCCGTCGCTCCACAGGAAGCCATCGCTCCAGAGAAAACCGTCGCTCCAGAGGAAGCCGTCGGCCCAGAGCATGCCGTCGCTCCACAGAAAACCATCGCTCCAGAGGAAACCTGCGCTCCACTCGTCGCTCCCCCAGAGTTGCGCCGGGTCTTCGACGAGCACGCCGCCGTCTTCCGCCTGCAGGAGCCGTGGAGACGCGGCGTAGTGGGTCGTGCCGGTGGCCTTGAGAGCCGCCTGGATGTCGACCACGCCGGCGCCGACGGTGATCGGATCGCCGTCGATCTTGCGGGCGGAGGCCATCAGGCGCGCTTTGATCGTGTCCGGGTTGAGCGACGGGTCCGCGGCGATCATGACCGCGGCCGCCCCCGAGACGACCGCGGTCGCCATGCTCGTTCCGGAGAGCTCCATGTAAGAGCACTGCGTCTTGAAGCAGGCGGAGGGAGCTTCGCCGAGCTGGCCCGTCAGGTAGGAGCCGTCGGAGGAGGTCGAGACGTAGCGGTTGCCGGGGGCGAGTAGGTCCGGCTTGACGAAGTTGTCGACGGCCGTCGGTCCGAGTGAGGAGTAGGTGGACACGTGATCGTCGAACTTCGTCGCCGTCCCCTGATCGGTCAGAGAGCCGACAGTGATGACGCGTCTCGAGATACCGGGGCTGGCGACGGTGTAGTGGCCTTCGCGTCCGTGGTTGCCTGCGGCGCTGACGACGACGACGCCCTGCTGCCAGAGACTTTCCACGGCGTTGACGAGCGGGTCGAACGCCGCCGGTCCATCCGGGGCCGCGCCCAGGGAGAGGTTCACGACGCGGACGTCGTACTCGGCGATACCGCGCAGCAGCAGCCAGTTCGCCGCGGCGAGAAAGTCGGAGACGGTGCCCCTGCCCTGACCATCGAGGACCTTGAGTGACAGCAGTCTGACGTCGGGAGCGATGCCCTGGTAGATGTGTCCGGTGCCGGCGATGATGCCGGCGACGTGCGTGCCGTGGCCATAGCTGTCATCCCGCGACCGCGAAACCGAAACCGAGGCATTGTCGATCACGAGGCTGTTGCTGGGAGACCAGAACCAGGCGCTCACGTACTTGGTGCCGGACGGTGGCCGGCCGGAAACGCTGAACGGCCTCGTGGTGCTGGACGCTCCAAGGTCGATCTTGGCCTCGCCGATCTCGTTCCAGTGGTCGTCGAAGTAGTCGATGCCGACTGCGCCGCCGGTGCTTCCGAACGTCCGGTACACACCGCGCAGCGTGTAGACGCCGTCCACCAGGCCCATCACCTGGCTGACGCCCGAACTCCCGGCGACGAGGGCCTTGCCGGTGCTGCCCGAGGTGAAGGAGGCGGTCGAGTCGCACCACCAGGTCACACAACCGTCTTCGAAGTCGCCGTTGGCGAGCAGGTTCGACGGAAGCGTGGCCTTCAGAGAGAGGTCGTCGATCAGGACTTCGCCGTCGTCCTCAGAGAAGATGAAGACGTGCACACGGGTCGCCGTCGGCGGGGCCTGCCCGGAGACGACGATCTCGGAGTACTTTTCCGTGGGCGTCAGATCTTGGTAGCTCTTGCCGACGAGCCGATCGTTCGCGTCATAGAAGTCGATTCCGGCGCCGGCCCAGGAAGGCGAGCCTTCCATCTGGTACTGACCGCGCAGGGTGTAGAAGGTACCGGGTGTCGCCGCCACGTCCTGCGAGAGACTGCCGCGGCCCTCGAACTCGAGTGCGTAGCGGCCCGACGCTGCGTCCGATTCGCGCTCGGTCTCGATCAGCCATGCGTTCCAGCGGTTCCACTGCCAGTTGTCGAGGTTGGCCCAAGTGTCTTTCGATTCGAGGTCGCCGTCGAAGAGGAGCTCCGGCGCCTCGTCGGCGGCGACGTCCGAGCTACGGACGACCTGGCCCGCAACCACCTCCCACTGATCCCAATTGCCGAGATGTTCGTGGTTCTGGACGCCGGAGTCGAGCACGGCGACGCCAACGCTCTGGTTGGCTGCGGTGGAGAAGCTGGAGAAGTGCGGTTTGCTTGCGGTGTGGCGGCTCGCGACGCTGGCCGTCTTCGTCTTTTGATCGACGTGGACCGCGGCGATCGCCGGATGTTGGGCGAGGTCCGAGAGCTGGGCTGCCGGCACCGTCCAGGAGGCCATGCCGAGGGCTCCGAACTCACTGCGCCGAGTGGCGCCGAACGTCTCTGCCAGTTCGAGGAGGTTCTCGGCGTTGCCTTCGGCGCTCTTTTCGAAGGTGACGATGACGTCGACCGTTCGAGCCGCTTCCTGCTGGGACGCCGAGCGGAGGGCCGCCCGCGCGGAGGGACTGAGTCCGAGCCGTTTGCCGCGTCGAGCCTCCAGAGCGCTTGGGTCCGAGCCTTCGGCGCTGCCGCCGCGACGGCTCAGCTGAGCTTCGGCGAGCTGCGGGAGGAGTGTGGCTCCGGCCACGGCCAGTGCGAGCAGTGTGTTTCGTGACGTCATTTGAACATGCCGAGCCAGAAGGTTGCCGTGAGCGCTCCTACGGCGCGACCTTCGTTAGAGCACGAACGATGCCAGTCTCGGGGCTCGGCGCGAGCGTCAGAAAACCTTGACGTACCGGCAGTTCTCGGAGGGCTGCAAGGGCACCGGCCGAAAGAACCGGAGGCCTCGGCGAAAGAAACGGCGGCGCCCGCCCTCAGCGATGAAAAAGTGGCGGCACCTGGCGGACACCGACGACCGTTCAGTCGCGCCAGAGCGCCTGCATCTGCTTCTCGGTCGCCTTCAGCCGCTTCTTGGAGAGGCCGCCCAGAGCATCGACGGCACGCCGGAGGCGCATGCGCGAGAGATCCGGTCCGAGGACCAGCATCGAGTCGAAGAGCGGCGTCGACGAAGCGGATCCGGAGATCGCGACGTAGAGCGGCCGTGTGAAGTCGCGCATCTTGAGCTCGAACCGGTCGCAGCAGTCGCGCAGCGTCTCCTCGAGGGCCTCGAGGTTCCACTCGCGCAGCTGTTCGAGACGCCAGGTGACGATCTGCAGAATCGAGACGATCTCGGCTGGCTCCTTGCCCTTCAGGGTCAAGAGCTCCGGGTCGGGAGCGACGTCGTCGGCGAAGAAGAACGCGGTCAAGTGTCCCCAGTCGGACAGCGTCTGCAGGCGCGGCTGTGCCAGCGGCACGATCCGGTCGAGATTTTCGTCGGACAGCGCCCACTCCCTGAGAGCCTCACGCAGGGCGGTGGGCGAGAGATCCTCGCGGATGTACCTCGCATTGAGCCAGCGCAGCTTGTCGATGTCGAAGACGGGGCCACCGAGGCTCACGTCTTCGAGATCGAAGTCGTCAACGAAGTCGCCGAGCGCCATCTTCTCTTCGCCCTCGGCTCGGGAGATGCCCATCAGCGCCAGATAGTTCACCAGACAAGGGGCCAGGAAGCCGGCGTCGCGAAAGTAGTGAATCGACGTCGGGTTCTTGCGCTTCGAGAGTTTCGTCTTGTTGGCGTCATTGTTGCGCAAGAGCGGCAGATGGCAGAACACCGGTGGCTCCCAGCCCAGCGCCGTGTAGAGCAGGAGATGCTTGGGCACGGAGTTGATCCACTCCTCGCCGCGGATCACATGAGTGATCCCCATTTCGTGGTCGTCGACGACGTTGGCGAGGTGGTAGGTGGGAAAACCGTCCGACTTGAGCAGGACCTGATCGTCGACGATCGCCCACTCACGCCGAATCTCGCCGCGCAGCAGATCCTGCAGCGTGCACTCTCCGTCGAGCGGAACCTTGAGGCGTACGGTGTGCACCTCTCCTGCAGCAGCCCTCGCCTCGGACTCCTCGGAGGGAAGATCTCGGTCGCGACGTTCGTAGTGCTCGAAGGTCTTGTTGGCCTGCTCCCGCTGCCGCAGCTCCTGCAGCTCTTCTCGGGTCATGAAGTCGCGGTAGGCGTGACCGCTCTCGAGAAGTCGGTAGGCAGCGTCCTGGTAGAGCTCGAGCCGTTCACTCTGCCGGTAGGGGCCGTGAGGGCCGCCGACGTCGGGGCCCTCGTCCCACTGGAGGCCGAGCCAACGAAGGGAATCGAGGATGGCTCGCTCGGAGCTCACATGGGAGCGCTCCCGGTCGGTGTCTTCGATGCGCAGAACGAACTGTCCGCCGTGGCGGCGTGCGAAAGCGTAGTTGAAGAGCGCCTGGTACGCCGTTCCGATGTGGGGGTCGCCGGTCGGGGAGGGAGCGACGCGGACGCGCACGTTTGAGGTCATCGAGATCTCCGAGTTAGAGCGCAGGAGACGCGCACTGAGCGCATCAAGTTTCGCCGAAGTCTGGGTTCAGAGGCACGAAATCGACGGCGCTCATTCTTGCGGTCTCTCATCGTGACATTTGTAAAAGATCGAGCCGATTCTCGGACAGATTTCCACAGGGCCGGCGGTCGTGATCCGAAGGGAGCAAGTCCAGATTTTTCGGGCAGCTTGGGCTGCTGATCGCGATCCGGGGGCACTTAAGTGGTGGTTTTCCAGAGGGTTGCAGTCGATGACCTGAACCACCGCATCTTGTGGTGTTCGTTGACGACCACATCTACATGTAGTAGCTTGACTCGCACCGTCACAGAAAACGACATGCGCCTCAGAGGCGGTCGAAAGAGGCGGTTCCGATCGAGCGACCGGCGCCGCCTGGGAAGCGAGTCCCCTTCACTTCCCCTGAGACAGTTTGACCCAAAGAAAAGTAATTCTCGTATTCCTCAGGATTCGCCCCGTGCCCCTCCTTCCCTTCGCCATGACGCTCTCGAGACCCCACGAACGGCGGTCTCCGACGCGTGTCGGCGAGAGCGGGCGACGATGCGAGCCCGGCGAGATCCTCGAGAGTCCGACGCTTTTCTCTCGCGGGTCGTAGACGCTGCCCCGGCAGCTGGAGCGACGAGCGGAGGTCTCCTTCCGCTGCCCGCCGTCTCCGTTCCGATACAGGTAGAGCCATTTTTCAAAGTTTCATCGATTCGAGTGTGGACCGCAGCGGGCAGAGCCGCTGCGGGGTTTCAGAGCTCGCGAGAGGGAGAACAGTGTGAAGGTCGTCAAGCGCACGGGTGAGATCGTCGATTTCGACAGAGCCAGAATTCGGGACGCCATCTACAAGGCCGTCGTTGCGACGTCGCCGGCTTCGACCACCGAGGACGAGATGGCCAAGCTGGCCGACGACGTCACGACGCGCATCGTCGACGAGGTTCAGGGTCGCTTCGTCGACTTCTTCCCCAACGTCGAGAACATCCAGGACATCGTCGAGAAGCAGCTCGTGCTGGCGGATCAGTATGAGACGGCGAAGGCCTACATCCTCTATCGTGCCGAGCGCCAGAAGGTACGAGACGCCGCTAAGAAACGCGCCATTGAAGATGCTCGCGTCGGCAAGCTGACGGCCACCAAGAGCGACGGTCGCGTCGTCCTCTTCAACGTCAAGAAGGTCGAGGAGACTCTGAGCGCAGCCGCCGAGGGCCTCGACGTCGACGTCGACCTCGTCCTGCGCGAGGTCGTGCACAACGTCTACGACGGCGTGCCGACGCAGCAGATCGCCCAGGCCATGGTCCTCGCCGCGGCCGCCTACATCGAGCGCGACCCCTCGTACTCCAAGCTCGCGGCTCGGTTGCAGGCGCAGATCATCTACAGCGAGGTCATCGGCGATCGCGAGAGCGAGCTCGGTGAGGCCTACCGCGGCACCTTCGCCGAGGGCATCCGCGAAGGGCTGCGCGTCGGACGGCTCGACCAGCGCATGGACCGCTTCGATCTCGCTCTGCTCTCCGCCTCGATCAAGCCCGAGCGGGACGAGCAGTTCGAATATCTCGGCATCCAGACGCTCTACGATCGCTACCTCATTCGCGACCACGAGGGGGCCTGCCTCGAGGTGCCTCAGGGTTTCTGGATGCGCGTCGCCATGGGTCTCTCGATCGAGGAGCCCGACCCGAACGCACGCGCGCTCGAGTTCTACGACGTCATGTCGAAGCTCGAGTACGTGCCGTCGACGCCGACGCTCTTCCACTCTGGCACGTCTCATCCGCAGCTCTCCTCGTGCTACCTGACGACGATCGACGACCACCTCGCGCACATCTTCAAGAGCCTGGGTGACAACGCCCAGCTCTCGAAGTGGTCGGGCGGCATCGGCAACGACTGGAGCTACATCCGTGCGACCGGCGCGCACATCCAGTCCACCAACGTCGACAGCCAGGGCGTCGTGCCTTTTCTCAAGATCGCCAACGACGTCACCATGGCGATCAACCGCAGCGGCAAGCGGCGCGGTGCCACCTGCGCGTACCTCGAGACCTGGCACTACGACATCGAAGACTTCCTTGACCTGCGCAAGAACACCGGTGACGACCGCCGCCGCACGCACGACATGAACACGGCGAACTGGATTCCCGATCTGTTCATGAAGCGCGTGATGAACGACGAGCACTGGTCGCTCTTCTCGCCCAACGAGGTACCGGACCTGCACGATCTCTTCGGCTCCAAGTTCGAGGCACGCTTCGTCGAGTACGAGCAGAAGGGCGAGGCCGGCGAACTGCGCCTCTACAAGCGCATTCGGGCGCTCGACCTGTGGCGCAAAATGCTGACGATGCTCTTCGAGACGGGGCATCCGTGGATGACTTTCAAGGATGCCTGCAACGTGCGGTCGCCGCAGGACCACGTCGGCGTCATCCACAGCTCGAACCTCTGCACCGAGATCACGCTCAACACGTCGGCCGAGGAGACGGCCGTCTGCAACCTCGGCTCGGTGAACCTGAGCCGTCACATCGACGGCGGCAAGATCGATGAGGAGCACATCGGACGCACGGTGCGCACCGCGATCCGCATGCTCGACAACGTGATCGACATCAACTTCTACCCGACGGACGAGGCGCGCAACTCGAACCTCAAGCACCGCCCGATCGGCCTCGGCTGCATGGGGCTGCAGGATGCGCTCTACCAGCTGGACGTCGCCTTCGACACCGACGAGGCCGTCGAGGTCGCCGACCGGCTGCAGGAGCTCATCTCCTACAACGCCATCCTGACGTCGTCGGAGCTGGCCAAGGAGCGCGGTGCCTACCCGTCCTACCAGGGCTCGAAGTGGGATCGCGGTCTGCTGCCGATCGACACGATCGACCTGCTCGAGCAGGAGCGCGGCGTGCCGATCGAGGTTTCGCGGACGCAGCGCCTCGATTGGGGCCCCGTGCGACAGCACCTCGCGGAGCACGGCATGCGCAACTCGAACACGATGGCGATCGCACCGACCGCGACGATCTCCAACATCTCGGGCTGCTTCCCCTGCATCGAACCGATCTACAAGAACATCTACGTCAAGGCCAACATCAGCGGCGAGTTCACGATTGCCAACCGCTATCTGGTCGAGGATCTCAAGGAGCTCGGTCTCTGGGACGCGGAGATGCTCGAGCAGCTCAAGTACTACGACGGGTCGGTGCAGCGCATCGAGGCGATCCCGGCGGCACTGCGCGACAAGTACAAGGAAGCCTTCGAGATCGACGCGTTGCGCTGTCTGCAGCACACGGCCGCACGCGGCAAGTGGATCGACCAGAGCCAGTCTCACAACGTGTTCTTGAAAGGCACGTCCGGCAAGAGGCTGGCCGAGGTCTACATGGCCGCGTGGAAGATGGGCCTCAAGACGACCTACTATCTCCGGTCGCTTGCCGCGACGCAGGTGGAGAAGTCGACGCTCGACGCCTCCAAGTACGGCTACACGCAGAAGCGCGAGTACGAAGCCGTCGGTGCGACGACCGAGACGGCGAGCGCCGCGACGACCGTGGCCGAAGCAGCGACGGCTGAAGCTCCGACGACCGAAGCTCCGACGGTTCAGGCTCCCGTGGCTCAGACCCCAAGGGCCCAGGACACGGTGGCCCAGACCCCCGTTGCCGAGATCGTCGCGGCCGAAGCCAGGGCGGCCGAGAGTGCCGTAGCCCCTGCCGCGCCGGCGGGTCCGCCGAGCGGCACCACGTCGACGAGCGACGCCCTCGCGGCCGCGATGGGCGCGACGCCCGCCGCGTCCCCCGGACCGGCGGCGCCCGCGGCCGAGTCGCGGCAGGAGCTGGGCAGCAGCAAGCAGCCCGAAGCCAATCTCTGTCGCATCGACGACCCCGACTGTGAGGCCTGCCAGTAGGCAAGGCCTCGACTTCGGCTCCGGGCGCTTCGCCCGGAGCCTCTCTTTCCCAAAAACGCTTTTCGAAGCTCTCGGGCTCCATGGAGCTCACTCTCCGGTCGGTCGCTATGTCGCGGCCGCCCTTCACTGGCCCCAGGCCAGCCATCGGAGGCATCTGTCCCATGCCAATCATCAACAGCACGAAGACCGATCCGAACAAGATCCTTCCGATCACCTACTCGTGGGCGCGCGAGTACTACAAGTCCGGCATCGCCAACAACTGGACTCCCGAAGAGATCTCGATGCAGAAAGACATCGAGCAGTGGAAGTCCCAGACGTTTCTGAGCGACACCGAACGCCGGCTGATCCTCTGGAACCTCGGCTTCTTCTCGACGGCCGAGTCGCTGACGGCCAACAACATCGTGCTGACCGTGTACAACCACGTCACCAACCCCGAAGCGCGCCAGTACCTCCTGCGCCAGGCCTTCGAGGAGGCGGTGCACACCGACACGTTCATCTACTGCTGCGACAGCCTCGGTCTCGACCCGGACTACATCTACAAGATGTACGAGACGATTCCGTCGATCCGCGAGAAGGACGAGTACGTCGTCAACCTGACGAAGTCGGTCTTCGACCCGAACTTCAAGACGGACGGCACCGAGAACGTGCAGCGCTTCGTGCACGACCTCGTCGGCTTCTACGTGATCATGGAGGGCATCTTCTTCTACGCCGGCTTCGCCATGATGCTCGCTCTGCGCCGGCAGAACCGCATGGTCGGCATCGGTGAGCAGTTCGAGTACATCATGCGCGACGAGAGCCTTCACCTGGCCTTCGGCGTCGATCTGATCAAGACGATCTGCGCCGAGAACCCCGGCGTCTGGACGCCCGAGTTCCAGAACGAGGTCGTCGAGCGCATCAAGGAAGCCGTCGAGCTCGAGAAGCGCTACGCCTACGACGCCTGCCCGGACGGCATCCTCGGCATCAACGCCGACAAGTTCTGCCAGTACGTCGAGCACATCGCCGACCGTCGCCTCGAGCGCCTCGGTCTGCCGAAGCAGTACGGCCGCGACAACCCGTTCCCCTGGATGTCGCAGAGCACCGACCTCTCGAAGGAGAAGAACTTCTTCGAGACGCGCGTGACCGAGTACCAGACGGGAGCCCAGCTGAGCTGGGATTGACAAGGCGAGGCAGCGGCCGGGATGGTGGCGAACGAGTGCTGTCGACGCAGCGGCGGGCGTTACTCCGAGCGATCTCGGATCGCTGCCGAGACGGGTCGTCCCAAGGAGCACCGGGCCGACGCGGCGTCGCCGACGAGCGCAACGGTCGACAAGGGGTCTGACCCGAGGCCGTCTGCTCGTCTCGAGTGCCGCAGCTTCAGCCCCGTAACGAGAACTCAGACGGCCGCTCTTCCAGGGCGGCCGTTACTCGTTCTGCCCGAGCCAAGCGAGCAGCGTCTGCCAGAAGCTCGCATGCCGCGCGTCTTCTCCCTCGGTCTGCATCTGCCAGCGCCACGTGTCAGCAGCGGCGAGGACGGCGCACACGCCC
>JBCCLJ010000115.1:0-21666 GCA_039026915.1 Acidobacteriota bacterium
ACAGCTCTTCCTCCTGGAAGCCGGTGCGGAGCCGCGGGAGCTGCTGCGCACCGACGGCGACGAGGTGCATTCGTTCGCACTCGCACTCAGCGGCCGCAGGATCTACGCCAGCGTGCTGCACGAAGAGTCCGATCTCTGGCTCGCGCGCCGCGGCGTGCCCTGAAGCCACGGGTCGTCGACCCGGTTGCTAGGATCGGGTCGATCTCATGAAACACGGCGCTTCCTACGACCGCACGCCCGCGGCGGCGGCTCTGCTCCTCTTGCTGGCGCTGCCACCCGCCTTCGCGAGCGAGGTCGACGACACGTTCTTCGAAACGAAGATCCGCCCCGTCCTCGCCTCGAACTGCACGCGCTGCCACGACGCCGACCTGCGCATGGCCGGCCTCGATCTGACCTCGGCGAGCGGCTTCCTCACCGGCGGCGAGACGGGCCCGATCGTCTCTGCCGACGACCCAGAGAGCAGTCGCCTCCTGCGCGCGCTGCGCTACCAGAGCCGAATCAAGATGCCGCCCAACGGACGACTCGCGGCCGACGAGCTCGCCGATATCGAGCGCTGGGTCAGCAGCGGTGCCCCCTGGCCGGGCTCCGAGGGACAGGTGGTCGCGGCTCCTCCGAGCGGCGGCGACATGATCTTCACCGAAGAGCAGAAGAACTTCTGGTTCTTCCAGCCGCTGCGCGATTCAGAGCCGCCGCAGGTCGAAAACACGGCCTGGACGCGCAACGTCATCGACCGTTTCGTCTTGGCGCGGCTCGAGAGCCAGAACCTGACGCCGGCGCCCGAAGCCCCACCCGCGACTCTCCTCCGGCGGGCCAGCTACGACCTGACGGGGCTCCCGCCCACGCAGGACGAGACTGCAGCTTTCACCTCGGCCGAACAGCTCGACGCGACCGTCGACCGCCTCCTCGCCTCACCGCGCTACGGCGAGCGCTATGGCCGCCACTGGCTCGACGTCGCGCGCTACGCCGACTCCACCGGCAACGACGAAGACCATCGCTACCCGTGGGCCTATCGCTACCGCGACTACGTCATCGAGGCCTTCAACGAAGACCTGCCCTACACCGAGTTCGTCCGCGAACAGCTGGCTGGCGATCTGCTGCCGGCGAAGGACGGCTCCCCCGTCAATCGTCGCGGCATCATCGCGACCGGCTTTCTCGCCCTCGGGCCAAAGGCCATCGCGCAGCAGGACAAGAAGCGCATGCTGCACGACGTCTGGGACGAGCAGGTCGACGTCGTCTCGCGCGCTTTCATGGGTCTGACCGTCGCCTGCGCGCGCTGCCACGACCACAAGTTCGACCCGATCCCCACGAAGGACTACTACGGCATGCTCGGCATGTTCGCGAGCACGCGCAGCTTCAAGAACCCGGACTCTCACGTCTCCCGCGTGCTGACCGTGCCGCTCGTCGAAGACGAGGTCTTCGCCCGCTGGGAGCTGGAGCAGCGTCGCATTCGCTATCAGAGGCTGCTGCAGCGAGCCCTCACCGACGAAGCGGCCGAAGCGCACACGGCGCAGCGGCTTTCGCGAGTCGCGGAGATGATGCTGGCAGCCGACCGCCGGGAGCGGGGCGCGCCGGCAGCGGAGGACTTCGACCCCGAGCTCGTCGAATCCTGGGCCGAGTACCTCGCCCCCGGAGAAGAGGTCATTCCCCACCTCGCGGCCTGGCACGAAGCGGCGCCTGAAGACAGAGTCCCCATCGCAAAGAGCTACCAGGAGCGCATCACCAGAACCTTCGAGCAACGTCGTGAGCTCAACCGCAACTGGCGCCGCGAGCTGCGCGCCGCGTCCGTCAGCGAACCGCTTCTGGATCCGCCGCCCGCTCCGCCGTACATGCCCGGACGCGACCGCTTCTTCCACGAGGTCTACGTCGACAGCGACGGTCCCTTCGGCTTGGACTCCGAAGACCGCATCGGCCTCCTTCGAGGAGACGCCGCCGAAGCGTGGTCCGAAGCGAAGAGCGAGCTCGAGCGACTCGAAGCGGAAGCGTTGCCGCGCCCCGACATGGCCTGCGCCATCGCGGAAGGCGAGACCGTCGAGCAGCACGTGCTGCTGCGCGGTGACTACAACAGTCCCGGAGAGCCGGCACCCAAGGTCTTCCCGACGATCGTCGCAGGGCGAGAACAGACGCCGGTCTCCTCGGGAAGCGGTCGACCCGAGCTCGCCAATTGGCTCGGTCAGCCCGACAACCCGCTGACCGCCCGAGTCATGGTCAACCGGATCTGGTCGTGGCACTTCGGCGAAGGCCTCGTGCGCTCCCCCAACAACTTCGGCAAGCTCGGTGACCGGCCGTCCCATCCCGAGCTTCTCGACTGGCTCGCCAGCCGTTTCGTCGAGAGCGGCTGGAGCGTCAAGGCGCTGAATCGGCTCATCATGAGCTCGGCGACCTACCGCATGGCGAGCACTGCCAACGATGCGGCCTACGAAACAGATCCCGAAAACCGCCTTCTCTCTCATTTCCCCCGACGTCGGCTGCAGGTGGAGGAGATTCGTGACGGCCTGCTCGCGCTCGGTGGCAACCTCGACCTGAAGATGGGCGGCACGCTGCAAGAGGGCTTCGGCACCGACCTCGAGAACTCCAACGACCGCCTCAGCCTCAATCCGGAAGACTACGACCGGCGCACCGTTTACCTGCCGCTGCGCCGCTCCAACCTGCCGTCGCTGCTCAATCTCTTCGACTTCGGCGATGCCGTTACGACGCAGGGCAAACGCCAGCTCACCAACGTCGCACCGCAGGCCCTGTTCATGATGAACAGCGAGTTCGTGCACCGCCAGGCGAAGCGCTTGGCCGACCGCCTGCTCGAAACGGACGGACAGCCGTCGGAGATCGCCGCTTCGCTCTACCTTGCCACGCTCAACCGATCGGCAACGGCTGACGAGACGAGCGAGCTGCTCGCCTACATCGACAGACTCCAGACTTCCCACGGTCTCGCCCCCGGCGAAGCCTGGGCGAGCGCCGGGCGCGTCCTGCTCTCGTCGAACGAGTTCATCTACGTCGATTGAGGAAGGAGACGAATGAGCGCAGGAAAACGAAGTCACGGCTGCCCTTCCTTTTTCAAGCCCCCTGAACCGCCGACGAAAACACGGCGGGCGCTGCTGCGTGACGGTGCCTGCGGCTTCGGCTATCTCTCTCTCGCAGCTCTGCTGGGCGGTGAAGTCGTGGGCTCGACGTCGGCCGCCGCGGCGGGCGCCACCGACCCACGGGCCACGAATCCTCTGGCCGCGATTCCGCCGCACTTCGAGCCACGCGCCAAGAACGTCATCTTCCTCTTCATGCATGGCGGTCCGTCCTCCATCGACACCTTCGACCCGAAGCCGCGCCTCGACCGTGACCACGGCAAGCCGCTGCCGATTCCGCGGCCTCTGGCCTTCGCCGACGAGGACGCCGGGCCGCTGATGAAGTCGCCTTGGACCTTCCGCCCGGGAGGCGAGAGCGGTCTGCCGGTCAGCGATCTCTTTCCCCACGTGCGCGATCAGGCCGACAAGCTCTGCGTCATCCGCTCGGTCGTCGGCGAGGGCGTCGACCACGGCGCGGCACTGCTGCAGACCTTCACCGGGACGTCCACCTTCACCCGACCCTCCCTCGGGGCGTGGACGCTCTACGGGTTGGGCACCGAGAACGAGAACCTCCCGGGCTTCGTGACGATCAAGCCAACGCTCTCGCACGGCGGCGCCAAAGCGTGGGCCTCCGCCTTTTTGCCCGGCGCCTACCAGGGCACCGCCATTGGGCACGCGGGGCTCAAGGTGGGCGACGTCAGCGCTGAGCCGATCGAGTACCTGCAGAACACTCAGCTGTCGCCGGAGCTGCAGCGCTACGAGCTCGAGATGCTGCGCAACGTCAACGCGCGTCACGCCGAGCTGAGAAAGCACGATCCGCAGCTCGAAGCGCGGATTCAGTCGTTCGAGCTGGCGTCACGCATGCAGCTCGAAGCGCCCGAGGCCTTCGAGGTCGAGAAAGAGAGCCCGGAGACACGCAAGCTCTACGGCCTCGACGATCCCAAGACCGCCGACTTCGCCTGGCAGTGCATTCTGGCACGGCGGCTCGTGGCGCGCGGCGTGCGCTTCGTGCAGTGCACGCACAGCTACAAATGGGATCAGCACGAGGATCTCTACACGCTGCACACCCAGAACGCCGCCGAGGTCGACCGCCCCATCGGCGCGCTGCTCCACGACCTCGACGCCCACGGCCTGCTCGACGACACACTCGTCGTCTGGGCCGGCGAGTTCGGCCGCACACCGGTCTCCGAAGGAGGCGACGGCCGCGACCACAACCCCTACGGCTACTCCATCTGGATGGCCGGCGGCGGCGTGAAAGGCGGCTTCGCCTACGGCGCGACCGACGAGTTCGGCTACCACGCCGTCGAGAATCGCATGCATCTGCACGACGTGCATGCAACGCTGCTCCATCTGCTGGGACTCGACCACGAGAAGCTCACCTACCGCTTCTCGGGCCGCGACTTCCGGCTGACCGACGTCGCGGGTGTCGTGCATCGCGACATCCTCGCCTGACGTCGTCCCCACGCAAGCCATGCGTCGTGGCGCACCTGCACTTCTCCTGCTGCTGCTCTCGGCAGGACGGAACCACCCGAGACGAAGACGAACAGAGCCGCGACACATCTTGGAGGCTGCATCCTCTTGCAGCCTCTGGGGGAAGTGCCCGAAGACGTCTACGCCGTCGGCAACGTCGTGCCAGCTCCGGAGCTCGCACCCTTCACCAAGAAACTCGACGTGGACGGGCTACAGCTCGCCGCAGAAGATGAGGCTTCGGACGACTTCCTGCGCCTTACAGCACAGACGGTCGTCGAGATCGGCCCGACGCGCTCCGAAGAGGCCAACGGGGCTGAGCCCGAGCGAGAACCAACGGAAGCGTCCCCCGCCGAGGACGTCCGTGGCGCGAGCGATCGGAGGGGACCTCTCAGAGGGAGGAGTGCATCCTCGAAGGCCCTTCGAGAGTGGGGATAGGATCCCCGCACGCGACCCACTCCCCTACCTCGAGGACCGCATGAGCAAGTTCATCCTCGCCCTGGACCAGGGCACCACGTCCAGCCGATCGATTCTCTTCCGCAAGTCTGGACTCAGTGCCAGTTCGGCCCAGAAGGAGTTCCCGCAGATCTTCCCTTCGACGGGTCACGTCGAGCACGATCCGGAGGCGATCTGGAAGACGCAGCTGCAGACCGCGCGTCAGGCGCTGCGCTCGGCGAAGGCCAAGGCCGACGACCTCTCCGCGATCGGCATCACCAACCAGCGCGAGACGGTCGTCCTCTGGGAAAAGGGCACCGGCAAGCCCTTCGGCAACGCCGTCGTCTGGCAGAGCCGCATCACCGCCGACCGCTGCGAGAAGCTCAAGGCGAAGGGCCTCGAAAGGACATTCCAGAAGCGCACCGGTCTGGTGCTCGATCCCTACTTCTCGGGAACGAAGATCGGCTATCTGCTCGACAAGCACAAGCTGCGCAAGCGCGCTGCCAAAGGCGAGGTGCTCGCCGGCACAATCGACAGCTTCCTGATCTATCGCCTCACCGGCGGTCGCGTTCACACCACCGACGTCAGCAACGCGAGCCGCACGCTGCTCTTCAATATCCACACGATGGACTGGGACGACGAGCTCTGCGAGATCCTCGGCGTACCGCGCGAATTGCTTCCCACGGTGAGCGACTCGAGCGCCGTCGTCGGTGAGACCGACCGCAAGCTCCTCGGCAAGAGCGTGCCGATTGCCGGCATCGCGGGCGATCAGCAGGCGGCAACGTTCGGCCAAGGCTGTTTCCGCAAGGGCATGGTCAAGAACACCTACGGCACGGGGTGCTTCATCCTCATGAACACGGGCAACGAGCCGGTCGCCTCGAAGAACGGTCTGCTGACGACGGTCGGCTGGCGCATCGGCGGCAAGACGACTTACTGCCTCGAGGGCTCGGTCTTCGTCGGCGGCGCCGCGGTGCAATGGCTGCGCGACGGCCTCGGCCTGATCGACAAGTCCGAAGACGTCGAGAAGCTGGCGCGCAAGGTACCGGACTCCGGGGGCGTCTACATGGTGCCGGCCTTCGTCGGCCTCGGCACTCCGCATTGGGACCCCTACGCGCGCGGCCTGATCATCGGCCTCGAGCGCGGTACGACCGCGGGCCACGTCGCCCGCGCCACCGTCGACTCGATGGCCTACCAGTCGGCCGACGTCGTTGCCGCGATGGAGGCCGACGCAGGGGTGCGTCTCAAAGAGCTGCGCGTCGACGGCGGCGCGTCGCTCAACAACGACTTGCTGCAGTTCCAGGCGGACCTCGTCGGTCGCACCGTGCGGCGCCCGAAGGTGAACGAGACGACGGCCCTCGGCGCCGCCTACCTCGCCGGACTGGCCACGGGCTTCTGGAAGAACGCCCAAGACGTCACCAAGAACTGGGCGCTGTCGCGGGAGTTCAAGCCGGCCCTCAAGCCCAAGCAGCGCGCGGCGCTCCGCGACGGGTGGCAGAAGGCCGTCGAACGCTCGAAGGGCTGGGTCAGCGAAGGATGAGCGCCAAGCTCGGATTCCACGGTGCCGCTCGAACGGTCACCGGCTCACGCTATCTGCTGACGCTCGGCCCCGAAGGCAAGGAGCAGCGCATCGGCATCGACGCCGGTCTCTTCCAGGGCTACAAGAAGCTGCGCGAGCTCAACTGGCGCGATCCTCCGTACGAGCCGTGGACGGTCGATCAGATCCTGCTCACGCACACGCACATCGACCACGCCGGTTTTCTGCCGCGACTCGTCAAACGCGGCTTCAAAGGCCCCATCTACTGCACCCGTTCGACCCTCGAGCTTGCGCTGCTGCTGCTGCCCGACAGCGCCAAGATCCAGGAGGAGCACGCGCGCTACGCCAACAAGAAGAAGTACAGCCGACACGCCCCTGCCCTGCCGCTCTACAGCGTCGACGACGCCAAGGAGACGCTGAAGCAGTTCGAGACCGTCTCGTTCAACGAATGGCTCAACCTCGGCCGTGCTCGTGCGCGCTTTCACGGCGCCGGCCACATCCTCGGCTCCGCCTCCATCGAGATCGAGTTCGAGAGCAAGGGGGCGAACCGCACGCTGCTGATGAGCGGTGACATCGGACGCTACGACATGCCGCTGCACCTCGATCCCGAGCCGCGCGAGCCTTCCGACCTGCTCGTCTGCGAATCGACCTACGGCAACCGTGACCACGACTTCGAGCGCACCATCGACGAGCAGCTCGCCGAGCCCGTCGGACGCGCTCTGCGGCGCGGCGGCACCGTGCTCATCCCAGCGTTCGCGGTCGGGCGGTCGCAGCAGATCACGCTGATCCTGCGACGCCTGATGGCCTCGGGAGAAATCCCCGAAGTCCCCGTCTACATCGACAGCCCGATGGCCGTCGACGCGACCAAGGTCTACTCGCGACACCTCGACGAGCACCATCTCGACGCCGATGTCTTCGAGGACGGCCGCACGCTGCTCTTCCCTGAGCGGGTCGAGCTCTGCAAGTCGGTGCAACAGTCCAAGGCGATCAACAACGCCAAGGGGCCGAAGATCATCGTCTCCGCTTCGGGCATGCTGACGGCGGGCCGCGTGCTCCACCATCTCAAGCGACTCGCACCGGATCCCAAGAACCTCGTCATCCTCGCCGGCTATCAGGCCCCCGGAACACGAGGTCGCGACATGCTCCAGGGCAGCCCCACGGTGCGCGTTCACGGGCAGGACGTGCGGGTGCGCGCCGAGTCGATGTCGGTGCACGGGCTGTCTGCCCACGCCGGACGCAGCGAGCTGCTGCGCTGGATGGAGGAAGCCGAGGGCAAGCCGACGCACACCTTTCTCACCCACGGCGAGGCTGACTCGGCCTTCGCACTTGCTCAGGACATCCGCCGCAAGCTGGGCTGGGACGTGAGCGTGCCGGAGCTCGACGAGACGGTCGACCTCGATCAGTTCTTCAGCGCATGAGGCGAAGCCCGTGACGCCGCTGGCCCTGCGCGCGGCGGTCCCCGAGGACACTCCCCAGATTCGTCGGCTCGCGCTCGACAACGGCATGTTCGAGCCCGACGAAATGGGGCTGTTCGACGAGATGCTCGAGGGCTTCTTCTCTGGAACCCTCGAGAATCACCACTGGCTCGTCGCGGAGATCGAACGGAGCGGCGGCACCGTCGCCGCCGCTGCCTACTTCGCGCCAGAGCCCTTTGCCGACCGCATGTGGAACCTCTACTTCATCGCGACGGCGCCGGCGCAGCAGAGCTCAGGCGCCGGCACTCAACTCATCGAGGCCGTCGAAGGCCGGCTGCGGGAGATGGGATCGAGCCTCGCTCGTACGCTCGTCGTCGACACTTCGAGCCTCGCCGAGTACGAGCAGGCCCGCTCGTTCTACACGGCACGAGGCTTCGTCGAGGAAGCGCGCATTCGCGAGTTCTACGGCCCGGGCGACGACAAAGTCACCTTCTGGAAGCAGATCGCACCCTAGGAGCAAGGCCAGGCCTTGGATTGAGTGACCCGCGCCGCCCGCGAGCACGTCGCGTCGGGTAGCGACCGTCGATTCGTCCCAAACGAGTCGTGTTCGTTAACTTTCGCCGCGCTTCCGCGTCTTACTTAGCAGGAAGAACCACGCCCGCAGAACGCGCGTCGCACCCTCAAAAGAGGAGAACCTGATGCTTCGAACCGCCGCTCTCATCAGTCTTGCCGTCCTCACCCTTCCCACTTCTGCCTCACCGCTGTCCAGCACGACGACGACCGCCGACATTCCAGAGAACGTCACCTACGCCGGTGAAGTCGCGCAGGTACTGCACGAAAACTGCGTCTCTTGCCACCGCACCGGCGACATCGCTCCGATGTCTCTGACCTCCTATGACGAGGCGCGTCCCTGGGCCAAGAGCATCCTGCGCGCCGTGCAGAACGGCGACATGCCGCCGTGGCACGCGACGCCGGAGCACGGCAAGTTCAAGAACGATCGTCGCCTCTCCGAGCGCGAGTTGGCGATCCTGGATCGTTGGGTCCAGCAGGGGGCGCCCGCGGGCGATCTCGCCGCCGCCCCCGAGGCACCCGAATTCTCCTCCGACTGGCGTCTCGGCGAGCCGGATCTGGTCGTCACCTTCGACGCGGTCGACCTGCCGGCCGGAGGCCCGGACGTCTTCCGCGACCTCATCCAGAAGACCGGCCTCGACGAGGACCGCTGGATTCGCGCGGTCGAAGTACTGCCCCAGGACCGTCGCGTCGTACATCACGTGATCATCTACGCCGCGTCCGGCGACGGCCCGCCTTCGAGCGGCTGGCTCGGCGCTTGGGCCGCTGGCATGGACCCGATGGTCTTCCCGCCCGGAACGGCCAAGCTCCTCGGCAAAGGCGATCGCCTCATCGCCGACATGCATTACCACCCGGCCGACGAGCCGGCGACCGACGCAACCCAGATCGGACTGCACTTCTACGATGGCGAGCCTGAGAAGGAGCTGATCAATCTCTGGGTGCAGAACTCGAGCTTTGCCATTCCGGCGGGTGTAGACAACCACAAGGTCACGGCTTCCCACACCTTCACCGAAGACAGCGTCGTGCACGCACTCCTCCCGCACATGCACTATCGCGGCAAGGACTTCACCTACGTCGCCACCTACCCCGACGGTCGAAAGGAGACCCTGCTCGAGGTCCAGGGCTACGACTTCAACTGGCAGACGAACTACGAACTGGCAGAGCCGCTCACGCTGCCCAAGGGCTCCCGGATCGACTGCGTCGCGCACTTCGACAACTCGACGGGCAACCCGGACAATCCGGATCCGACGAAGACCGTCCGTTTCGGCAACGAGTCCTTCGACGAGATGATGATCGGCTTCGTCGACTACACCCTCGCCGAGGGTCGGTCACCGCAGACTGCGGAAGCACAGATCGCGGCGCTTCGCGAGGAGGTCGCAGCTTCCGGAACCAAGGCCTGGGACGTGCAACTACACAACGACGGCAATTCGGCTCTGACCTTGCTGACGCTCCCGGACGAGGGTGACGCTCAGTGGTGGGTGCCGGTAAACGGCATGCTGATCGCCGGGAAGCTCGCCAACATCGAGCGTGACGGCGAGAAGATCACGGGCCAGCTCGTCACTCCGGTCGGCTCACTCGACATGTCGGCGACCCTCGCTGCAAGCGGCACGATCCGCGGCAAGATGTTTCTGGGCGACGACCTCTTCACCTTCGAAGGCGAGCCGATCGAGCCCTGACGGGCGCAGTTTCTGACGATCGGGACCTCTGGCGAGCGGGATTGGAACCTCAGCGCCGCAACGGCGGCTCCTTTGGCCCGAGGCCGGAGGGGGCCGGCGGCCTGGATCAGCAGGCTCCGTCGTGTCGGCTCGGCTTCTTCGGCTTCGCCTCGTACGTGCGCGGTCGGCTTGTTCGACGAGATCGTGAACGTCGAGCGGGTGCCGAGCAACGACGAGCCCCGTGCTCCTCGAAACCTGGACTTCGCGCCCCTGCCAGAAGAGAGGCTCGTTGACCGCGTCCTCGAGACGTTCCCTGACGCGCTCCGCCTCGAGGTCGCTCTGCAGTTCCCGGAAGGCCACCAGGAACTCGTCGCGTCGCCATCGCAGCACGGCATCTCCAGGTCGCACGACTCGGCGCATCCTCGAGGCGATCGTGCGCAGCACGCGGTCGCCCGCGTGGTGTCCGAGGAGAGCGTTGATCCGCTGGAAGCCGTCGAGATCTCCAAGAATCAGACCAAGACGCTCGTCTCCCCGCTCTTCGATTTCCATCCTCAGGCGCCGCAGAGCCGGACGGTTGGCGAGCCCCGTCAGAGCATCCGTGGCGGCTTGGGTGTCGTGCGAGCGACGCGCCGTTCGACGAGCCCGCGCGAGCGCGAAGACTCCCGGACCAGGTCTCCGTCTTCGCTGACCGACACGACCGGGCGAGCTTGGCCGTTGACGACGTCGTTCAAAGTCCTCGACACAGAGTGTGCCGAAGGCGGAGTCCTCCACCTTGTCTGCAAAGAGAGGACCAGCCGAGATCCGGCGACGCCGGGCGCGGTTAGACTTCCCGTGTGTCGACCGTCTCGCTACGCTCCTTTCGTCTGCTGACCCTGCATGCCCTCAGCTGCGGCCTTGCCGCGATCGTGCCCGTACCCTTCGTGGACGACCTGCTGCTGAAGAGGTTGAGGCGCGGGTGGATCCGCGACGTCTGTTCCTCCCGAGGCCTGGAACTCGACGCGGTCGGCGTCGATCACGTCGCTGGAATCCGTCGTCTCGCCGGGTGGCGACGCGTCACCCAGATCGCGATCAACGTCACTCTCAAGCTGTTCTTCAAACTCGTCCGACGCATCTTCCGCAGCATCTTCTTTTTTCTTGCGATCAAGGACGCCGCCGACGCGGCCTCGGAGGCCTTCCACCGTGGCTACCTCGAAGAGACGACCCTGACCGGGCTCGCACAGCGCCGCGACAGCGGCTCGACTCTGAACGCCCACGAGCCCCGGCTCATCGCGATCGGCTGGGCGATCGATCGCGCCTGCGACGAGACCGATACGCGAGCGGTGCAGCGCACGCTGAAGAGCACACTCAAGAGTTCCAAGGCGCTCCTGCGCGCGACCTCCCACCGCTGGAGCTGGACGCGGCGCAAAGCCTCAGCGGAGGAGATCGAACGCGACGCCGAGGCGTCCGCCGAGGAGATCGTCGACGAAGTGGCGCGCGAGCTGTCGGAAACCGGCTACCTCGACACGCTGCAGAAACGCTGCGAGCAGCTCGTCGACTACTGGTCTCAACCCGAGTTTCACCAGCGGCGCGCTGCGCCGCGGTTCGACGTGCCGGTCTCCTCATGAGCCGCGAGCGAGCCCGTTCGTCCGAGCAGCTTCCCGGACGTGCCACCGAGAACGCCCGGCGCATCCTGCATCGCGTCAAGGAGCGCCTGCCGAGCTCGTGGAATCACCCGCCCCTTTCGGCCGCCGGACTGCCGGAGAAGCGGCCCGGCGACCTGCGACTGCTCACGCTGAACCTCGCTCACGGGCGCGTCAAAGGACACCAGTTCGTACAGACCCGCGATCGCATGGAGCAGCACCTCGAGCTCGTCGCCTCGATGCTGCGCGCCGCCGATCCTGACATCGTTGGCCTCCAGGAAGCGGACGGCCCGTCTTCCTGGAGCGGCGACTTCGACCACGTCGCCGAGCTCTCAGACCTATCGGGGATAGAGCACCACTATCGCGGCGACCACAAGCAGGTTGGCGTAGGCAAGGTGCGGCTCAAATGGGGCACGGCCCTCCTGGCGAAGCTCGCTCTCGTGGACGCGAGCTCACAGCCCTTTCAGCAGAACTGGCGGGACACCAAGGGCTACGTCGTTGCGACCGTGCAGCCGCCCGGCTGGGCACAGCCGCTCGATATCGCCTCGGTCCATCTGGACTTCCTCATCCCATCGGTGCGCCGAAGGCAGATACGGCAGATGGCCGAAGCGCTGTCCGAGCGGGCCAATCCCCTCGTCGTTCTCGGCGACCTCAACTGCAACTGGTTTCAGGAGCCGAGATCGCTCGCCCTGCTCATGGAAGAGCTGGGGCTTCGTGCCTTCGAGCCGACGGCTCACCGGCCCACCTACCCGAGCTCTCGACCGTGGGTGCGACTCGACTGGATCCTGATCTCCGACCGGCTGGAGTTCAGACCTCTCCACGGCAGCTTGGCGGACCGCGTGTCCGATCACCTGCCCGTCGTCGCTGACATCGCTCTCGTCGGCAAGGCGGACGACTCGCCCCGTCCCTGATCGCTTCGGGACGCCCTGCGCTCCGGTCAGCTCTCGAAGAGCTCGCTCTCGATCTCGCTGACCGAGCTCGCCGGAAGTCCGAGGGCCGCAGCGAATCGGTCGAGCCACTGTCTCTCCGCGCGACAGAATTCTCCATCACTGCGCATCATCGCGATCGCGAGAGCGACGAGCGAGGACGGGTCTTCGCCAGTCGGTAGCGCCGCAGCGAGCGTCTCGGGCGACGCAGGAGCCAGGAGTTCGCTCTGGATCTGCTGCCGCTCCGCGGAGCCGAGCGAGGAGCTCTCCAAGTGTTCCTTGAGGAGCTCGCGTTCCTCGGCGGCAATGTCGCCGTCGGCGAGAGCCGAGGCAACGACGGTGCGCAGAGCCACGGCTTCGAACTCGCGATCCGCGTCGGCGCCAGGAGGCGGGGGCGGGGGCGTCGCAGCGGCGGGGGCGCCCGGCGGCGGCAGCGGCGGCAGGCCGCTCGGCGGCGTCGCCCTCGGGGGAGGTGGCAGCGGCGGCGTCGACGCTCTCAGGTCGGCCGACGACTTCGGAGGCACGACATTGCCTCGGGAGCTGCTGCCGGAGACGGCGCCGCCTCCGAAGGACTGGCGGCTGGCGCTCTGCGCGAGCATGCCGCCGGCGAGTGCCGCTCCACCCATCGCCAGAAGCCGACGGCTGCCGATCCGACGCACGAGCCTCCTGGCCTTGAATCCTGTCGACTGTTCAATCGCATCGGAGAGCATCCGATCGAGAAATCCCACGGTCTGCAGCTCCTCTCTGGACCCGAAGGTCGCCGTGTGTCCCAGGGTTCGGACTTCCCTGAGTTTGTTTCGACGGTCTCGAGCGGCCTGCACCACCCGCAGTGTCCGACTGAGACTACGGCATCTCGGCGCCGTCCGTTTCAGGCGCGCCGACCACCCTCTAACTCGAGGGTTCGAGCAGCGCGCTACCGCGGCCTCTCAGGCCGTCGTCCGGCCCCTTGGCGTCGCGGCGCCAGAGTCCTTCGGCCAAGAGCAGCTCGCCCTGGCTTCCCAGGCCGCCTTCACTCTCCGCCTTTGGCGCGTACTCGCCGTGCGGCTGAAGCTCGCGCGATGCCACCACGTCGTCGAGATGGCGAAAGAGAATGTCGTCCCGAAGCGCCAGCAGGAGCTGACGATCGCGAATCGGCAGAAGCACTTCGACCCGGTGATCGAGATTGCGCGGCATCAGATCGGCGCTGCCGATGAGGATCTCTTCGTCGCCACCGTTGCGGAAGTAGTAGACCCGCGTGTGCTCCAGGAAGCGCCCGACGAGACTCGTGACCCGGATGTTCTCACTCAGGCCAGGAACACCGGGACGCAGGCAGCAGATGCCGCGCACCTGCAGATCCACCTGTACGCCGGCTTGGGACGCTCGGTAGAGCGCGTCGATGCAGGCGCGATCGACGAGTGCGTTCATCTTGAAGGCGAGCTGTCCATCGCCACTACGCTGGTGGACTTCGATCTCGCGCTCGATGCGCTCCAGAAACTGGTCGCGCAGGCTTCCAGGAGCCACCAACAGATGATCGTACTCCTCGTCGCGCCAATAGCCGGTGAGGCTGTTGAAGAGATCGAGCACTTCACGAGCAATCGCCTGGTCCGCCGTGAAGTAGCCGATGTCGGTGTAGAGACGCGCCGTCACCGGGTTGTAGTTGCCCGTGCCGATGTGGACGTAGGAGAGGAGTCCCGCTCGCTCGCGCCGCACGACCAGGCACATCTTCGCGTGAGTCTTCAGACCCACGAGGCCGTAGACGACGTGGACGCCGGCGTCCTCCAGCGCCCGCGCCCAGCCGATGTTGTTCTCCTCGTCGAAGCGCGCCTTGAGCTCGACGAGCACCGCCACCTGTTTGCCGTTCTCACGCGCTTCCATGAGCGCCTCGACGATCGGTGAGTCCTTGCCCGCACGGTAGAGCGTCTGCTTGATCGCAACGACCTTCGGATCGCGAGCGGCTCCCCGAATGAAGTCGACCACCGGGTTGAAGCTGTCGTAGGGATGGTAAAGAAGCCGATCCTGCTCACGAATCGCCGCCCAGGCACCCTCGTCGCCCCCCAGCGAAGGACGAGCGTGCGACTGGAAGGGAGGATCCCGGAGTTCCGGAACGTCGAGATTGGCGATCTGCCACAGGCTGGAGAGCGCCAGAAGCCCCGAGGACTTGTACACCTGATAGCTCTTCAGCCCGAGGTGGCTGATCAGGATCTTGCGCGTCTCTCGCGGCATGCGATCGTCGATCTCGAGGCGAACCGCGAAGCCGAAGTGGCGCTTGCCGACGACTTCGACCATCGTCGTCAGAAGATCGGCGGCCTCGTCTTCCTCGATCTCGAAGTCGGCGTCGCGCGTGACCCGAAAGGTGTAATAGTCGCCGACCTCGAGCCCCGGGAAGAGAAAGCCCAGGTTGTCGGCGATGACCTCCTCGAGTGCCACGAACTCGTGGCCTGGATCTTCGGTGAGGAAGGCCTCGTCTTCGTCGTCGCTCACCTTTGCGGGCACCGGAATGAAGCGGTCGAGCGACTGCGGGATCTTGACTCGAGCCAGCTTCACGTCGCCGTCCTTGTCGCGCACCTCGACCGCCAGGTTCAGACTGAGGTTCGAGATATGCGGGAAAGGGTGACCCGGGTCGATGGCCAGCGGCGTGAGCATCGGGAAGATCTCTTCTTCGAAGAAGCGACGGAGCCTCTTGCGCTTCTTCGACTTCAGGCTGGCGAGCGGGACCACCGAGATGTTCTGCTCAGCCAGCCGCGGCAGAAGATCCGACGCGAAGCAGTTCTCGACGACCTCGAGCTCCGGGAGCAGGTATTCCCGGATTGCCGACAGCTGCTGCCTGGGAGTCCGGCCGTCCGGCGGCGCGACGGCGACGCCCTTCTCCAGCTGACGCCTCAGGCCCGAGACGCGGATCATGAAGAACTCATCGAGGTTCGAGGCGTAGATCGCCAGGAACTTCAGTCGTTCGAGAAGCGGATGGGACTCGTCCAGGGCCTCCTCGAGCACGCGGCTGTTGAAGCGCAGCCAGCTCAGCTCGCGGTTCAGGTAGCAGAGCTGCGGGTCGATCTCCGGTGCCGAAGTCTCCGATCCTTCGGACGATTCGACGAAAGGCTCTGGGCGCGCCTCCGTAGAGGCCGTCGGGACCGCAGACGAACTCTCCGAGAGCGTCGTCTCGGCCGCCGTATCCTGCTGATTCGTCAAGCGGTTGGCTCTGTCTGGCTCGGTGTGGTCCATGGCGTCTTCCTGAAGGCGACTTCGCGTCGCGGACCTTCGAGGTTACGCAACGCGAGGGTCGCTGTCGACCATCGGGAGATCGTGGGAATCACGGACCCACAGCGCCCAGGCGGAGCGCTGGCATACTCGGAGTCATGCTCGAACGAGACTCGCCGCCATGAGGTCGCTCTACATCCTCCGCCACGGCAAGTCCGACTGGAACGCCGCGTACGGACACGACCACGACCGGCCACTGGCGGCCCGCGGCCTGCGAGCGGCAGCTCTCGTAGGACACTTCTTCAAGGGAAACGGTTGGCCCGAAGCGCTTTGGAGCTCCTCCGCAGTGAGGGCTCTGACGACGCTCGAAAGAGCGCTGAAGGCGAGCGGCGAAGAACTCCGCCCCGCCGTGCGCTCTGAGCTCTACGGAGCCGGCGTCAGCGACGTGCTGCGTCTGCTGGGGGTCGACGCGGAGCCGGCAGCAAGTGTCCTGATCGCTGGCCACGAGCCGACGTGCTCGGGGCTCGTTCAAGCAACGACCGGTGCGCGCTGCCGCTACCCCACGGCGGCGATTGCGCGGATCGACTTCGCGAGGCCGACCTGGCAGGACGTCGCTGCTGCTCCGCGCGGAGAGCTGCGGTGGCTCATGACTCCGAAGGCGCTCGCTCACCTTCAGCGTTGACGCGCCGTCCGGGCCGATCAGAGGCGTCGGAGAGCGACAAACGTGACGTCGTCGGCGGGAGCCTGATCTCCGATCCGCTGGCGCAGCCCTTCGGTCAGGGTGTCGACGACGCCGGCAGCGCTCTGTCCTCGAGCCTGCTGCAAGAGCTCCACGACGGCGCCGTAGCCGATCGGGTCCCCTTCGTGATCGGGGAGCTCGGCAAAGCCGTCGCTCATCAGGAGCACGCAGTCGCCACTTGCCACGCCGATCTCCTCCACCGGGTAGTCCATGAGGAGGTGCGTTCCGAGCGGCAGACCGGGAACCTGGAGCTCCTCGACCTCGCCCGTCGAATCCCTCAGAACGAGGACCGGCGGCATCCCTGCGGACGACACGACGATCCGGTCCTCGTGACAGTGGGCAACGACGAGCGACATCGTCATCCGGTCGAGACGCATGTCGCGCACGGTGGCCGCCGCTTCGTTGAGAAAACGATCGGGACGGCACTCCACGTCACAGCTGGAGAACAGCGTCTTGAGCACGGCCACCATGGTGCCCGCGCGCGCGCCGTGACCGGCAGCATCGCCGAGCGTCGCCACGAAAGACTCCGCACCGGAGCAGAAGTCGTAGTAGTCACCGCCGACCTCGGTCGCCGTGCGCATCAAAACCGAGACTTCCCAGTGGTCGTTCTGCGGCAGCGCTCGCGGCAGCAGCGACAGCTGGAAGTTGCGAGCCTCTTCGAGCTCGTCGCCACGCCGTTCGTTCTCGGCCGCCAGCAGCTCGGCTCGAACCTCGCGCTCGCGCGCATCACGCTCCTGTTGCAGGAGCTGCTCCTGATGGTCTTCGAGATCCGCCGCCATGCGATTGAACGAGCGCGCCAGCTGTCCGATCTCGTCGCGCCCGCTCGCCGTGGCGCGGGCCTGCAGGTCACCCGTCGCGAGGCGATCGACCTGGGCCATGAGTCGCTCCAGCTCCCGTGTCATGCGTGTGGAGAGCGGCAGGATGCCGAGCAGCGCCAGAGAAATCATGCCGGTTCCCAGGGCGAGGTTGCGCACCGCGGTCTGACGAATCTGCGCGAGCGAGTCGGCAATCGGCCGAGCAATCCCGAAGATGATCCCCGACTCCGGATCCTGCCGGGTCACGGCGATCCAGTCGTCGAACTCGACGAGCTGCTCGTCTCCCTGCTGGGTGAAAAGGCCGGAGAACGCCTCGGGGTCACCTTCGGTCAGGCCCAGAAGAACCGCCAGGTCTTCGTCGTTGGCCGTGTAGGGCTTGACGACCTCGGCGTCGGGGTCGAGCGCAAAGGGAACCTCGCCCTTCGCACGCTGGCTCTGCATGAGAACGGAGCGCAAGAATTCCGAGATGCTGACATCGGCCTCGACCTCTCCCAAAAGGCGACCGCCCGAGCGGACTTCGGAGCGGAAGTCGTCGCCGAAGAAACGTTCCATCCTGCGACGGCGACGTTCGGACGCAGCCCTCCTGCGCTCGGCGATCTCCTGTGCTTCGGCGCGCGCGCGGGCCTGCTCTTCGAAGGCCCGCTCGACCTCGAGACGCACCTTCGGCAGTTCGGTCGAGAGGTGCTGGATCAACTCCTGCCACTCCTCCGCCTGACCTGCGGGCGGCATCCACTGCGGCAGAGCCTTCGCTTGGGGGCTCGGGGCAGGCTCCGGGAGCGGAACGCCGCCCTCGGGAGGGGGTGGCGGCGCCGCCGCGAGGGCGCCCGGGATCAGCCGTACCGCCTCGATCCACTCCGTCGAAGATCCCAGCGCCGAGAAGGCCTCGCCGAGCGCCGTCTCGACATCTTCGGCCTCGCGCTTCTCCAGCTCCATGAGGCCGATCCTCGAAAAGCGCTGGCGAAAATCCCGTCGGGCAACATCCATCGTGCGCGCAATGTCGCCCGCCAGCTCGGACGTCTCTGCCTCGACCGCCTGCCGGAAGGCTGAGAGCGACGACAGGTAGTTGTAGAGGACGATGCCCGAGAGCGGCAGAATCGCCAGCAGCAGGAAGGCAGTAATCAGTTTTGCGCGCAGACTCATCCGGATCGAGGACCTCTCAGGAACAACGCACAGAAGGCGTCAATGTTTCCCGAAACGCCGCTTCTCAAACGGCGTCGAGAACTTCGACGAGCGTCCGAGGACTGACCACTTCGAGTCCTTCGATGGCGGTCGACAGCAGCGTCTCGTCGGTACTCACGACGACACCCCCACCAACCTCCAGCGCCGCCGCAAGGACCTTCTCGTCCTCCAGCCGATGCTCCCCGGCGGGCACCTCGGCCACACCTTCGACAGCCGTCGCCAGGAAACCGAGGGAGGCGCTGAAGCGGCGCAGCGACGCCGCGGGCCGCTCCTCGAGGTGACGACGCACCTCTCCATCTGCCAGAAGATGGTCCAGCTCTTCGAGAATCGATGGCGACAGGACCAGCTCGTAGGACCTCTCTTCGACGAAGCGCCGCAAGAGGAGAGCGCAGTCTCCTTCGGGGTCGAGCAGGGCCTCAGCGAGCACGGCCGCTTCGCAGATGACCTTCGGGGCCTTCACGCGCTTGCCTCAGTGGCCTCGCACCCGCTGCTTCGCCGATCGCGCGAGCTCTCGGGCCTGCGCCTCGGTCAGCTTGCGGGCGTGCCGGTCGAGCGACTCGAGCAGCTCCGTCTCGGCCGCTCGCTGCATGCGCTGGTACTTCTCGTACGAGACCATCGCCGCCGCCGGCTTGCCACGCCGCTCGATGACGAACTCTCGACGCTCCGAAATGCGGTCCAGGAGGTCTCCCAGACGCTGCCGCACTTCCTTCGGTTTGACTGTCTCTGCCACGGATCCCCCCCGACTGGTGGACCCGTAAGTATACCAGGATTCAGGGAGTTCCGCTGGGGAGGCGCTCGGCGGAGCCGGACCGCTGACGCTCCCAGATCTGCCGCTCTCTGCCCTGCCGTTTGCGCGGATACGGGGCCAGGGTGCTGCCCAGGAGCCAATCGGCGAGACGGCGGGTCAGCTCCGGGGGCCCGAACACCCTGACATTGCCTTCGGCGATCTCCTGCTTCAGATCACGAAAGCCGCGCCAGGCCTCGACGAAGAGCCTGAGATCGGACTGGACCGTGACGTCGGGTTCGAGCCCAGGATCCTTGACGCACATCTCGACGACTCGGTCCTCACAGACGAGCCAGAAACGGTCGCAGTCGTGAGCGCAGCCCGAGAACTCGAACTCGAGAACCAGGCGCTCGGCGGGCAGCGAGTCGACGTCGACCCCCATGTGCAAGCTCCAGACCAGAAACTCCGGGTCGAGATCCGCCATCTCCATGTCGCGTGCCCACTGCTGGCCCCAGACCGCCATCGACATCACGATGGCCTCGGCTTCTCGGCCCGAATCGGTGAGCTCATAGCTCGTCTGGCGCCCGCCTGCCGTGATCTTGCGAACGAGGCCAGCGTCTTGGAGCTCACGCAAGCGCTTGGAGAGGAGAGAGGGAGACATCCCCGGCACGCCCGCTTGAATCTCGTTGAAGCGGCGACAGCCGTCGATCAGGCGGCTCAGAACCAGGATCGTCCACCTCTGGCAGAGAAGCTCGGCGGCGAGGGCCAGGGGGCAGTACTGTCCGTATCCTTTGCTCATGCCGAATGGTGGCAGTCGGCCGCGTCGGCAAGCAACTACAGTTTCTGTACTAGAGGCTCTCCGGAGGCCGGGCTAGCGTCGAGGAAACGTTGGGAGAACCGCATGAATCTTCGTCGCACGCCTCCGAAGGAACGAGACCGCTCCGTCACCACCGCCGGAGCCACGGGCACCGCGTGGGCTGCCCCGTGCGTGGCGGCGCTGGCGTTCTCCACGCTCGCGGCCTGCGGCTCTCCGAGCGCGCCCTCCGAGCAGAGGGCCTCGGGAGCGGAGACCATCGTACGGTGGAACGAAACGCTGCTCGGCATCGCCGAAGAGGAAGACGGATTCCTGACGCTCAAGGGGGTTCGAGCCGCCGCCATGATGCACTCTGCGATGCTCACGAGTCTGAGCACCGGGGGCGGCGAGAAGGCAGCGGTCGCTGCGGCGCACGCGGTCGCCCTGCATGAGTACCCGGGACAGGCCTCGCGCTTCGCGCACCTCCTCGGCGAAGAGCTTTCGCCGGAGGCCACCGTCGGCCGAGACATCGGAGCCAAGGTGGTCGCCTCGCGCGACGACGACGGTTGGGATGCAGAATCGGAGTACCGCTTCCACCCCATGGCTCCTGGTGTCTATGCCGAGTTCGATGAGCACAGCGGTACGCCCAAGGGCTTCGTCTTCGGCTCCGGATGGGCCCGGGCGCGCCCCTTCGTCCTCGCATCGCCCGACGCGCTCAGGGCCCCGCCGCCGCCCGAGACGACCTCGACGGCCTACGCCGAAGCCTTCCGAGAGGTCAAAGAGCTGGGAGCGCAGCAGAGCGATCGGCGAACCCAGGACCAGAAGCATCTGGCTCTTTGGTGGAAGGACTTCGCCGAACGGTCGCACAACCGGCTGGCGCGCCAGCTCGCTCTGGACGAGTCACTCGATCTCCAGGCGGCCGCCCGGCTCTTCGCGCAGCTCAACGTGGCCATCTTCGACGCCTACGTTTCGGCCTTCGACAACAAGTTCCACTACAACCACTGGCGGCCCTACACGGCGGTGCGCTGGGCCGACCACGACGGCAACGACGCCACCATCGCCGACCTCGAATGGACCAACCTCCACGATCACACCTATGCCTTCCCCTCGTATCCCTCGGCCCACGGCACGGCCTGCACGGCGGCGATGACGGTGCTCGCAGGCACCTTCGGCGAAGCCTTCGCCTTCACGATGACGACCGAGGAGGTCGACTCGGCCGGCCCCCTCTCCGAGAAGATCGCAATGTCGCCACCGACCCGGCAGTTCTCGAGCTTCGACGAAGCCGCGCTCGAGTGCTCGCTGTCGCGTGTCTACCTCGGCATTCACTTTCGCTACGACTCGCTGGCGGGACACGAGCTGGGAGCGGCCGTCGGCGAGGCCGTCCTGGCAGGAGAGCTGCGATTCGGCGCCCGTAGCACCTACGCAGGCCCCTAGGGGCTTGATGAAAAACTCCCGTAGCGCTCAGTTTGCGCGCCGCGGGTCGAGATTTGGTGCGCCGTGCGCGAAGGCGATGCGGTGTCCATCGTTGAGCGCGCGCCGCGCCGAAGATCGGCCCGCGCCGCGCAAACCCA
>JBCCLJ010000116.1:0-21660 GCA_039026915.1 Acidobacteriota bacterium
CGTTTGGGGACGGACATTCAGGAGGAGCCGCTCAGGCGGTGTTAACCCCCCCGGCCCGCCCGCCACGCGCGGCGAGCGCCGCGCGCGTCGACAAGGCGAATGAGGCCTCAGCTTCTCAACCGAGCACGCCCTCATTCGCCGGAGCGGAGTCGCCGAGGGCGAACGAAGTCGACCTTTCAAGAACTAGCGTTCGTTCGCGCCGAGGGCGAATGGAGACGACTCAGAAGCCCCAACGATCCACTCCATTCGCCGTAGGGGACGGAGCATCAGGATCAGTAGCGAAGGCCGTGGTAACCACCACGGACCTTCGCTACCGTGTCAGACGCGACGTCTTTGGAATCCAGACCACGATGCGGCGCGTCACGTCGCCCAAGCGCGCATCGATCTCCCAGCATCCCGGAGCGGGAAAGACCAGGCGCGTTGGAATGAAGGAGTACTCCTTCGTGACCGAAGCGGTCGCCTTCGGCGGGGTCAGGGAAGAGCGGTGAGGCTCGACGACCTGCAACACATTGCTCACACCGTCCTCGCCCACGAAGGAAAGCTCGGAGGGGCTCTTGCGCCGACGGCCAATGACGGTCAAATCGCCGTCCTGCCGACGCGACAGCACGAAGGCGGCGTCGATCGCCTGATCTTCGCTCCAGCTGTTCTGCGCTGCGCCGAGCAACCAGATCGGCTCTTTGCCGGCCATCGGAGGCACGACGTTCGGCATGCGGTCGACGAGTGCGCTGGTGCGGCAGTCGGCGGCGGTGCTGGCACCGACGGCGGGTGCCACAGCGCCGAGGAGGACGGTGATCAAGGCGAAGGCAAACAGGCTGCCCCGCGAGCTGTTCGACGCACGGTCGAAGCACGGGAGCGAAGGCAGCCGCGAGAAGGAACGTCTCATGGGTGTCTCCGGGCAAAGAAAGAATGTCTGCTCGAAGGCTAACGAAATGTGACGATCTCTGAGTAGAAGGCTGCGCACATCGAAACCTGCAAATAACAGTGCTTCGACTTCCTCCTTGCCAAACGTTGGGATCGGCCCAGAGACGGGACGCCTTAAGGGCCGGGGACCGGGCTACGGAGAGCTCCGTCCCAGACCCTGGCCCCGGAGACTGAGGCGTTACTCGGGGATCGCCCGGCCAGGGCTCCACGGAGCACCCGCCGCATCGAGCTGTTGCTCGAGGCTCCCGAGATCCGTGTCGACGGCAGCGAGCTCGTCGCGGATCGCATCGAGCTGAGACGCCGCAATGGCGAGCGACTGTCGGTGGGTCTGCGTCGGTCCGAGACGGGTGTTCCAGTGCCCGCGGACCACGGTGAAGATCCTCTGCAGGACACCCGGCAGCGACGGCTCCTGGAATCGGCCGAGTGTTTCGTCGCCGTTGAGACGCCGATCGAGACCGTAGAGGCGCTCCCGGAGAGCGACGACGTCGGCCAGCAAGCTGGCGTCGAGACCCGGCGTCACCGGGATCGCGAGGGCTGCGTGCTGAGCGCGCTCGTCGGCGCGCTCGAGCTCGGCGGCGACCGCCGTCGCACGACGCAGCAGGTCGTTCGTCTGCTTCTGGAAGGTCTGGATCTCCGACGCCGGCAGTCCTTCGAGGGTGCGGTTCTCGAGATCGACGAGGTCGAAGTTCTGCGGCCCCCCGAGAGCTCGCAGCTCGCCGCCCTCGAGCAGGGCCAGTTCGACCGAGTAGGAACCTGGAGGAGCCAGGGGACCCTGCGGACCGCGCCCGAAACCGCGACCTCCGCCACCGAGTCGCGTCGGCATCGCCATCGGCAGACGCAGATCCCAGGTCACGCGCTGCATGCCGGAGCGCGCGGGCCCCTCGATGCGCCGCACGACGTCGCCGGCCGCATTGCGCACCGTGAGCATGACCTGGGTCTTCATACCGACCTCCGCCTGCTGATCCTCGGCGCGCAGCACATCCCAGTCGGGGAAGGGCACGGTCTCACCTGACGCACGGCGCTCGCTCTCCGCCTTGCGGCGCTCTTGGCGCGCCGTCTTCGGCGTCTCGCGCAGGTAGTACGTTAACGTGGCGCCGAAAGGTGGGTTCGGGGCGACGAAGTAGTCGCTGCCGCTCGTGCCCTTCGGGCGTCGGCCATGCGGCGTCGAGGGCACGTACCACCAGGTGCGACGCGGAGCGAAGAGAATCGCCTCCTCTTCGAGACGTTCAGAGCTCAGATTCCGCAGCGGCGAGTAGTCGTCGAGAACGTAGAAGCCACGGCCGAACGACGCGCCGACCAGGTCGTTCTCGCGCCGCTGAATGTCGAGATCTCGGTAGGCGATCGTGGGCGAGCCCGCCATCTTGAGCCACTGTTCGCCGCCGTCGATCGTGAAGTAGATGCCGAACTCGGTGCCAGCAAAGAGCAGGTTCGGATCGACGTGATCCTGCTGCAGTGACCAGATCAGATGGCGGTCTGGCAGGTCGCCAGCGATGGAGCGCCAAGTGCGGCCGCGGTCGTCGCTGCGCAGCGGATAGGGCGCGTAGTCACCCATCTTGTGATTGTCGACCGAGGCGAAGACCGTATCGGCGTCGGTCGGCGACGCGGTCAACTCGTTGACGAAGAGCAGCTCGGGGAAGCCCGACAGGTCGGCTCGACGCCAGGTCTGCCCGCTGTCCTCGCTGATCTGAATCAGGCCGTCGTCGGTGCCGACGTAGAGCAGGCCTTCGACGAGCGGCGACTCGGCGATCGCCGTCATGTTGGCGTGCCACGACATCGCCGTGTTGCCCCAGACGGCCTCGTCGCCGGCGGTCCGGCCGTCCATGTCGCGCTCGTAGCGGGTCACGCCCCGCGTGAACTCGCCCGGCAGCACGGTCCACGAGTCGCCACGATCGTCAGTGCGCCAGAGCCGCTGCGAGCCCATGTAGATGCGCTTGTGATCGTGGGGCGAGATGATCATGGGCGCGTCCCAGTTCCAGCGCTCCGGCTCGTCGTCCGGTCCCGGCTGCGGCTGGATGTCGATCGTCTCTCCGGTGCGCTTGTCGTAGCGCAGCGGATGACCGTTCTGCCAGGTGACGTAGAGCACGTTGGCGTCGGTCGGGTCGACCATCGTCATGTAGCCGTCCGCGCCGTAAGCGACCGTCCAGTCCGCCGTGCGGATGCCGTGACTGTTGAGGGTGCGCGACGGGCCGACTTGGGTACCGTTGTCCTGCGTGCCGCCGGCGACGTTGTAAAACGGCAGGTCGTAGTCGATGGACAGCTTGTAGAACTGCGTCAGCGGCAGGTTCTGTACGTACTTCCAGGTCTTGGCGTGGTCATGGGTGTAGTAGACGCCGCCGTCACTGCCGTTGAGGATGAACTCCGGCTCGTCCGGCAGGAACGCCATCGCGTGGTTGTCGCCGTGCTTGTCGATCTCACCGAGCTCGCGAAACGTCAGTCCACCGTCCTCGGTGATGTTGATGCGCGGCGCCATCTGGTAGACGCGATCGAAGACGTGCGGCGACGCGAAGATCTCCTGGTAGTAGTGCGGCCCCGTGCCGCCGGAGTGGTAGTCATTGCGCTTCACCCAGCTCGCACCGCGGTCGGTCGAGCGATAGAAGCCGGCCTCGTTGTTCCCCGGCTCCTGGCTCGCCTCGATCGTCGCGTAGACGACGTCGGGGCGCATCGGCGAAATCGCGAGGCCGATCTTGCCCATGTCGCCCTTCGGCAGTCCGTTGGTGAGCTCCGTCCAGGTCGCGCCGCCGTCGGTCGACTTGTGGATCCCCGAGCCCGGACCGTTGATCAGCGCCCAGACCTTGCGGCGACGGTCGTAGGTCGCAGCGTAGAGAACGTCGGGGTCGCGCGGATCGTAGTGAATGTCGGTGACGCCCGTATCGTCATTGACGAAGAGAATCCGCTCCCACGTCTCTCCTCCGTCGGTCGTCTTGTAGAGGCCGCGCTCGCCACCGCTCGACCAGAGAGGGCCTTCGGCGGCGACGTAGACGACGTTGCCGTCTTCGGGATGCACGACAATCTTGCCGATGTGCTCGGAAGTCTCGAGACCCATGTTCTTCCAGGTCTTGCCACCGTCGCTGCTCTTGTAGACGCCGTCGCCGAAACCGACGTGGCGACCGCTCGAGTTCTCGCCCGTTCCCACCCAGACGATCTCCGGGTTCGTCGGATCGAGCGTCACGTCACCGATCGAGTAGGAGGGCTGGCTCGCGAAGATCGCCTTCCAGGTCGTGCCGAAGTTCGTCGTCTTCCAGACACCGCCGGAGCCAGCCGCGACGTACCAGGTGTTCTTGTCCTGTGGATGGATCGCAAGGTCGGAGATTCGTCCGGAGCGCAGCGCCGGTCCGATGCCGCGCAACGACAAGGCCGAGAAGGTCCCGGCGCTCACGCCGTCGGAGCTTCCCTCGCCCGAGCGCTGAGCAGTCGATGGAAGCGCCAAGATCAGAAAAGCCGTGGCTGCCAGGAGGGCCGCTGTCCGAAGCTGTCTGGAGTCCCGCATCACAAGTCCCCTTGTCACGAGCGAGGCTTGCACGCCGAGCGATCGCCGCGACGGCACTCACCACACTCGACCGTGTGAGTCGTTTGGAGGTTCTTCATGCGCGATCGTAGCTTGCTAGTGTCGGTCCGCAAGCCAATCCATGAGCGAAAACGACGAAGAAGAGGAGACGCCGAAAGGCGATGCTCCTTCGAAGACAGATCTGCCGACGTTGGCGGAGGCGGGAAAGGTGCGCGACGCGACGGCACTACCCACTCTCACCCGGCCTGGCGAGCGCCCCGACGCGGATGGCCGTTCCGCCAACGCGCCGGCAATCGAAGCGGAGTCGATCGACGGCTACACCCTGATCGGTCAACTCGGACGAGGCGGCATGGGCGTCGTCTACGAAGCCGAACAGCACCAACCTCGGCGCAAGGTCGCCCTGAAGGTCGTTCGTAGCGACCGCTTCCTGGACGAGAACAACCTCCGGATGTTCCAGCGAGAGGCTGATTCGCTCGCAAGACTCGAACACCCGAACATCGCCAACATCTTCGAGTCGGGCTCCACGGACGACGGTCAGCACTACTTCGCCATGGAGTTGATCCGCGGTGAAACGCTCGACGTCTGGCTCGACAGCCATCCGCCGAGCGGCGCCCGCCGCGACCTCGAAGTCAAGCTCCTGCTCCTCGCGTCCGTTGCCGAGGCCGTTCACTACGCCCACCAGCGCGGCGTGATCCATCGTGACCTCAAGCCCTCGAACCTCATCGTCACGGAGCCCTCCGAAGAGTCGGACGCCGGCAGAGCGAGCCAAACGACGGGGATCCCGAGCATCAAGATCCTCGACTTCGGACTGGCGAGGATCACCGACTCCGACGTCGCGGCGACACAGATCACCGAGATCGGTGTGATCAAGGGCACTCTCGCTTACATGAGTCCAGAGCAAGCCCAGGGTGACCCGGCGCTCATCGACGTTCGTACCGACGTCTACGCGCTCGGCGTCATGCTGTACGAACTGCTCACCGGCCAGCGCCCCTACGAGATTCCCGGAAACTCCTTGATGGAGGTGATCCGGGTGATCCGAGAGCAGCCGCCGGCGCCACTGGAAGAGGTCTGGAGCGAGGCGCGCCGAATCGACCAGGACATCCAGACGGTCGTCGACAAGGCGCTGGCCAAGGATCCGGACATGCGTTACGGCAGCGCCGCTGCACTGGCCGAAGATCTCCGCCGCTACCTCGCCTCGCAGCCGATCCTCGCGCGGCCGCCCAGCACGGTCTACCAGCTACGCAAGCTCGTCGCCCGCAACCGACTGGCTTCGAGCCTGCTGGCACTCCTTCTCGTCTCGGTGATCGGCTTCGGCATTCTCGTCAGCGTGCTCTTCGCCCGCTCTCTGCGCGCCGAAGCGCGCGCCAGTCTCGAAGCCGAGACCTCGAGTCAGGCGCTCGACTTCATGACCGAGATGTTCGAGGTCTCCGACCCAAGCGAGTCGCGGGGCGAGACGATCACCGCGCGGGAGATTCTCGATCGAGGTGCTCTTCGCATCGAGCAGGAGCTCGCGGAGCAACCCTCCGTGCGCTCGGCACTGATGACGACGATGGGCAAGACCTACGCCGGGCTCGGTCTCTACACACAGGCCGAGCAGCTCATCCGCAGCGCCATTGACGCTCGCACTCAGCTCGGGGAGGCCTCGGAGCCGGCGACGCTGGCGGCCTCTGCAGCTCTCGGCGAGGTGCTCCTCGGACAGTCGAAGCTGGAGGAGGCGACGTCGGTGCTGCGACGATCCTTCGAGCAGCAGCGGGAGCTGCTCGGTCCCGATCACCTCGACACGCTCAACACGCAGGCCGCCCTCGTCCAGGCCCTCGAGGAGCGCAGCCTCTACCCCGAAGCGGAGACCATGGGCCGGGAGGCGATCGAGCTCTCCAAGGCGCGCTACGGCGACGAGCACGAGATCTCGCTCATCCTTCGGAACCAGCTCGCCCTGGTGCTGCAGGAAATCGGCCGCCTGGAGGACGCCGAACGGGAGATGCGGTCCGTCTGGGACGTGCGCCGCAAGTCCCAGGGCGACGACCATCCGGAGACTCTCTCGGCACTCAACAACCTCGCCGAGCACTACATGAGGATGGGCCGCTTCGACGACTCGAACCGGCTCTTTCGCGAAGGCCTCGAGACGATGCGCCGCACCATGGGTCGGGAGCATCGCGACACGCTGCGCTTCGAGAGCAACCTGGGACGACTCCTCACGGAGCAGCACCGTTGGGACGAAGCGGAGGTGGCCTACCGGGAGATCCTCGAAATCCAGCAGCGCACGCTGGGCGAGGACCACATCGACACGCTGATGTCGCTCAACACGGTGGGCGTGGTGCTCACCAACCTGGAACGCAACGCCGAAGCCGAAAGCTACTACCTGCGAGCCTTCGAGGGTTGGCGCCGCCGGTTCGGGGAAGCTCATACCGAAACGCTGACGACGACCAGCAACCTGGCGATCTTCTACATGAGCGAGGGCCGCCTCGACGACGCCGAGAGCTGGGGGCAACGCGCCTACGACGGAGCGGTCGAACTCTTCGGCGCCGACCACCCCAGCACCCTCCTGTTCCTCGAGAACCTCAGCAACGTGCTCTACCGCAAGGGTCAGACCGAAACCACCTTGAAGCATCTGCAGACGGTGCTCGACGGCCGACGCAGAGCCCTGGGCAACGACCACCCTGCGGTCACGCGCACGCTGGTGAACCTCTCGGTGGTCAACGACATCACGGGGCATCCCGAGCGGGCCATACCCTTTCGCCGCGAGCTTCTGGAACGCTCGGAGGAGGGAGTCGGCGCCGACTACCCCTCGGTCGCCGAACAGCTGCAGAGCCTCGCTCTACAGCTTCACGCCGACGGCGATCACCAGCGCGCCTTCGAAAGCGCGCAGCAGGTCCTTCGCATCCGTCTCGAGCTACTCGGCCCCGAAGATCCGGCGACGCTGAGCGCCCATCGCGGAGTCTCGACTCTTGCTCTGCAAGCCGGACAGGCGGCGCAGGCGGTCGAGCTCAGCAGCGCTTGCTACGACGCCCACTTGGCCACGCTCGGAGCCGAGGCGAGCGAGACCGTCCGGTGCGTGACGACGGCGATCGAGGCGCAGGAGTCTCTGGGTGACGCGGCCGCCGCCGCGCGCTGGCGAGACCGCTTGCCCGCCGAGGCGCGGAACGACGGCTGAAGACAGGCCCGGACCCACTCTCGGCGACCGAGCTTCCTGACCAAGTCCGGCGACTCGGACAAGGCTGTCCGCAGACCGTCGCCTTCCAGACACAGCTTGCCTCCTCGGCCAGCACTCTCGACAGCTCCCAAGCCTCGGAGGCGATCCCGCGCCGGTGGGTCTGCGACAATTCGACGTTGATCATGAAGGAAACAGTCTGGGAACGTGTGGAGCGCTGCCTCGACGCCTTGCTCGATGAGCGGGGAGTTCCCTCAGGGAAAAGGGTCGAGCGAGCACTCGAGAACGAGACCGATGAGGTCCGTCGCGAGGTCAGGGCGCTGCTCGAACGTCTTCCCGAGCCCGGCTCGGTGACCAAGGGTCTGGTGGACGATGCGCCGCAGCTTCTCCAGCTCCTCGCCGCGGAGGGCCGATCGTTGCCCGCTCACACCCCTATTGCCGTCCCTGGCCAGCGGCTCGGAGCCTACTGCCTGCAGCGAGAGATCGGTCGAGGCGGTATGGGAACCGTCTATCTCGCCGAGCGTGCCGACGATCAGTACGAACAGCAGGTGGCCGTCAAGCTCCTTTCCCACAGCGCGGCAACGACGGAGGCGCGCCGGCGATTCTTGCGCGAACGTCAGATCCTGGCTGGCCTCGACCACCCCTCGATCGCGCGACTCATCGATGGTGGCGTTACGGAAGACGGCTCTCCCTACCTCGTGATGGAGCTTGTCGACGGTCTTCCGATCGACGACTTCTGCGAGCGGAACGGCCTCTCTCTCGAACGACGTCTCGGCCTCTTTCTTCAGGTGTGCGAGGCGGTGCAGGCGGCTCACGCCGAGCTCGTGGCGCACCGGGACATCAAGCCCGCGAACGTCTTGGTCACCGACGAACAGCGCGTCAAACTGCTCGACTTCGGCATCGCCGGTCTCTCCGGCAACAGCGGCGGCGAGCCGGCGACCGTGGTGCACGCCTTTACGCCGGAGTACGCCTCTCCGGAGCAGCTCCGCCTGCAGCGAGCGGGAACGGCGAGCGACGTCTACTCCCTGGGTGTTCTTCTGTATCGCCTCACCGCAGGACGGCTGCCCTTCGACCTCGAGGGCCTCAGCCCCGGGGAGGCCGAACGCGTCGTCTGCCAGCAGGAGCCGCCAGCGCCAAGCGCTGTGTTGGCAAACGCCTCGGAGGCACACGACCGGGAGGCTCGAGTGCGCGCGCTGCGTCGCGACCTCGACCACGTCGTCCTCCGCGCGATCGCCAAGGAGCCCGAGCGCCGCTACGGTAGTGCAGCGGAGCTGGCCGCTGACGTGCGGCGACATCTCGAGGGCCTGCCGATCCAGGCCCGCCCGTCCACGGCTTGGTACAGGGCATCGAGATTCGCGACGCGCAATGCGGTGGCCGTGGCCGCAACGACCGCGGTTCTACTCTCGCTGGTCGTGGGACTGGGCGTCGCTCTGCTTCAGGCGAACCGGGCGGCGCGGGAGCGCGACCTCGCGCGCCAGGAGAGCACCAAGGCCCAGACCGTCTCCGACTTCTTGATCGAGATCTTCGACGATGCCAACCCCTTCGAGAGTGCCCCGGCGGACGCCCGCGACCTGCTGGCGCTGGGGCGAGCAGCGAATCGGCGCTGCCCTACGGGAGCAGTCCTCGGCAAGGGCCGACCTCCTGGGCGCCATGTCGCGCGCCTACCTGGGCCTGGGCGACCGAGAGGCCGCCGAGAGACTGTCGGGCGAAGCCTTGGAGCTCGAACGAGAGCAGCTCGAGGAGGGGCATCCAGAGCTGGTTCAGGCGATGCTCGACCACGCCAAAGCGCTCAACTCCAGCGGCGACAGCAACTCCGCACTCGAGCTCGCTCGGAACGCACTGCAGGATCTGGAGGAGCACGGCAACAGCGACCACGACGTCGCCATCGAGCTTCACCGGCTTCTGGCGAGCTACAAGGGCCAAAGTGATCCGTCGGCCGCCGAGCTCCACCTACGCGAAGCCCTGCGCCTGGAGGACGGACGACGAAGCGGCCCCAGCGTCACGCGCGCGCTACTCGAGCACGACCTCGCCCTGCTGTGGGGGAGGCAGGGGCGCACCGAAGAGGCGATGGAGATGCGCCTCGCTGCACTCGAGATGCTCGAACCGCTCGCAGAGCCTGGTGCACCGGTCGTCTTTCAGATGCAGAGCAACCTCGCAGTTCATCTGTTTCGAGCCGGCCGCTTCCCGGAAGCGAAGCCTCTCTTCGAAGCGTCCATCGAGGGCATGGAGTCTCGTTTCGGTGCTGATCATCCGAGCCTCATTCCAGCACTCACGTCGTACGGCAGAGGGCTGCTGGCCGAAGGCGAGTTCGAGCGCGCTGCCGCACCGATCGAGCAGGCCTACGAGATCGCGCGGCCCCTCGGGGAGATCCGGTTCACCGCCGTCGCCGCGAAGATCAACCTGGCCACTCTACGGCGTGAGCAGGGAGAGCTCGAGGTCGCGCTACAGCTCTACGAGGAGGCGATGGACCGTCTCCAGCAGCAGGGGATCGACCCGCAGAGCTCTTCCATTGCGCGCCTCGAGAGCCATATCGGCCAGACCCTCCTGCGCATGCGTCGCTGGCGACAGGCGGCGGACGCGCTGGAGCGGGCTTGGCAAATCCAAAGCCAAGACCCGTCGGTCTCGGTGGGCAATCTAGCCGAGACGCAGATGCTTCTGGGATCGCTCCGTTGTCACCGCGAGCCGACGCCCGAGCGGGGAGCGGGACTCTTGGACGACGCGTGCGCGAAGCTCATCGAGCAGCTGGGATCGGATCACTGGCGCTGCGCGTCTTGTTTTGTCGAACGCGCAGCGTGCCGACTGCGCGGCGGGCAGCGCGAGCTCGCTCGATCCGATCTCGAGCCTGCTCTGGAGGTCCTGCGCGGGAAGCTCTCCGAAAGCAGCTATTGGCCAAGCCGTGCGCAGGAGATTCGTCGAGAGCTCGACAGTCCACCCAACGGCTCGGCCGTCGGCACTCGCGGGCAGATCGTGGAATCCGCCGTACGCCGATGACAGGGTTCAGCGGAGTGTCCGGGGAGAGCATCGACCGCGGCGAAGTGACCCGGCTCTTGGGAGCACTGCGACAGGGAGATCGCGAAGCGTTCGACCGGATCTGGGAGCTGCTGTACCTCGAGCTGAGACGCATGGCCAGCAACCAGCTGCGAGCGCGAGGCGGCACGCTGGACACGAGCGCCCTGGTTCACGAGGCCTACCTCAAGCTCGTGCAGGCAGACCGCATCGACCTACGCGACCGCTCTCACTTCTTCGCTCTGGCGGCCAAAGTCATGCGCGAGCTCGTTGTCGACTTCGCGCGGCGCAGCCGAGCCAAGAAGCGCGGCGGAGAGATGATGCGCGTGACCTTCGACGAGAGCCTCTCCTCGATGGAGCGAGAGGCAGAGATGATCCTGGCTCTGGATGCGGCGCTCGATCGTCTCGCCGGCCGGAGCGAGCGCTGGAGTCGCGTCTTCGAGATGCGCTACTTCGGCGGGCTGAGCGAGCAGGAGGTCGCAGAGGCGCTGGAGACCTCACTGCGAACCGTCCAGCGCGACTGGCTCAAGAGCCGAGCTTGGCTCCGACGCGAGCTCGAAGAGGGCTGACTCGCTGTTGCGCGGGTCGAGCCAGCCCGACATCTCCGAACGAACCAGAAATCTCCCGTCGAAAGGGTGTGGCGGGTTCGAGCGCGCTTTTCGAGTGACTCGGATGAGGGGGGCATTGAAGCTCGCCCTGTGTCCTGGAGATCGCCGTGATTCTGAATCGAACTCGTACGACGTCCTGCCGCTCAAGACTCCCACTCGCACTGCTGGCGCTCGGCGCCCTTCTCGCAACGACCGCCTGGGCACAGGGAGGCTCGGCCTGTGCACCAATCGGCGCCGGAGAGATCGACATCTTCGACGGGATCGGCACCTCCATTCGGCCCGCTGTCGCGGTCTTCGGCGACGGCACCGGCATCGTCGTCTGGGAGCAGACCCAAGCTGATCTTCTACCGTCGCCGGGCAGCGACCGCTCGAGCACCGCTGTGGTGGGCACGTACGTCGACTCGAGCGGCGTGCCCCAGGGAAACGCTTTCCAGATCAACACCTGGACGGACCTGGATCAGTTCAACGCCGCAGTCGCCGCGGCTCCCGACGGGCGCTTCGTCGCCGTCTGGCAGACCGATACGTCGCCAGAGGACGTCGACGGCTTCAGCATTCGCGGTCGCGTCTACGCAGCAGACGGGTCGCCGCGTGGAGAGGACTTCCAAGTCAACGACTTCTTCGGGGGTCATCAGATCGAGCCCAAGGTCGCGATGGCCGACGATGGTTCCTTCGTGGTGGTTTGGACGAGTGCGGAGTCGCCCGGCAACGATACGAGCAGCAGCATCCAAGCTCGCCGCTTCGACGCCAGCGGAAGTCCGCGCGGTGCGCAGTTTCAGGTGAACACCTTGACGAACAACGCCCAGGACGACGCCGCCGTCGGCAGCGCTCCGGACGGACGCTTCGTGGTCGTCTTCGCCAGCCGTACGAGCGGCGGCGACGATAACCAGGGCTCGAGCATCCAGATGCGTCGCTACGACAGTGACGGTTCAGCCCTCGACACGGAGCGACAGGTCAACGTCACCACGTCGACGAGCCAGGACGAGCCGCGGGTCGCGGTCGACTCCGACGGCAAGTACGTGGTGATCTGGCAAAGCTCCGCCTCCGCCGGCAGCGACAACGACTCACTCAGCGTTCAGGCGCGGGGCTACCTCGCGAACGGCGTGTCAGCGAGCAACGAGGCCCAGGTGAACGTGCGCATCGAGGGCAGCAATCAGCGTCCGGACGTAGCGCCGGTCGGAGGCGGAGAGTTCGTGGCGGTGTACGAAACCCCAGTCGACGGCGAGACCTACCCACAGATCCGAGCGCGTGCCTTCACGCTCGAGATGCAGTTCTCGGGAATCGAGTTCGCCGTCGCCAGCAGCACGCAGACGGCTGCGGTCGGTGCCAATCGGGCCGGCACCTCCCTGGTGGCCGGAAGGGCCATTGGACGCCCTGGGGCGATCGTCGGCGGCAGCTACAGCCACCCCTGCGTGTCGGGAACCGGAGTCACCACGTGCACCGAGGACGCGAGCACGCTGTGCCTCAACGCGGACCGCTTTCGCGTGACGCTCGCCTGGAACGACGGCCGCGGTGGCTTCGGCACGGGTCGGGCGTGGGAGCTGACGCCCGACACCGGGTACTTCACGATCTTCGACGACGCCAACGTCGAGGTGGTCGTCAAACTGCTCAACGCCTGCGGCTTCAACCAGCGCTATTGGGCGTTCATCGCAGGCCTGACGGACCTGGGGATCGACCTGATTGTCGAAGACACCGAGCGTTCCACGGTGAAGACCTACCGAAATCCGACGGGCCGCGTGTTCATCACGGAGACGGACACCGACGCCTTTGCCACCTGCCCCTAGGAGTCCGAGCGCGGGCCGGGGCAGAGGCCTGCCTTGGAGCCTCACCCCTCGGGCCCGGCGTGGGAACCGTCTCTGTCTCAGTGGTCGAGCTTGGCGACGGAGTGTGGCGACTCGGGATCGACCCACTGACGCAAAGCGAAGACGTTGCCGTCGATGTCGTGAGCGTAGACCTGCCAGCGATCGCTCAGCTCGATCGGCTCGCTCACGAACTCGACGCCAAGCTCCTTCATGCGTCGGTACTCGGCTTGGATGTCGCCGACCTCCAACGAGTAGGAGTACCCGAGGTCGGTCAGGCCGCGTTTCTTGCCGTACTCCTGCGTCTCAGGCACGCGCATCTGCCAGAGCTCCAACGTCTTCGTGCGCTGGGCGAGCTGAAACCAAGCCACTCTCAGAGACAGCCCGTCGTGATCGGCAACCTGGATCATGCCGGGATGCTCGACGAAGTCACCCTGCCGACTCGGCGAGAAGGCCAACACCTTCTGGTACCAATCGACGAGGCGCTCGAGATCGTGCGTCGCCATCGCGACCTGAGTCATCCAAGCGCTGTGTCCCTCCTCGAGCCAACGGGTCCTGAGTGGGTCTCTCTCGATCAGAGCCGGGTCCAGCTGCTCCATCTCGAACATGTTGCCCTCGGGGTCGTAGCCGTAGGCGTAAGTCACACCCCGTCCGGCCAGGTCGATCGGCGCCGCTCCGCGCGTCAGCATGTCCGAGCCGACCTTGCGAAAGCGCTCGTAGCCCGAGTCGGCAGCGGTCGTCTGGAAGCAGGTGTGCGTCATGCCCGGGCCCTCGAACGGCCGCTTGGACGTCGCCGCGTCCGCGTTGTGGCGGAACTCGACGAGCTCGAAGAGCATGTTCGGAGCCCGCAGGACGGCAACGTCGGCCTCGACTCCAGGCCTTGCGAACAGAGCGTCCGCCGCCGGGCCAGAAAGCGTCCCGCGTCGTAGAAGCTCGAAGCGAGTCGCCTCCTGGTAGAAGGGCAAGACGGCGTCGAGATCCTTCACGGAAAGACCGATGTGGCTCACACCCAGGAGCGTCGTCGGCGAGTTCTCGATCGTCGCCTTGGGATCGATCTCGATCTCCGCCGCGCCGACCAGACCGGCCAAGACGAGCCAACAGATCCCCAGGAGTCCGGCGCAGTTCTTCTGTTGCTGCACGCTCTCTCTCCTCGCGCGTCGTGTTGTTCGGAAGTGTCAACGAAAGGCTAGCACCCGCTCCGTTCACGTTCGCCTCACACAAAGCAGGCGCCCGGTTCACGAGCCGATTCCTAAGTTCCGACGACGGCAGTTGCCCGAGCGGCAGTACCGAATCGAAGAACCCTACCGACGACATCTTCTGGAGATCCCCATGCGGGTTCGCACCCACCTCTTTGCACGAACATCCCCAGCCTGCCCTCCCACCCCCTCGCAATCGCGACTCGAGCTCTTTCCTGGAGCCTTTTCGGTACTTGCCGCGCCCTGTCTTTCCGCGCTCTGTCTTGCCGCACTCTGTCTCCTCGCGCTTCCCGACGCCGGGCGTGCTCAGGAAGCGCCCAGCCAAATCGAAGGCAGAGTGCTCATCGCACCGGAAGCTGATGCGGCGAGCGACGAGGCGGTGCCGCTACCCGGCGCCCAGGTCCGGCTCGAGCCGGCTCTCGTCGGAGCGGTCCGCACCGACGGTGACGGCGCCTTCGTCTTTCGGCGCCTCCCTCCCCGCACTTACACGATCATCGCCTCGGCGCCCGGCTTCCGTGACCAGCGCCAGACCGTCAACCTCGGCGAGGAGCCGGTGGCGGCGCTCGAGTTCGCGCTGCCGCTTCTGCCGACGACGCTCGACAGCATCGACGTCACCGCCAGCTATTCGCTGGGCCGGGACGATCCCGCCCGCGCTGCCGCCCTCAGCGCCGAAGAGCTTCTCGAGCTTCCCCACTTCGGTGACGACATCGTGCGCGCCATCGCCGTTCTGCCCGGCGTCGCCTCTGGCGACGCTTCCGCCGAGTTCAACGTGCGCGGCGGACTGACACGCGAGGTGCGCTACGAGATCGACGGTCTCGAGATCTTCGAGCCCTACCACCTGCAGGACTTCCAGGGCATCTTCAGCATCATCGATCCGGATGTGCTTTCGGGCGTCGACTTCTACACCGGTTCCTTTCCCGTGGAGTACGGTGACCGCTCGACCGCGGTGCTCGACCTCTCCACCTATTCGCCCGAAGAGCGACGCTTCGACTTCGGCATCAGCCTGCTCAGCGCCTGGGGCTCGGCGGCGGGCCAGCTCGAAAAGGGCAGCTGGTTCGCTTCGGCCCGCCGCGGCTGGCTCGACCTCGTGCTCGACCTCGTCGGCGACGAGGACAGCGAGCAGGAGACGAGCGAAGGGAGCGGACCCGAGTACTGGGACTTTCTCGCGAAGTACGAGAGAGACTTCAGTGAGCGTCAGACCTTTCGTTTCAACGCGCTGCTCTCGGGAGACACCAACGATCAGTTCGAGCGCGAGATCGAGGGCGACGAATTCGAGGAAGAGACGACCGACGCCAGCTACGGCAACAGCTACGTCTGGCTCCGGCACGAGAGTCTGCTCGGCGATCGAGGTCTCCTGGAGAGCATGGCCTCCGTCGGACGCGTCGACCGCGACCGCTTCGTCGAGGAAATCGGAACCGAGAATGACTTCCGCATTCGCGAGGAGCGGCAGCTCGACGTGCTGCAGGCGCGTCAGGACCTCTCTCTCGACCTCGGCAAGCGTCACTTTCTCAAAGCCGGATGGGAAGGCCGGCGCTACGAGGCGGACTACGACTACAGCAACGACGTCGCGCTCATCTCGCCCGTCGGTGAGGTTCTCGGGCGAGCTCCTGTAACGACCTTCGAAGGGCTTTTCGACAGCACGCATCTCGGGCTGTACGTCGCCGACCGTTGGCAGGTCGGAAACCGGCTGGTCGTCGAGGCGGGCGCTCGCTGGGACCGCTTCTCGCTCACCGACGAAGACCACGTCTCGCCCCGCCTGAACGCCGTGCTCGATCTGGGCGGCGGCTGGCGTGGCCGTCTCGGCTGGGGTCAGTTCTACCAGAGCCAGAGGCCCCACGAGCTGCAGGTCGGCGACGGGGAAACGCGCTTCTTCGAGGCCGAACGCGCGGAGCACCGCACCCTGGGACTCGAGCGCAACTTCGCTCGCGGACGAGCCAACTGGGTGGTGCGCGCCGATCTCTACCAGCGGCAGATGGACGATCTGAGACCGCGGTACGAAAACCTCTTCCAGACCTTCGTTCTCAACCCCGAGACCGCCCACGACCGCATCCTCGTGGAGCCGACTGAAGCCCTTGCATCGGGCCTCGAGCTCTTCGTCGCTCGACGAGCCGGCGGCAAGTTCGACTGGTGGGTGAACTACGCGTGGTCGGAGGTCGAAGACACGATCGACGGCGTCGACGTCCTGCGAGCGACCGACCAGACCCACGCCCTCAACTTGAGCCTCAACTGGCGGCCGGGCGCGCGTTGGAACTTCAATGCGGTCTGGGGGTACCACACCGGCTGGCCGACGACGCCCGTCGGCGTCACTCTCGCCGAGGGTCCGGACGGACCGCGAGCCCTGCCGGTCATTGGTGCTCTGCGCTCGGAGCGGCTCGACGACTACCACCGTCTCGACCTGCGCGCCTCGCGACGCTTCCAGCTCGACCGCGGTCTGATCGAGCTCTTCATCGACGTGCAGAACCTCTACAACCGCGAAAACGAGGCGGGCTTCGAGGTCGACGGAGCGAACTTCTCGATCGACGAAGCGGGCCTGCCGGTCTACACCCCGACGCCCGAGACCTGGCTCGGGATCATCCCTTCGTTCGGCATCTCGTGGTCCTTCTGACTCCGGTGCGAAGCTCCCGTCACGACGCGTGCAAGGATGACGGCGTGAGAGTTCTGGTCATCGAAGACGACCTCGACATCGCGAGCAACATTGGCGACTACCTGAGCGCGCGCGGTCACGGCGTCGACTTCGCCTACGACGGCATCTCCGGGATGCACCTTGCCCTGACGGGCGACTTCGACGCCCTGGTCATCGACATCATGCTGCCGGGGATGAGCGGACTGGACCTCTGTCAGAAGCTGCGCACCGAGGCGCGACGGAGTACCCCTGCTCTCATGCTCACGGCGCGCGACACCCTCGACGACAAGCTCGATGGCTTCGCCGCCGGCGCTGACGACTACATGGTGAAGCCCTTCGCGCTGCAGGAGCTCGAGGCGCGACTTTTGGCACTCCAGCGGCGTGGCCAGGAGCCCGGAGAGGGCGCTCTCGAGGTCGCCGACCTCCGACTCGATCCCGCGACGCGCAGCGTCGTGCGTGACGGTCGACGCCTCTCGGTCCAAGGAGCCGCCTTCGACATCCTCCGATTCCTCATGGAGCGCTCTCCCGAAGCCGTCAAACGCCAGGAGATCGAAGAGATGCTGTGGCCGGACGAGCCGCCACCGAGCGACGTCCTGCGCAGCCATATCTACGGCCTGCGACGCGCCATCGATCGCCCTTTCAGCCAGCCGCTGCTTCACACGCTTCGGGGCTACGGCTTCCAGCTGGCCTCACTGGACGACGACTGAATCCCGACTGCCCTCGGATCGAGAGCCCCTTGAATCGCATCGACAAACCGGCGCATCCGCTCCCGCTCCCGCTGCGATCGATCCGTCGCAAGGCGCTCGCCAGCCTGGTGCTCGCCGGCGTTGCGCTGGCGCCTTTGGTCCTCTCGATCCTTTGGGCTGGCGCGGTCGGGCTCGAAGACCTGATGCTGCGCAAGCAGCTGGAGAGAGAGACGGCCCGGCTCGGCGCGATCTTCCGCCAGACCGGCGAACGGCCCCAGCCGTCGCGGAACTTCACCCCCTACTGGCCCGGCGACAGCCTGCCGGAGGAGCTGGCGATCCTGGAGGCCGATCGCTGGATCTGGTCGAAAGCGACGCGAATCCCCGACCTGCCGCCCGGCACCTACGAGATCGGTGAGAGCGAGTACTTCGTTCAGGTCGAAGAGCTCGAAGCAGGGTCGATCTTCGTCTTTCTCGACGTGACCGATCAGGAGCCGCTCGAGGGACTCGAGTCGTCGATCATGTTGTCCACGGGCAGTGCGCTGCTCGGTGCCGTCTTGGCCGCCGCTTCGTTCCTCGCCTTCCGACTCGATCGTCAGTTCGTCGAGCCGGTGCGCGTGCTCGCCGAGGCGACCGAGCGATGGGAGCTGGACGACTGGCGATCGCACCCGGCGCCCGGCGCGGAGCGCGACGACGAACTCGGCGTTCTGGCTCGCGCCACCAGGACTTCGGCCCTGCGCATCGGTGGCTTTCTCGAGCGCGAGCGCAACTTCACGCGCAACGCCAGCCACGAGCTCCGCAGCCCCCTCACCGTCGTGCGCGGAGCGCTGGAGCTGCTCCAGCAGCAGTCGGGACCCGACGCCGAGGCTCCTCTGGCGCGGATCGAGAGAGCGACGAAGCGCATGGAGTCGACGGTGGAGACCTTCCTGTGGCTCGCCCGGGAGGAGGTCCCCGTCGCCGACATGCCGATCGAAGTCGAGCCCTTGCTCGCTGAGTGCGTCGAGCAGCTTCTGGCGGGGAACCCTGCGCGCGAGCAGGTCGACCTGCGCTGCACGGTTCCCGAGGGACTGACGATCACAGCTCATCCGCAGGTGCTGCGCGTCGTCTTCGACAACCTGATCGGGAACGCCGTTCGTCACGGCACCACGGGACCGATCGAAGTCGTCCTGAGCAACGAAGCTGTCGAAGTCCGCAATCGGGCGGCAGCAGCGACGGCCGCCGGCCTCGGTGCCGACACCGGCTTTGGCCTTCGCATCGTCCGTCAGCTCTGTGAGCGTTCCGGCTGGCGGCTCGACATCGACGACGGCGAGGCTGCGACGAGCGGAGAGGGCGCGGTCGACGTTCGGTTGCGGGTCTTCCTCACGTGAGGTCCTCGAACTCACTCGCCAAGGGATCGCTTCGCGATGCGCGAGATGCGACTAGGATTCCCGGGGCCGGACGCGTCTCTGGCTGAACCTGCGCCTAACCCAAGAGACTCCGATGCCGGCTGACACTCCCCCACTGCCTTCCCTCGCCTGTCGCTCACTTCGCCTGACGTGGGCAAGGCGACGCAACTTCTCCGTCGGCCTCGCAACGGCGCTTGCGCTCACCCTCTGCCCGGCGAATGGAGTCCTCGCGCAGTCGACGGCGACCGCGGCACCCGAGGACACGGCCACGCGGCGCGTGCTCAAGCCGGAGGAGTTCGCGCGCTTCGTTCCGCGCACCGCCCTCGACATGGTCGAGCAGATCCCGGGCTTTTCCGTACGCGAAGGCGGCGGTGAACGCGGGCTCGGGCAAGTCGACACCAACGTGCTGATCAACGGCCGGCGGATTTCGGGCAAGTCGAACGGGCCGATCGAGGCTCTGCGCCGCATCCCAGCGGGGGACGTCGTGCAACTCGAGATCGTCGACGGAGCGAGTCTCGACCTCGCCGGGCTTTCGGGCCAGGTGCTCAACGTCATCACGAGCACCGATCGGCGCGTCTCGGGACAGTTCAACTGGCAGCCGCGTGTACGCGACTTCGGTGCTCCGGTCAGCTGGGCGGAGTTCGAGGTCTCGCTCTCCGGCAGTAGCGAACGCGGCGAGTGGACCCTCGGTATCGCCAACGAGCAGGAGTATCGAGGCGATCGCGGCTTCGAAAGCGTCTTCGACGGCAACGAGGAGCTGACGGAGACGCGCTTCGAGCGCCGCTTCGAACGTGCCGACATACCGAAGATCTCCGGATCGTTTACGCGGGAGAGCGAGCGCGGCAACGTGCTGAACCTCATCGGTGAAGTTGGCGCCCGGCTCTCGCGCGAGCGGGAGTTCTCCGACCAGAGCAGCGTGGACGGCACCTTCCTGCGCACGCGGACGCTGCGCGAGACGGAAGACGAGATCAACTTCGAGATCGGCTTCGACTACGAGTTCGACCTGGGCCCCGGCCGTTGGAAGTGGATCGGGCTGCACCGCAACGAGCACAGTCCGACAGAGGACAGCGTGCGCTTCGACTTCGCCGACGGGAGCACGCCGTTCGAAAGGATCTTCGAGCGTGAGGCGGACGAGCTCGAGACGATTCTGCGCTCCGAGTACACCTTCGGCCTCTGGGGCGGCGACGCACAGCTTTCGGTCGAGGGCGTGCGCAACGTCGTCGACCTGGAGTCGCAGCTTGCCGAGCGATCCGCAGACGGCTCGCTCGTACCCGTCCCGTTTCGCGGCTCGTCGTCGCGCGTCGAGGAAGATCGCGAAGAGGTCACTCTCAGCTTCAGCCGCGCACTGTCGCCGCGTCTCCAACTCCAAGCCTCCTTCGGTGCGGAGTACTCGAAGCTGGAACAGATCGGCGAGCTCGGCCTGACCCGAGATTTCGTGCGGCCCAAGGGCTTCCTGACGCTCGACTGGGGCGCGACGGAAAACCTCGACATCTCGACCAAGCTCGAGCGCCAGGTCGGCCAACTCGACTTTTCCGACTTCGCCGCCAGCGTCAACCTCAACCAGGAACAGGTGAACGTCAGCAACGTCAATCTCGTTCCGCCTCAGACCTGGCTGCTCGAGACCGAGCTGAACCAGAGCCTGGGGGAGGTCGGCTCGGCGACGCTGCGTCTCTCGTACGAGGAGATCGACGACATCGTCGACCAGATTCCGATCGAGGGCGGCGGGGAGGCCCCCGGCAACATCGACTCGGCCGAGCGCTACGGTGCGACGCTCGACCTGACGCTGCTCTCCGACTCGTTCGCTTGGCGCGGCGGCCGTCTCGACCTGAACCTCAGCTTCGTCGAGTCCGAGGTTCTCGACCCTCTCTTCGGCACTCCTCGCCGCATCTCCGGCACCGACAACGTCGAGCTACGCTCCGAGCTGCGGCAGGACTTCTTCGGTACCGATTGGGCGACAGGGCTCGACCTCTTTTACGACGAAGAGGGGCGTGACTTCCGGCTCGACCAGATCACCTTTCAGAGGGACAAACCGCCCTTCACGTCGATCTACCTCGAGCACAAGGACATCCGGGGACTGACGATCCGCGGCACGATCTCGAACATCCTCGACCGCAACAACAACCTCTCGCGCACGATCTTCGAGGATCGCGCCGCGGGGCTCGTCGAGCTGATCGAGACGCGGCAGCGCGAGTTTGGGCCGATCTACAGCATCACGATTCAAGGCAGTTTCTGAACGGGATCTCCGGCGGCCCGAAGCCGATTGAGACCATCGTTCGGGGACGAGTCGCGGAAACAGTCCCGTGACGCTCGGCGTCCTCCTGCCAGCGTAGTCTTCTGGGTTACCGCCGCTCAGAAGCTGCGAGATCACCATGCGACTCAAGACTCTCCTTCCCATCGCCGTCGTCTTGCTCGCCGTTCTCGGTGCCTTCGTCCTGCTGGCGACGCGTGAAACCGTGACGCCCGTACCCGCCGAGCGGCCGCTGCCTTCGGTGCGGGTGCTGACGGTCGAGCCGACCTCTCTCGAGCTGAGCGTCACCTCGCAGGGTACGGTACTGCCTCGCACGGAAAGCCAGATCGTTCCTGAAGTCGCGGGAGCCGTCGTCTGGACCTCTCCCGCTCTGGCCTCCGGCGGTTACTTCGAAGCCGGTGAGCTCCTCGTCCGGATCGACCCGGCGCGCTACCGCACCGCGGTCGATCGCGCCGAAGCCTCGGTCAGTCGAGCGCGGGGCGAGCTGGAGTACGCCCATGCCATGCTCCGACGCCAGGAGCGCCTCGCTTCGGAGGAGATC
>JBCCLJ010000117.1:0-21598 GCA_039026915.1 Acidobacteriota bacterium
GGCTCTGCGCTCGACGTGCGGTCCGCAATCATCTGTGCGATGTCGCCCGCGCCGAAGGAACCGCCGAACTTGAGAGCTTCGGGGCGCCCGTGACCTTCGAAGACGAAAGTGAGCGGAGCGCTACCGGAGGCGATCTCGCGACTCAGCTGGCGACGGAGTCCAGCCTTCTCGCGCCCGTTCGGAGACTGCAGGAAGGTGAGGCGACCCCCGGTCCTGGCGATTTGGCTCTGGGTCACGGAGCGTCCGAAGAGGTTGCGCTTGCGGCGGTCTCGGGTGCGGTCCGCGGACGCCGCGTACACGACGTCGCGATCGGCGAAGAGAGAAGTCGTTGCGAAGCGACGGCGCTGTTCGAGGATGTGCTCGACTTCACGGGCAACCGTCGTCGCGCTGGGCGTGACGCCCTGAAAGTGGAGGTTGCGAGCCACCATGACCTTGGCCTGCACCAGCTCTCGCGTGGTGGTGAAGAGGCGGCTGCCGCCCGCCGCCTCGGCGATCCAGCGAGCCTCGATCCGCTCGAAGTCGGCCAGAGCCGGGTCCCGTTCGAGCCGACGCAGGCGCGAAGCCTCCGACCGAAGCTTGCTTCCCCCGGCGAGGTGAGCGCCGGAGCGCTTAGCGCCGAGATAGAGCTCGAGCTGGGCCGGGGTGGAGAGGCGATCGATGCGTGCAGCGAAGTGAGTGGCGGACGAGACGTTGGGAGACGAGAGGTCTGCCGTGGGAACATCCGCGGCGATCGAGGTCATCAGAAGCAGGCTGCAGAGCGTAAGTTTGAGCATCGGTTCGTCTCGCGGAGGGTTCCTTGTCTTCCGGCGGGAGAAGAATGCTAAAAACTAGTTTTGCTAGAAATACAATATGTTCCTCACTGTGAGTCGTCAGCGCCCTACCCCCGTTTGTGGGACAGATCCTTCAAGACCTCAGAAGCTTGCCGAGCCTTGGGCGATCGACTGTCGCAAGTGCCTGAAAATACGAGACATCCTCTGTAGGAGAGATCACCTGTGATGCACACGAGATCGGTGCTGCTCCTGATGCTCGGTTTGGCTCACCCGCTACTCGCCCAGCTGCAGCACGGTCAGCTGGGCGCTCGGGTGGCGGTCACCTTCGGCCGCTTCGGCCGTCCGGTTCAGTGGGTACCCCGCGAAGACTTCTTCTCCTTCGCTCTCCTGTGGGGAGCCTGCGTTGCTCTGCTGCCTCTGGCGATCGCCTGGCTCATCCAGCGCGTGCCTGCCGTTCTCTTCTCGATTCCACGCCGGGAGTACTGGTTGTCGCCCGACCGCGTGGGCACGCTGCGGCGGGTGCTCTCGCAGTGGATGCTGGGGGTCGGGCTTCTGACGGCTGGCTTCAGCCTCGGCGTCTTCTGGTTGACGCTGAGCGCCAACTCGCGCCGCCCCATCGTGCTCCCGAACGTCTTCTTCCTACTGCTGGCGTTCTTTCTCGTGGCCCTGCTCTGTGCGCTGCTCCTGCTCCTGGCGCGTTTGAGTCGCGACGAACAGAGCTGAATCGCACGCGGACAGGGTCAGAAGAGGCCCATCATCATGCGCCACTGCTCGAGGGAGGAAGGGCGCAGATAGGGATTGAGGTCGATCTCCTGACCGATCGTCGAGTGCGGGCTCGGGCCGTAGTTGTGCCCGGGGAAAACGAGCGTCTCGAGGGGCAGCTGGCGCAGTCGCTGGAGCGAATGGAACATTGCGTCGACGTCGCTACCCGGCAGATCGACTCGTCCGACTCCCTGCACGAAGAGCGTGTCGCCCGAGATCAGGTGATCGTCGACGAGCAGGCCGCAGCTTCCCGGTGAGTGACCGGGCGTATGAAGAATACGAACGTTCGGCGGGCCGTCGAGCTCGAGGACCTCGTCGTCGACGTAGGTCGTGAGCGCCTCCCGCGGAATGCCGGTGACCTTCGCCACTTGATCTGCCTCGATCTCGTGAATGTAGATCGGCAGCTGCACTTCGGCGAGCAGCTCGGCCAACCCCGGGATCTTCTGCCCGGCGATCTCGCCGCCGACGTGGTCCTGGTGCGCATGCGTGAGCACCACGTGAGTGACCTCGAAGCCGTCTTCCTGGGCAAGGCGAAGGATGCCGAGGGGATCCCACGCCGGGTCGACGACGAACGCTTTCTTCGTCTCCGGATCGCCGACGAGGTAGAGGCAGTTGCCCATCGGGCCGGCGAGGACCTGGCGGAACCAGAGCGTGTCAGACATGGGACCGATCTCCTTGCGCGAGTGAGGGCGCACTCTAGCAAGTCGAGCGCTCCGGAAGCCTCGGGTTCCTTCGCCCGAGGATGCGCTGGAGAAGCGAGAAGTGTGTATGCTGCCAACGCATTTTCGAAGGAGGTCCGAAATGTACAGAAGCTCCACGCGATGCGGCCCGTCGGCATCGCTGCGTCCATGCCTTGTGCTCGCGATCCGCTGCGCTCTGTTGCTCTCGGCCGGAAGCGTCTGGTCGCAGCCAGCTCCCTGCGTCCCCGATCAGGAGACTCTCTGCCTGCTCGGAGAGCGCTTTCGCGTCACCGTCGACTGGGTCAATCAGTACGACGGCGGCACGACGGGCGTCGGCCGTGCGGTGCCGCTCACCGATGAAACGGGAGCCTTCTGGTTCTTCACCGAAGGCAATCTGGAGTTGATGGTCAAGATCCTGGACGGCTCCGAGATCAACGGCAAGTTCTGGGTGGGTCTCGGTTCCCTGACGGACGTCGAGTTCACGCTCACGGTCACAGAGGTGTCGAGCCTGGAGACGAAGCAGTATCGGAACGAGCCGGGGAATCGCTACGGCATCCTGGACATCGAAGCGCTCGAGGACGATCTCCTCAGTGTCGGCGAGGCCTGCGGTGGGCTCGTACCGGCGGGCACGCCGTTTCAGTGTCGCCCTGGGCTCTTCTGCGAGTCTCCCGACTTCTCTTGTGCACAGCAGCTCGACGGGCAGGGTACCTGCGCGGTGATCCCTGAGGTTTGCACCGACGACTTCACACCCGTCTGCGGATGCGATGGCGTCACCTACGGCAACGACTGCGAGCGGCAGGCCGCGGGAGTGAGCAAAGCGGCTGACGGTGCCTGCGAACCCTCGGCCCGCGTCTGTGGTGGCATTGCCGACCTGAGCTGCGGATCGGCGGAGACGTGCGAGTACCCCGCAGGGCAGTGCAGTGTCCTCGACCTGGCCGGGCAGTGTGTCGCAGCGCCTCAGGCGTGCCCCGCGGTCTTCGATCCGGTGTGCGGCTGCGACGGTGTGACCTATGGCAACGACTGCGAGCTACTGGCGGCGGGTGCCGCCAAGGCATCGGACGGTGCCTGCACTGGCTCCCTGCAGGCGGCCGGCTCCGCTTCGCGCATCGATGAGCTGATGCCTCTGAATCTCTGGTAGCGACCGCGCAAGCACGGGCCGTTGCCACGGCGCGCCACGCAGCGCGCTGTGCTACTGTCCCGCCGCGCGCGGCAGAGCGCCCGTGTCGTCGGCCGGGTCTGAGTCAACGCCTCTCGAACGGGAAAGCAACATGAGCAACATCGTCATCGTCGGAACCCAGTGGGGCGACGAGGGCAAGGGCAAGATCGTCGACCTCATCGGTCCGTCCTTCAGCGCGGTCGCGCGGTACCAGGGTGGGCACAATGCCGGGCACACTGTGCGCTTCGGCGACGAGCACTACGCACTGCACCTGATTCCCTCCGGCATCCTTCACGCGGGCACTCGCTGCTTTCTGGGCAACGGGATGGTGATCTCTCCGGAAGCCTTCCTCGGCGAGCTCGACGGGCTTCTCGAGAAGGGGATCGAGGCCGATGGACGTCTCTTCATCTCCGACCGAGCCCAGCTGCTCGTGCCGATCCACGGCCATCTCGACAAGGCGCGCGAGTCGGCTGCGGGCAAAGACAAGATCGGCACCACCGCGCGCGGCATCGGACCGACCTACGAGATGAAGATCTCTCGCTACGGTTTGCGCATGGGTGACCTGGGCGGCGACCTCCTGGCGCGCCGTCTCGGCTCTCAGCTCGGGCGGATCGAGGGCGAGCTGCGCCACCTTGGGATCGACTTCGACTCGGCCTTCGACGACACCATGTCGGTGTTGGAGGAGGCGGCACGGCGTCTCGAGCCGTACATCACGGACGTCTCTCTGGCGCTCTCTCGGGCCATCGACGAAGGTCAGTCGATTCTCTTCGAGGGCGCTCAGGGCACGCTCCTCGACATCGATCACGGCACGTATCCCTTCGTCACCAGCTCGAACTCGACGGCCGGTGGAGCGTGCACGGGAACCGGTGTGCCGCCGACGGCGATCACTGGTGTCCTGGGCATCCTGAAGGCATACACGACGCGCGTTGGCGAGGGGCCGTTTCCGACGGAGCTGCACGATGCCTCGGGTGAGCATCTGGGGCGCGTCGGCAACGAGTTCGGCACCACCACCGGACGCCCCCGACGCTGCGGCTGGCTCGATCTGGTGATCGGGCGCTACGCCGCGCGCATCAACGGACTGGGCTCGATCGCGCTGACCAAGCTGGACGTGCTCGACGAGCTCGAGGAGATCCCCGTCTGCGTCGGCTACGAGATCGACGGTCAGCGAGTGGACGACTTTCCTTCGGACCTTGGTCGTCTCGAGCGCGCCACACCCGTCTACGAGACTCTTCCCGGCTGGGGCCAGAGCACCGTTGGCATCCTCCGGGAAGAGGACCTCCCCGAGAACGCGCGCCGCTACGTCAGCTTCATCGAGGAGTCGCTCGGCGTGCCCGTCGACCTCATCTCGACGGGGCCGCGTCGGGAGGAGACCATCCTGACCGGCAAGGCCCTCGCCGATTGGCTCGGATCCGACTACGAGAAGGTCGTCGCGGCCCGCGACGAGCTGGTCGCCGCTTCCTGAACGGCCCGCCGCGCTCGACTGACGGCGGCGCAGCACTCAGGTCCCGCTCGAGCAGGGGTCGCGTTTCGGCCCTATCGACTCGTCGCTTGGAACGCGTTCGACGGTCCGGGCGTGTCTGACGTCTCTGAACGGCGCTCCTGAACCTGGACGCCGTCGTCCCGGCCTCGAGTCGTGTGTGGACCCGCAGCAAGTCCGTACTATCAACGATGGTGGCTGCGGTAGTTCCGAATCTACGGAATCGCCGGTCTGGGCGACACTCTGGACGACACCGGATCGTTGCTCTCGGAGGACCGATGACCGTTCGCGCACGCACACTGCCGTTCCTGATCGCGTTTGCTGCCCTCGCAGCAGATGGCGCGATGGTTCGTGCGCAGGCGGCCGAAGAGCCGGACTGGGAGCTCGATCTGGAGGCCGCACGCAGGCTCTGGGGGAACGAGCCGCCGCTCGACAGCGTGCACGACCTTCACCGCTTGCGCGTCGACCTCGAGAACCGGTCGCTGTGGGTCGGCCCGCAGCTCTTCGATGTCCCTCTCGCCATCGTGCCGTACGCAGACCACGACGATCTGAACGACGCGTCGGGACGACCCGTGGCTCGAGGGGATCAAGAGCTGGCTCGCCGGCTGGCGCCCGGAGAGATCGGTCTCGCGATCCGCCACCAGAGGCCCAAGAACCGCACTCTCGACGTCGGCGCTGCGGCGCGGCAGCTGCTCCCCGAGGTAGGGCTGAGGTACACCCACTTGGAAGTACTCGTCGGTGTCGTCCGGGACGGTGAGCGCGGAGTCGTGTCTCTGAACAGCCCGCCGGCCTATGCCGGTGGCCGCTTCGGTGGCCCCGACTACCCGATGATCTTCTACCGACTCGACTTCAGCGCGTTCGGCGAGCGCGAGCCCGAGGTGCTTCGCAGCCTGCGCGCCTGGCTCGTGGCTTTCGGCTCTCTGCTGACCTTTCCGGTGCAGTACCAGGGCCAGGATCCTCTGGCCGCCAGCACGCCGCAGCGAGTCACGGAGCACGCGCGTCGCGCGGTGGAGGCGATCGCCGGCGACGAGGAGTCGCGTCAGTGGTTCCGGGAGAAGGAGAATCAGCTCTACTGCTCGGAGTACGCCCTATTGGCCATCAACGCGGCGGTGCAGCACCCGCTCCACGCTGAAGAGATGACACCCCTGGTCGGCGAAAAGGTGTGGCGACGGTTCACCCGCGAGGTCGAGCGCTTCGATGCGGGCCTCTCGAGTGGCTTCACGCTACCTCGGCTGAACCGCCTCGCCGCGCTCGTCGATATCCGGCCGTCGGAGAACATCCCGCTGAAGGGTGAGGAGCGAGAACTGGCGATCGTGCCCATGACGCTGGTCGACATGGTCGAACGGTCGGTCGTCGCTCTGATTCCCCCGACCGAGATCGACCCGGCTGCCGCCGAAGCACGCGCCGCACTGTTGGGCACCCTGGGAGTGCAAGCAAGGACCCGGGTCTCCATCGAAGACGAGGAGGAGCTCCGTCAGCTCGACGAGCTCTTGCAGCGCCTGCTCGCACTCGAGCTGCGAGCAGTGGGTGAGTACCGACCTGAAAGGCATCGCGAGGAACTGCGCCCGCTGCTCGACGAGATCGAGAGCCTGCTCTGCGCTCCTCCACGGAGCCAGAGTTGCCTCTATGCGCCGCCCGCGCTGTTCCCATGGATCGCTCAGGGCGACTGGCCGGCTCACGGCGTGCGCGTCGAGTATCTTGGACACGGGATCCACTACTCGCTGGTCCGCTCGGGCGCCGATTCGACGACTCAGTCAACACGAGCATCAACACCAGAGGAGGTGATCGCATGCAATCCGAACTGAGAATCAGAACCCACAATGCAACTGTCTCGCCCGGCGTGCGCTCGCTGATCGAGAAGGAGGTCGCTCATCTCGAGGCCCACTTCCAGCGCGTCGTCGAGTGCGCCGTGCGGGTCGAAGGGCCGTCGGCGCACCAGCGAAAAGGAGGTAAGTACTCGGTGCACCTGACACTCGGCATTCCCGGGCCCGACGTTCAGGTGTCGAAGCAGCAGCACGAGACGCTCGAAGGAGCGGTGCGCGGAGCCTTCCATGTGGCTCGGCGCCAGCTCGACGAGCGGCACTGGCGCCAGCGCGAGCGCGCGACGAGACGGCGGCCGAAGGTGTCCGAGGAGAGCGTCTCTTGAGAGAGCTCTTCGGCTCGGACGACGCACCGATCGTCGTCGCAACGGATCTGTCGGACTCCTCGAGGCCGGCGGTCGAGTGGGCGCTCGAGCTCCAGCGCCGCCTGGGCCGTCCTCTGCGGATCCTCTACGTCGCCCTGTTGGCCGAAGAGAGTGCGCTGTACCCGCTCTTCGACACCAGCCCCGAGACGCTCGGGCTTCAGGAAGAGATCGAGCGTCGTGCCGACAAAGCACTCGCGCGCTTCCTGGAAGCCTTCGATTTCGACGCCGACGTCGAAGCCGTGGTTCGGCACGCAGTCTCACCTGCTGCCGGAGTCCTGGAGTACGTCGACAGCGAGGAGGCCGGTCTGCTCGTCCTCGGAACGCATGGTCGTAGCGGCTTCAAGCGTTGGCTCATGGGCAGCGTCGCCGAAGACGTCGTGCGCCGCGTCGGGTGTCCGGTGCTCTGCTGCCATCCGGAAGACGCGGCCCCGGCGGACGGCAAGTTCGGACCCGTCCTCGCGGCCCTCGACTTCACCAGGGCTTCCGAATCGGTGGCCTTGACCGCAGCCGAGCTCGGCGGTCGACTCGACGTGGACGTCGAGCTCCTACACGTCGTGCCTGACCCGCTCTTCTCGCTACCGGGCTATCTGACCGAAGGAATCGCAGGTCCGATGCCGAGCGTTTCGGAGGTGACGGAGCGTGCTCAGCGCGAGCTCGACGAGTTCAGCGACCGGCTCGGTCTTCCGCCCTCGATCGCCCGCAGCGTCAAGGCCGGGCGCCCGCGTGAGTTCGTCGTCGCAGCGGCCGAGGCGAGCGGCGCCTCGATTGTGGTGATCGCCTCGCGCACTTCCGCCGAGAACGCTGCTTTCCTTGGCGGCATCACCCACGCCGTTCTTCGGCACGCTCCGTGCCTCGTGCTCGTCGTACCGCCCCCGCCAACGGACTGAGTGGGTGGCACGCGCCCGCCCGACGCTTGCCGAAGATCACACTCCGGAACGGATTCGGCAACGCCTGGACGCCCCGGGTTCGGCGCGCTACCTGGGCGATTTCATCTACGGGTCGATCGACGGCGTCGTGACGACCTTCGCCATCGTCGCCGGCGTCGCAGGTGCCGACATGTCCGTGGCGGTCGTAGCTGTTCTCGGCGTCGCCAACCTGGTCGCCGACGGTCTGTCGATGGCAGCCAGCAACTTCCTCGGTACGCGCGCCGATGCGGAGCTCCACGAGCGGATCCGCCGCTCGGAGTCGGCACAGATCGAAGCGTTCCCGGAAGGTGAGCGCGAGGAGGTGCGCGAGATTTTCCGTCGGAAGGGGCTGGCAGGCGAGGCTCTGGACGGCGTGGTCGAGGCGATCACTGCCGACCGCGATCGGTGGATCGAAACCATGATCGTCGACGAGTTCGGCCTGTCGAAAGCGACGCGTTCCCCTGTGCTTGCGGGGAGCGCCACCTTTGCGGCCTTTCTGGTCGTCGGCGCGGTCCCGCTGCTGCCGTTTCTCCTCGGCTCTGGACTCGGCTGGATCGATCGACCGTTCCTCTGGAGCTCGGTCGTCACCGGGGCGGCCTTTCTCCTCGTTGGAGCCGCGAAGGCGGCTGTGGTCGAGGCGTCCTGGTGGCGATCGAGCCTGGAGACCGTGGCCATCGGTGGCGGAGCGGCCGCGGTCGCCTATCTGCTGGGAGACGTGCTGGGGCGGCTCGTCTAGCTCGTCTGGGCCCGTCAGCAATGCAGCACGAGCAGCGGCACCGGAGAATCGAAGGCTTGGCGCAGGGTTGCGCTGCCGCCGAGAAGGTCGCCGAGGGCGCTGTGGTGGCCGCGCACCATGCAGAGCAGATCGACGTCGAGCTCGCGCACGATCGTGGCCAGATCCTCCTCGAAGGTGTGCTGGGGCTCGATCCTCTTCAGGTGGACCTCGCCTTCCCCGAGCCGCTCTTGAAAGTCCTGCACGACCTTCCGACACTCGATGGCGGAGGGAGCGTCGCCGACGTGTAGCGCGACGAGCTCGGCGTCGTGCGCGGTAGCCAGACGGCGCAGGAGCTCGAGCGCGTCGTCATTGGGTCGCGTGTTCTTCTCGAAGGCAATGCCGATGCGCTGCAGGGTCTCTGGCGCTTCGAGCGGAACGGCGATCACTGGGCGCTCGGTCTGGCGAATGACGCGTGCCGTCGTGCTGCCAAAGAAGATCTTCGGGGCTGCCGAGGCGCCCTTGGTTCCCATGACGATCAGGCCGGCGTCGATCTCCTCTGCGTAGCGGGGTATGAAGTCGTGAGGAAGCGCCTGAATGGCCAGGGTCTTGACCTCGACTTCGGCAGGCAGGTTGGACTGCACGCGCTCCCTCATCGCCTCGAGGTGCTCCAGATCGTCCTCTTCGAGAATGTCCTCGATTCGGTTGACCATGATGTCTGCGCGAGATTTCAGGTGCCTCGTCTTGAGAAGAGTGAGATCGGCGCCCAAACGGGCCGCGAGGCGGGCGGCGTAGTCGACGGCGGCCAGAGCGTGATTCGAGGCGTCGGTGGTCGCAAGGACGCCACCGGGTGGTTCCGATTTCGTGGTCTCTTTCGGCATTTCCGGATCCTCTGTATCGGTCGATCTCTTCTCTGGGTCTCGTCGGTTTGGGCACTCTGAAGAACGAATCGTGTCTCCGCTCGCAGGGAAGCTCCATGCGACCCTTCCGAGGTCGATCTAGGGGGATCTACGGATGCAGCTCCGGATTCTCTACGGTCGTTACAATGAGGCACCGCGAAAGAGACCGGAGGAAGCGCCGTGCTGAACTACGAGACGATCGATCCGCAGACCGCACTGGACTTTGCGGCGACGGCCCCCATCGACGACCTCGACGTCACCAACTGGCATCTCTTCCGCGCCAACGCCGAGCTTCCCTTCTTCGCGCGCCTGCGCCGCGACGACCCGGTGCACTTCCGGGAAGAGAGTCGCTACGGTCCCTACTGGTCGATCACTCGCCACGGCCACATCAAAGAGATCGACATCGATCACCGGCGCTTCTCCTCTCAGGACAACATCACGATCGTCGATGCATTCGACGAGTTCCAGCTGGCGAGCTTCATCGCCATGGACCCGCCGAAGCACGACGAGCAGCGCAAGATCGTTCAGCCCGTCGTCGGACCGCGCAACCTCGCGGAGATGGAATCGCTGATCCGCAGTCGCGTCATTGCGATTCTCGAGTCGCTGCCGATCGGCGAGGAATTCAACTGGGTGGAGAAGGTCTCTGTCGAGCTGACAACGCAGATGCTCGCTACGTTGTTCGACTTTCCCTTCGAGGAGCGCAGCAAGCTCACCTACTGGTCCGATGTGAACACTCTCGGCCCCAAGTCGGGGCTCGTCGCGGACTGGGACGAGGCTCGCTCCGAGCTGTTGGATTGCCTCGCCACCTTCCAAGGCATGTTCGAGCGGCGCGTCGATCCGAGCCACGACGGCTTCGATCTCTTGACGATGCTGGCCCAGAACTCGGACACGAGAGACATGCCTCCGATGGAGCTTCTCGGCAACGTCATGCTGCTCATCGTCGGCGGCAACGACACGACGCGAAACTCCATCTCCGGGGGAGTCCTGGCGCTCAACCAATATCCGGCGGAGTACGAGAAGTTGCGTCGCGATCCGTCTCTCGTGCCCAACATGGTCGCCGAGATCATCCGTTGGCAGACGCCTCTGGCGCACATGCGTCGAACCGCCCTCGAAGATGTCGAGTTCCACGGCAAGACGATCCGCAAGGGCGACAAGGTCGTCATGTGGTACCTCTCCGGGAATCGGGACGAGGAGGTCTTCGAGCGCGCGGACGAGTTGATCATCGACCGCAACAACGCGCGGGCCCACGTCTCCTTCGGCTTCGGTATCCATCGCTGCATGGGTAATCGCCTGGCAGAGATGCAGCTGCGCGTCCTCTGGGAGGAGATCCTTCAGCGTTTCCATACGGTCGAGGTGGTCGGTGAGCCGCGACGCACTCTGTCGAACTTCGTTCGTGGCTATACGCGCCTGCCGGTCAAACTGCATCCGCTGCCTACGACCTGACGAAGCCCGGAACATGGGGCCGCAGGCGGTTCACGCCCATCGGTCGCCGATTTTTCGAGGCCTTCGCTAGGATCTGATCTCCCGGCCCCCCTTGCCGGGATCTGCGATCGCCTGTGTCGGCAGCTGCCGACGTCTCTTGGAAGCTTTCACATGGACTGGGAACGACGGGCGCTCGAGCGCGCCGTCTCACGAGGCTTTGTCGACGAAGCCGATGCCGAGCGGATTGGGAGTGAGGGAGCATCGGGCAGGGACGTCCTGCGCCGACTCCTGGACGAGGATCTGCTGAGCGCTGCGGACTTCATGGAAGTTCTGCAGGAGGTCCAGGGTGTGCCCCGACAGGTGGCGCAGGTGGAGCTCGATCCGACGGTTCGCGACGCGTCCTCCTCCAACGCTCCGCAGCTGTCGGACGGCGAAGACGTCGAGACGACCGGTGAAGAGTTCGGCGACTACCTCCTGCAGGAAGAGATCGGGCGCGGCGGTGTCGGGCGCGTGCTGCGCGCCTACGACCGTCGGCTCAAACGTACGGTGGCCGTCAAACTGCTCGATCGACCGGACGACGTCGCCAGCGTGCGCTTTCTCCGAGAGGCTCAGAACCAGGCTCGCATCGAGCATCCGAACGTCTGCAAGGTCTACGACGCCGGCGAGATCGACGGCCGGTTGTACATCGCCATGCAGCTGATCGAAGGCAAGCGACTCGACAAGATCCTGCGCGAGAGCAGCGTCGAGGAGAAGGTTCGGGTCCTGCGCGACGTCGCTCTCGGAGTTCATGCGGCCCATCGCCAGGGCCTCGTGCACCGTGATCTCAAACCGAGCAACGTCATGGTCGAACGGCTGCGCGATGGCAAGCTGCATCCATACGTCACAGACTTCGGCGTCGCTCGGGAGATCGGTACTTCCGGACTCACCCAGACGGGAGCAGTCATCGGCACGCCCGCTTTCATGGCGCCCGAGCAGGTGCAGGGCAGACACGACGCTCTCGATCGGCGAACGGACGTCTATGGCCTCGGCGCAACGCTCTACCATCTCTTGCGGGGCACGCCACCCTTCGACAGCGACAGCACGATCAACGTCCTGACGCGTGTCCTCGACGAGGAGCCCGAGCCGCTGCGCACCGTCGTGCCGAGCCTGTCGCGCGATCTGGACAGCATCGTCAACAAGTGCCTCGAGAAGGAACCCTGGCGGCGCTACGAGTCGGCGCGGGCGCTGGCCGACGATCTCGATCGCTTTCTCGATGGCCAGCCCGTGCGGGCGAGGCAGACCGGTTGGTTCGGGCGACTCCAGCGCCGCGCACGTCGTCGACCGAAGCTCTACGGCGTCGGAGCTCTGGGTCTGCTGGCGCTGCTTGGCCTGTCGGTGACCCTCGTTCTTTTGCAGCTGCGGTCGCGAGATCAACGTGCGCTGGCGCAAAGGCTGGGTCGTCAAGTGGAGCGGATCGACTGGGTCAGCCGCGCCGCAAAGCTGGCCCCGCTGCACGACCTGACGGAGGGACGGCAAAGGCTGCGTCAGGAGATCGAAGTGCTCGACAGTGCCGTCGGTCGTTCCAAGTGGCAGAGAGCTGCCGTCGACTCTGCTGCCGGCAGAGGCCTGCTGGCCCTTGGGGACGTGAGCGAAGCTCTGGAGCGATTGGAAAGGGCCTGGCTCGCCGGAGAGCGCGGAGCCGAGATGGCGATCGCCAAGGCCAACGCGCATCTCGAGACGATCGAGATTCTCGAGCGCGGCGCGCGCAACCTGCCTGACGAGGCGGCCGAGGAGCGCCGTCTCGAGCAGATCGATCGCCTGCACCTGGTGCCTGCGAAACAGCTCGCGATCGAAGCCTCGAACGTTGGTGGTCCACAGGCCGCTCTCCTGCGAGCGCGGATCGCGGAGCATGACGAGCGCTACGACGATGCGGAGGAGTTCGCGAGCGCGGCGCGTAGCGAAAGCCCATGGCTTTACGAAGGTCGGATCGTCGAAGGCGACATCGTCTTCGAAAAGGGCCGCTCTCTGGTGGACGAAGGGAAGTACCAGCAGGCTCGATCTCTCTTCGCTCAAGCGGAGGGCTTCTACCGCAAAGCTGCTGCCAGTGGTCGCAGCGATCCGCAGACGCACCAGCGCCTTTGCGACGCGATTCGCCAACAGGTGAACACCTTCCTGCGGGACGATCGTCCGGTAGGTGATGAGCTCGTTCGACGGGGTCTCGAGCACTGCGACGCTGCGCTTGCAGCCGATCCCCGCAATCACTCGGCGCTGCACACCAAGGCGGACTTCTACTACTCGCTCAGCGAGAGGGACCTACGCAACGGCAAGGATCCCGTCCGCAACATCCTCGAAATCAAGAGGCTGGCCCGCCGCGCGCTCGACAGCGCACCCGCCGTTCACGATGCCTTGTATCTGCTGGCTCAAGCTGACAACCGAATGATCGAATACTCGATCAACTCCGGTCAGGACGCTCGTCCCTGGTACGAGTCCGCCAATCTGAGCTTGACGGAGCTCCTCGAAAAGGAGCCTCGACACTTCGCAGGTCTGCGTGCGAGGGGAGAGGCGTTGATGGGCCTTGGACGTTTCTACGCGGGTCGCAAGGCCCTCGATCTGGCAGAGCAGGCCGTGGAGGCGATTCGTCGAGCTGTCGAAATCGCTCCAGAGGATGTCCGCACTCAGTTCGAGTTGGGCAATGCCTTGCTGATTCAGGGCAGCGCGCGGGCTCAGCTCGGCTTGGATCCGACCGATGCCTTTCGAGACGCTCTCGCGGCGTACGGTGCCTCCCTGGAGCTGAACCCCAACCAGCCTCGAGTCCACGGCAACTCGGCCATCGTCGATCTGCAGCTCGCGCGCTGGGCCTGGACCCACGGTGAGGATCCGATGGGCCATACGGAGTCGGCTCGGAGGAGCGTCGAGACGGCTCGAGGGACCGAGGACTATCACCCGATCCAGCGCTTCAACGTCGGAGAGTCGTTTCGTGAGGAAGCTCTCTACCGTCACCTACAGGGTCTCGATCCGACGCAGTTGACAGCGCTTTCACGGGACTCTTACAACCGAGGTCTCGAGGAGTGGGACTTTGCAGTTGCTGCGTATGTCGACGTCGCACGCTCCTGGAGGGTCGACGCGGAGTACCTCCTAGAGCAAGGTTCCGACCCGGCTGCTGCTGTCTCTCGAGCACTGCGCAGCGTGGGCGCGGCTCTCGAGCGGGACGACGACAAGGACAGTGCCTTTGTCGAGCGGGCCTTCTCCCGCACGGCCCTCGCGGCCGCGCTCAGGGGGGGCGCAAGGCCGGGAGCTGGCTCGCGACGCCCTGCGCGACGTCGATCGCGCCTGCGAAGTCGAGCCGGGGGACGTCGCCAACTGGTACGCGAAAGCACGCGTGATTCTGCGGACCGAGGAGCTCTTCCGTGCAGAGCCCGATCGGCGTGATCTTCTCTCGGAGGGACTCGCGGCGGCCAACGAAGCCCTCTCACTGAATGCCACCCATGGGCGGGCTCTGGCCGTCCGAGGCGCTCTGCGAATGCTCGTCGGCCAGGCCGATCAGGCCAAGACAGATCTTCAGAAGGCTCTGGAACTGAACCGACACCTCACGATGCGCTTCGAGCCCTGGCTCGACCGCGCCGCCGGCTGAGGCCACCGACTCCGAGCTAGGCGCTCTTCGCCTGCGCCGTACGCCTCGGATCGCCGCAGGCGCTGGCGGTGCCGTCTTCCGCGATGGCAATCCCGTCGAATGAGCCGTGGGTCCAGTTCCAGGGGTTCACCACCTCGAGTTTGGCGCCCTGATCGCGCAATGCCGCGACCGTCGTCTCGCCCATGTCGGCTTCGATCATCAGAGCGGTGAAATCGTTCATCGACGATCCTCCAAAACGAGGCAGGTGCACGGCCGTCTCGATGTCCACGCCGAAGTCGAGCAGCTGAGTCGACGTCTGCACGATGTTCTCTGTGAGGGACACGCTGGGGGAGCCGGAGGCGAGCACCGGCCTGCCTTCCTTGAGGAAGAGGTTGGGGCAGATGCGCGCGAACGCCCGCCCGCCGGGCTCCGGCGTGCCCGAGCCGAGATGCACGCCGCTGGCGCAGACGTAGACGCCGTCGACGTAAATGCCCGTGGTAAAGGGCAGAGACATCACCGAATGAAGAACGGTCGCGACGTTGCCCGCCGCGTCGACCACCGTGACGTGGTTCGACCCCGGTGGCGGCGTGGCGAAGGCGTCGTAGGGGCTCAGGGGTTTGCCGTCGAGTTTGGCGAACCGCTCGATCGCGTATTCCTTCGACAATGCCTTCTCGACGCTCGGGCCGTTGCCGCTGAAGTTCCCGGACACTGCGTCGGCGTAGACGCGCCCGATGATCTGCATCATCTTGAGCGTGCTCTCAGGAGACTCGTTGGCGGGGCCCTGCGCCTGCACGTCGATCAGCTCGACCATGTTCATGATCTCGAGGAACGCCTGGCCGCCGAAGTCGGGCGCCGGCGAGGCGACGACGTCATATCCGCGATAGGTGCTCTTGGCGGGCTCCTGCCACAGACCCTCGTAGGCGGCCATGTCCTCCGCGGTGACGAAGCCCTCTGCGGCCTGCACGGCTTTGGCGTAGCGACGAGCGAACTCGCCGCGGTAGAAGTAGTCGCCGCCCTCCTCGGCGAGTCGCTCGAGAGTGTCCGCGTGTCGCGACTGCACCAGCAGGTCGCCGACGTTGAGGAGCGCTCCGTCGCGGAAGTACATTTCTCGGCTCTCGGGAACGGCGCCGAGCGCTGCCGACTCGATGAACATCTCACCCCAGAGGAAGGGGTGGATCTCGAAGCCTTCGCGCGCGTAGTGAATTGCCGGTGCCATGACCGTCTTTCGCTCCAGGGCCCCGTACCGCTCATGAGCTGCCTCGAAGCCGCCCCAGAAGCCGGGCACGAAGGCGAGACCGCCGTTGCGGCTCATCGACATCAGCTTGGTGAAGTCGGGCTCGCTCAGGAAGGGGTGCGACTGCGGCGTTGCCATCATGCCGTTGACGTAGGTCGTCTCTCCCGTAGCCGCGTCGAAGTAGAGCATCGAGAGGCAGCCGCTGAGTGTCGTCATATGCGGCTCGACGACGGCCTGCGCGATGCTCGCGGCGAGCACGCCGTCGACCGCATTGCCGCCGAGTCGAAGCATGTCGGCCGCGGCCGACGAAGCGAGTGGGTGCGTGCAGATCGCAAGTCCGGACTGGCTCGAGACTCCCTGTTTGCGTCCGAAGGCGGCTTCGGCGACGAGCGCTCGGCGGGCCTCGGTGGTGGGCGGCGTCCATCCGTCCTGAGGTTCGGGAGAGGCCTGCTGCACCGGTCCGGCGCACTGGCTCAGCAGGGGGACTGTCGCAGCAGCGCCGAGGAGGAGCTGACGTCGGTCGAGCGGGAGTCGTTCCGGCGATTCGTCGGTCTTCATGTCGGTCCCCTCAGTTCGGTTCTTTCGATCTGCTGCTGCTCAACGCTTGATGCTGAGTGCGCCGAGAAAGTCTCGCTTGCCGAGAGGCACGCCGTGCATTCTGAGCAGCGCGTAGGTGGTCGTCGAGTGAAAGAAGAAGTTGGGCACCGAGAAGCTCAGCAGAAAGTCGCGGCCGACGAAGTCGACGGAGAAGGACGAGCCGGAAAACGTCAGGTCGCGGTTGGCGAGGGCTTCGATCGCCTCGGGCTCGAAGGTCTCCAGCTCGCTGCGCGTCGTCGCGATCAGCTCCTGCAGGCCGGGGTAGTCGAGGTCGAGTGACGGAGGAGGACTGAAGCTGCCGGCCTCGACGCCGCGGATCGCGTTGAGCGAGTGGTGGTGGACCGAGACGACCTGAAAGAGCAGCGGCAGCATGTCGTCGCGCAGCTTCGAGCTCACGAGCTCTCCTGGATCGGTACCGGTCTCGGCGCACCAGTCGGCTCCCTTCTGCAGAACGCCTTCGGTGGCTTGGAGCGTCTGGAGAAAGCGCGCGACGGTTGCATCGTAGAGAGTCGTCATGAGGCTCCTTTCGTCTTTGGGTTGACCCGATCCTCTCGCTTCCATGCTGTCGATGTCCAGGCGAGGCGGGGGATTCGCCAGCCGCCGCTGGCACCGCCTCCTCCGAAATCCCTGCTGAAAGCGCGGCTTGACGATCTGGTCGGGGATCCTCCGGCTGTGAGCGTCGGTGAACGAGCCTTCGAGTCCCCAGCCGACCTCGGTGTGCATCGAGCGGTCGTTGACGGCGACGAGGTGGAGAACGCCGTCATCGGCCTCCTGCCGCGCAAGCACAGACTCCTTCCGGTGGCCTTCGATTCGAAGGCCGGCGAATGCCGTCTCGAGTCACGGGCCGCCGGGCGCCGCCGCGGTGGGAGTCTTCGGTGGGTGGGCTGGAGACCCGTCTTGCCGGTCCCCTGCGAGTGCGCGAAGAAGCAGCAGGAGGGCGAAGCACGACGCCAGCGCGGCGAGGGCCGCTCGGTTGCGAGTGCTGCGCTCGAGTCGCCAGGAGAGGAGGGCACCGCCGAACAGGCCGACGACTCCACCGAGCATGAGGCCGCCCAGCGCGTCGGCGAGCCGGTCCCAGCCCATGCCGGTCGCAGGCACGAAGAAGCGGACGAAGAGCACGCCGGTCAGCGCGCCGACGAAGGTGCCGGAGAGCGTCAGAGCGGCGGTCGCCAAGACCGTAAGCGAGTAGGTGCCGAGTTTCGAGCGAGCCTTCGATTCGGTAGACACGCGGCGATGTTACTGGGTGCGGTCGACGTCCTTTCGTCCCGTGAAGCGGCACGGAAGCTCGGCCCGACGGACGCGCACGGTGTCGTTTCGCTCGGTCGTGTAGGCGAGGCAGTTGAGCTTCAGGATCTGCTCCAGCGCCTGATCCCAAGGCACGCTCTGGAGCTCGACGGTCACCGGTGATTCTCCGATCTCCGGATCGAGTGCGAGCTGCGTCCCGGTCAGCCTCGAGAGCGCTGCCAGGACCTCTCGGAGGTCGGCATCGAGCAGCGACAGCGTGATCGCGTCGCCCAGGTACTCCGGTCGGTAGACGAGCCCGAAGGGCTGGTTCTTCTTCGTTTGACGCTCTTCTTCCGTGAGGTCCGGTCCGAGCGTGCGCAGGGAGACGAGCAGGAGCCATTCATGGGTCGCTTCTTCCGCGAAGGCGGCCTGCTCCGAGACGAAGGGGTCGACGAGGGCCACGATCTCGCCTTCGGAGATGAGGTGATCTTCGAGAACCTTGGTCGCGGAAGAGTGTCTCTCTGCGAGGACGTCGGTGGTGACGTCGAGGAGCAGCTGGTCGCCCACCCGCCGCGTCGCGAAATCCAGGCGTAGCGAAGCGTCGACCTGCGAGAGACCCGTTTGAATGCTGCCGGCCTCGCCGACGCGCGTCAGGATCTTCGGTGCCGTGACGAAGCGACCGCTGCCGGCGACCAGCGCCTCGTCGATCGACGAAGCCTCGACCCGGCGGGTCAGCTCGGATTCCGGGAATCGCGCCATCTGAAGTGACGGTGACACCTCGCCCAAGAGCTGCCAGCCGTCCGTCAGTGTCGCTGAGTGTCCCTCTTCGAGGACCAGGAGCTGCGCGTTCAGGAGGACGAGCTCTTCCTCTGCTGCACGCGCACGGGCTTCGAGCGGGAGGACCGTCGGGAGCGCGAGGGCCGCAGCCAGAAGGAGGGCCGCCGTTCCAGAGGCGATGTGGGGACGATCGGAGCGCAGAGAAGAACGTAAGTGAGAAAACATCTGAAGGGGTCCTCCCAGGGGATGGTTGTTGGGTCGATGGGGTTCGGTCGACAGCAGGCGCTCGATGCGGTCGGGAAGGTTCGAACCGTTGGCTGCGTGAGCCAGCCGGCCGTTGCTGCGGGCGCGCTCGAGAGCGCTGAGAGCCTCGGCGAGCACCAGCGGCTCGACGCGACGCGCAGCCCAGGTGTCGCAACAGAGCTCGCGCTCGCGTCGCACTTCGTTCGACAACCACCGGGCGACCGGGTGGAAGAAGAGCAGCGTCTCAGCGACCGACTGGACGACGTGGGCAAGGTAGTCGTGCCGACGGACGTGGGCGAGCTCATGTAGAGCGAGAGCCTCGAGCTGCGCTGTAGAGAGACCGGTCAAGGACGAAAGGGGAAAGAGGACAATGGGGCGCAGGACGCCGAGAGCACAGGGAGACGACACCGTCGTCGATGCGAACAGCGCGACGTCGGCGACGCCGCTGCGGCGAGCGAGGGCTCGAAGTCGGGCGTCGAGAGGAGCCTCGAGCGGCTGTGCGCAGCCGAGGAACCGCCGGCGCTCGAGCACGCCGCTCCAGCCGAGCCGCAGCAGGAGAAGAAGCGCACCGCACTGCCAGGCTGCGCCGAGAGCGCGCACCGGCCAGGTGGACCTCACGGTCGTGCGGGTGCTCGGACTCGCCTCCTGCAGAGAGACGCCGACAGCGGCCCTGCTCGGCGTCTCCGGAGAAGTCTCGGCGCCGACTGCGATCCAGAGACTCGATGGGCTCAGGCGTTCGACTTCGAGCGCGCTGATCAACGGCCATCCCAAAGCGACGAGCAGGAGAGCGAAGGAAAAGAGGTAGCGCACTTCGGGCCGATGAACCACGAGTCGAAGCCCGAGGTAGAGAAGCCCCACCAGCGACACCTGCCAGGTGGCGCTCACGACGGCGCGGCCGGCGACGTCCCAGAGTTCGAGGAGCGCGATCATGACGTCTCCTCGTCGCGCCGACGCCGCGCCTCCGCGAGGGCCGCCTCGATCTTCTCGAGCTCCTCCTCGGAGACGGGTTGGCTCTCCAGGGCGTGCAGCACGAGCCCGCTCGGCGAACCGCCGAACGCTCGCCGCAGCAGATTGCCCACGAGGCGGCTTCGCGCTTCGGAGCGGGTGACCCTCGCTGCGTAGACGTGACGGCGAGAGCTCTCGTCCCGCTCGACCCAACCCTTGCCGAGCATGATCTGCAGGAGCTTCAAGACCGTGGTGTAGCCGGGACGATGCGGAAGCTTCGCGGCCGTCTCCGCGACGGTCGAGGGTCCCCGGTCCCAGAGGACTTCGAGGATCTCCAGCTCGGCCTCGGTGGGCTCGGAACGCGCGGCGCGAGACTTGACTTCTTTGACCATGCAGCCATCCTACGAAGTTCTTCGTAGTTTGTCTACGAAAGACTTCGTACGAACGTCAGGCACGGCTCCCGATGACGCTCTTCCTCACGTTCAGCGGGCCGCTGCGGGGTCCGGCGCGACGGCTTCGCTGAGTCGGTTGCGGCCCTCTTTCTTGCTCCGATACAGCGCTTCGTCGGCCAGAGCGACCAAGGTATCGGGCACCGTGCCGGCTCCTGGAACCAGTGTCGCGAGTCCGATGCTCAGGGACAGCGAGGGGCCGGCTTGCGAACCTTCGTGAGGGATTCCCCGCTCCCGGAGGACCGAGACGATGCGCTCGGCGATCTGCCGTGCGCCGTGAGCGTCGGTCTCGGGAAGAACGAGGGCGAACTCCTCACCGCCGTAGCGCACCGCGACGTCGGACGTCCGCTTGACCGCGGCTTCGACGACCTGAGCCACCGTCTGTAGCGCCTCGTCGCCCTGCTGGTGGCCGTAGAGATCGTTGAACTCCTTGAAGTGGTCGATGTCCATGAGGGCCAGAGAGAGAGGCCGTCGCGCGCGCGCCAGGCGGTGCCATTCGCGCTCGAGGACCTCGTCGAAGTGCCTGCGGTTGTGAAGTCCGGTCAATCCGTCGCGCACCGCGAGCTCGCTGAGTTCGCGGTTGAGTCTTTCGAGTGTCGCCTGCTCCCGTTGGAGCCCGAGCTCGGACTGACTCAGCTCGTGCTCGAGACGCCGTGAGTTCAGACTGACGGCGGCGCTCATGCTGCCGATACTGACCAGGGTGAAGAGAAGCAGCGTGATGCCCAGGGCAGGTCCCTGCTCGAGGAAGGATGGCGATGGCGGTGAGACGATCGTCAGCACGATGCGCGCGGAGGCTGAGCAGAATCCCAGGACGAGCACGGCGACCAGGAGCCAGTCGGGGCGATCGCCATTGCGGGCGCCGCCGCGGTAGGCGACGACGATCACGCGCAGCGTGAAGACGAGGAAGACCGTCATCACCACGAGCGCGCGATCTCGAGCGCTCACTTCGACGAACGAGCTCCAGACGAGGCCGATGCCCAGAACGATGAGCCAGAAGGCCTCGAAGACAGGCCTTTGGGGCCGCCTGAGGAAGACCGCGAGTCCGCGACCGAGGAAGAGAGAGAAACCGACGATGCCGTAGTTGCCGACGACCATCGAAAGAAAGTCGGGGACGACGCCGCGCAGAGCCAGGAGGGCGCTGCCGACGCCGCCGGCGACGAATCCGAGCGTCCAGAGGTGGAAACCGGGATAGGTCCGTCGCGTCAGCGACAGGGTGACCATGAGCGCGGCGAGCGTGATGTTGACCGCACCGGCGCACACCATCAGCGTGCGGATGTCCAGTCCCTCAGACAAGGGCAGTCGTCCCCCGAAAGCAGCGGCGCGGTGGCGAAGAACGAAGGACCCTCGTCATGAACTCAGCTTGACACCTGTGTCACGGACTCGCCAGCCCGGGCCTCCGTTCGATGTAGATTGTTCCCCGTAGAACTCACGGGTAAGTGTTGCGTACAGAGTTGCAGCAACGCTCTGATCGGAGAAGGAGACCTCTCGATGTCGGAACAGATACCCCTCTTGAAGGGAACGCTCGACCTGCTGATTCTGAAGGCGCTCAGCGTGCAGCCGACCCATGGCTAC